>URKI01000037.1 GCA_900548505.1 uncultured Oscillibacter sp. | reverse complement strand
CGAGATAGGCTCCGGTCTCGTGGGCTCGGAGATGTGTATAAGAGACAGCATGCGCACCATCAAGACCGCCACGGCGGCGGCCATCTGCGCACTCATCTACTACTTTCTGGACCGCAGCCCCGCCTTTGCCTGCATCGGAGCCATCTTCGGACTGGGCACCAGCATGGAGCACTCCAAGCTCAACGGCGGCAACCGTCTGTTCGGCACGGCCATCGGCGGCGTGCTGGGCATGGTGCTGTTCCGCATCTATCTGTTCTTCCATCCGGAGGGCGGCCGCTCGCTGCTGCTGGTGGCCCTGGTGTTCATCGGCACGATTTTGCTGATCGTGCTGTGCCAGATGTTCTGGGTGGGCGGCGTACAGCCTGGCGGCGTGGTGCTTTGTATATTGCTGTTCAACACGCCGGTGGATACCTACATCAGCTACGCCCTCAACCGTATTTTTGATACGGGTGTGGGCGTTGTGGTGGCACTGTTCATCAACAAGTACTTCCCCCGACATAAAGTGGAGCGGTGGCTGGAGGCCCTGTGGAATATCGACAGCCGCATCAGCTACTACTGGGAGGACCGCTCCTGGGATACGGACTGAAAACCGAATAGATTCAAAAAAGCGCCCTGACGGGGCGCTTTTTTTTCGCCTTTTCAAGAAAGGGGACAGGCGTCCGGCTATTGACAAAATCCGGTACATGCATATAATTAACAATGTTAATTATATATTGGAGGAAAGCAATATGGAGTGGACCGATATGATTCACTATCAGCAGCAGGTGCAGAAGGTCATGCGGGCGCTGCTGCCGGAGCGCAGATCCGCGCTGACGGCCAGCGAGTGCGAGCTGCTGGCGCATTTGTATCTGCAGCCTGCGCAGAATACGCCGGTTCTTTTGAGCCAGGGAAGCGGAATGAAAAAGGAGGCGGTGAGCCGCTGCCTGAAAGCGCTCTATGAAAAAGGGTGCATCTGCAAACAGCGGGACGCGGCAGACGAGCGGAGCTACCGGCTTTTCATCACCGAGACAGGGCTTGCGGAATTGAAGAAGGGGTATGAGAGTATCCTGCAGCCGTTTTATAACCTGTGGAGAAGTGCCGGCGAGGATTTTGAGAAATTCCTGCATGATGCGGACCGGCTGGCCGCGCATCTGGAGAAAGGATCGGAGAATGCAGACCATGAGATTTTATGACGCATTGCAGCTGGACCCTGCCATTCTCAAGCGCAGGATCGCCGCTTGCAGCACAACGGGGGAAAAGGCATACTACTGGGCGGCCATGGCCGTACGCTCCGCCCTGATCGTGGCGTTTGCCGTGGGCTTCATCAGCTTTTTGTCCGGCGTGTTCGGTGCGGACAATACTCCACTGGCTGTGGCGCTGTTCTGCATCCTGCTGGGCATCCGCTTTGTGAATTTCGGGTACTGCGTCAAAGACTCGCTTTTGACGCTGGCGGCGGCACTGGCGATATTGGTGCTGGCGCCCAGCGCGGCGGCCGTGGTCCCGCCGTTTTGTTTGATCCCGCTGCACTTTGGCGGCTTTCTTCTGCTCCTTTGGATCACCACGCAGCATCCGGAGATGGGAAACGGCGGCTTGTACAGCTTTGCTTACATCTATCTCACGGGCAATCCCGTGGCGGGAGAGGCCCTGTTCCGCCGGGGACTTCTGGCGCTGACAGGCTACTTGCTCTGCGGGGCCATTCTGTTTTTCAAACACCGCCACCAGCACAAGGAGGTCCGCTTCCATCATGTGGTGCGGAAGTTTGATCTGACGAGACCCGTGTGCATGTGGCAGCTGCGCATGGCGCTGGGCGTGAGCCTTGTATTGACGGCCGGGCAGATCTTTGACGTGGAGCGGTTCATGTGGATGGGCTTTGCCTGTGCGTCGTTGCTGTCGGCCTACCCGTATCCGGGCAATACATTCACCCGGTTTTGGCAGCGAATCGCAGGAGCCGCTGCCGGGTGCGGCGCATTCTGGGTCCTGTATCTGCTCCTGCCGGAATCCCTGCGTCCGCTGCTGGGGCCCTTAGGAGGGCTGTGCCTGGGCTTCTGCACGGATTACCGGTATAAGACGGCCATGAACTGCCTTGGCGCGCTGATGCTGGGCGCCGGAATATACGGAGTCCGGGGCGCGGTGGTCCTGCGGATGGCGGATACCCTCCTGGGTGTGACCTTCGGCTTGGTTTTCGCGGCAGTTTTTCATTCCCTGGTGGCCGTGCGGTTTCTGCCTGCGCCGGAGACGGAGCAGCCGGCCTGAAGCAGCTCCCTGTCGGGAAAGACATCAGCAAAACCGGCCCTCAATACAGACTGAAACTCAAAAAAATCCCCCGCGCATTTCCCAAACGGGAATGCGCGGGGGATTTATATTCAGCCACAGACCGCAACGGTCTCATCAGACCATTGCCGGAAGGATCTTACTTGCCTTCCTTGATGGCAGCCTGAGCGGCAGCCAGACGTGCGATGGGCACGCGGAAGGGAGAGCAGGACACGTAGTCCAGGCCGGTGCGGTGGCAGAACTCCACGGAGGAGGGATCGCCGCCGTGCTCGCCGCAGATGCCCAGGTGCAGGTCGGGGTTCACGCTGCGGCCCAGCTTGCAGGCCATGTCAACCAGCTTGCCCACGCCCTTCTGGTCCAGCTTGGCGAAGGGATCGTTCTCGTAGATCTTCTTGTCGTAGTAGGCGTCCAGGAACTTGCCGGCGTCGTCACGGGAGAAGCCGAAGGTCATCTGGGTCAGGTCGTTGGTGCCGAAGGAGAAGAAGTCGGCCTCCTTGGCGATCTCGTCGGCGGTCAGGGCCGCGCGGGGGATCTCGATCATAGTGCCCACCAGGTACTTCATGTTGGAGCCGGCGGCCTTGATGAGCTCGTCAGCGGTCTCCACCACGATCTTCTTCACGTAGGCCAGCTCCTTGACCTCGCCCACCAGGGGGATCATGATCTCAGGCACCATGGTCCACTCGGGATGACGGGCCTGGACGGCCAGAGCGGCCTTGATGACGGCGCGGGTCTGCATGGCAGCGATCTCGGGATAGGTCACAGCCAGACGGCAGCCACGGTGACCCATCATGGGGTTAAACTCGTGGAGAGCGGAGATGATGTTCTTGATCTCGGTCACGGTCTTGCCCATGTCCTCGGCCAGCTTCTCAATGTCGGCCTCCTCGGTGGGCACGAACTCGTGCAGGGGGGGATCCAGGAAGCGGATGGTGACGGGGCAGCCCTCCATGGCCTCATAGATGCCCTCGAAGTCGCCCTGCTGCATGGGCTCCAGCTTGGCCAGAGCCTTCTCGCGCTGCTCGACGGTGTCGGAGCAGATCATCTCACGGATGGCGGGGATACGATCCTCGTCGAAGAACATGTGCTCGGTACGGGTCAGGCCGATGCCCTGAGCGCCGAACTTACGAGCCTGGGCGGCATCGTGGGGAGTATCGGCGTTGGTGCGCACCTGCAGGCGGCGATACTTGTCAGCCCAGCCCATGACGCGGCCGAACTCACCGCCGATGGAAGCGTCCACGGTGGGGATGGCGCCGTCATAGATGTTGCCGGTGGAGCCGTCCAGGGAGATCCAGTCGCCCTCGCCGTAGGTCTTGCCGGCCAGCTCGAACTTCTTGTTCTCCTCGTCCATCTTGATGTCGCCGCAGCCGGAGACGCAGCACTTGCCCATGCCGCGGGCCACGACGGCAGCGTGAGAGGTCATGCCGCCGCGGACGGTCAGGATGCCCTGTGCGGCCTTCATGCCCTCGATGTCCTCGGGAGAGGTCTCCAGACGGACCAGAACCACCTTCTCACCGCGGGCGGCCCACTCCTTGGCGTCCTCAGCGGTGAAGACGACCTTGCCGGAGGCAGCGCCCGGGGAGGCACCCAGAGCCTTGCCGATGGCCTCGCTCTTCTTCAGAGCCACGGCGTCGAACTGGGGATGCAGCAGGGTGTCCAGAGAGCGGGGCTCGATCATGGCCACGGCCTGCTTCTCGTCGATCATGCCCTCGTCCACCAGGTCGCAGGCGATCTTCAGAGCGGCGGCGGGGGTACGCTTGCCGTTACGGGTCTGCAGCATGTAGAGCTTGCCGTTCTCAACGGTGAACTCCATGTCCTGCATGTCGTGATAGTGATCCTCCAGGATCTTGCACACGCCCTCGAACTGGGCGAAAGCCTCGGGGAACTTCTCGGCCATCTGGCTGATGGGCATGGGAGTGCGCACGCCGGCGACCACGTCCTCGCCCTGGGCGTTGGTCAGGAACTCACCGAAGAGCTTCTTCTCGCCGGTAGCGGGGTTACGGGTGAACGCAACGCCGGTGCCGCAGTCGTCACCCATGTTGCCGAAGGCCATGGACTGAACGTTGACGGCAGTGCCCCAGGAGTAGGGGATGTCGTTGTCACGGCGATACACGTTGGCGCGGGGGTTGTCCCAGGAACGGAACACGGCCTGCACGGCGCCCATGAGCTGCTCCTTGGGGTCGGAGGGGAAGTCCTGGCCGATCTTGGACTTGTACTCGGCCTTGAAAGCCTCGGCCAGCTCCTTGAGGTCCTCGGCGGTCAGCTCCACGTCCTGGGTGACGCCCTTGCGCTCCTTCATCTCGTCGATGAGCTGCTCAAAGTACTTCTTGCCCACTTCCATGACCACGTCGGAGTACATCTGGATGAAGCGGCGATAGCAGTCCCAGGCCCAGCGGGGGTTGCCGGACTTCTTGGCCAGGACTTCCACCACGGTCTCGTTGAGGCCCAGGTTCAGGATGGTGTCCATCATGCCGGGCATGGAGGCGCGGGCGCCGGAACGGACGGAGACCAGCAGGGGGTTCTCCTCATCGCCGAACTTCTTGCCGGTGATGCTCTCCATCTTGTCGATGTATTCCATGATCTCGGCCTGGATCTCATCGCTGATCTTGCGGCCGTCCTCATAGTACTGGGTGCAAGCCTCGGTGGTGATGGTGAAGCCCTGAGGCACGGGCAGACCGATGTTGGTCATCTCGGCCAGGTTGGCGCCCTTGCCGCCCAGGAGCTCGCGCATGTTGGCATTGCCCTCAGTGAACAGGTAACAATACTTTTTGCTCATTTTCATTCCTCCGTTATTTTGTCGCTGCCAAACAGAAAAATCATCAACCAGATGGTTAAACGATTAGCTAAATTGACTATATTATTATAATAGGATGCATTTCGGAAAACAATGCATGAATAGCATAAGAAACGGCATTAAAATTCAAGCAAATTGCCAATGCCATGACAATCTGTCCAACTTTCCAGGTACGTCCGGATGGGCGGCCGCTTCTTCCATTTTTCCCGGAACTGTGGTAGGATAAGGCGAAGAACGAAGGAAAGAGGAACGACTATGACGCCATTTGGCAGCATCCAACAAGATCCCGCCGCTGCCCGTATCCGGGAGGCGGCCACACGGGGCACTCTGACCCACGCGCTGCTGTTCACCGGCGCGGGGCAGCGGGAGACGCTGGCCCGCTATGCCGCCGCGGCCATGGAGTGCAGCAGTGAGGGAGAGCGCCCCTGCCTGCGGTGCGAGAGCTGCCGCCGGGTCATGGAGGGCATCCACCCGGATGTGATCACCGTCCGGGACGACCAGCACAAGTCCATCGCCGTGGACGTGGTGCGCCAGATCCGGCAGGACGCCTATATCCGGCCCAATCAGGGGCAGCGGAAAGTGTATCTCTTTCCCGACTGCGCCCTTTTGACGCCTCAGGACCAGAACGTGCTTTTGAAGATCGTGGAGGAGGGCCCGCCCTACGCGGCGTTCCTCTTCTGCGCGGAAAACGCGGCGGTGGTGCTGCAGACCCTGCGCTCTCGGTGCGTGGAGCTCAAGCTCCACCCGGACGGGGCGCCGGAGGCCCAGGAGACCTCCGACGCGGGGGATGAGCTCATCCGCCTGCTGGCCTCGTTCCGGCGGGGGGCGGCGGCGGAGTGGGCCGCCCGGCTGGAAAAGCGGCGCATGACCCGGGAGGAGCTCTCCGCCATGCTGGAGCGGGGCCGGGCCGTGTGTGCCGAGGCGCTGCTGCGGGCCTACGGCTGTCAGGGGGACGGAAGCGGCGGCCAATTGGCGTCTGCCGTTGCGAAAAACTTGACAAAACGCCAGATCATGGGCACAATAGAGCTGTTAGAGAAGTATCGCGGGGAGTGCGTGTATAACGTTGGGCCCAGCCATGTGCTGGGCGCCCTCGCCGTAGAATTGGAGGGTATCCTTTGACGGAAGTGATCAGCGTCCGCTTTCGGGGCGGATGCAAGAATTATTATTTTGACCCCAAGGGCGTCCAGGTGAAAATGGGGGACCAGGTGATCGTGGAGACCGCCGCGGGCCCGGAGTTTGCCACCTGCACCCAGGGCAACCACGAGGTGGAGGACTCCGCCATCGTCCGGCCCCTGTGCGCCATGCTCCGCATGGCCACGGACAGCGACCGCCGCACGGTGGAGTACAACCGGAAAAAAGAGAGCGAAGCCTTTGACATCTGCGAGCGCAAGATCGCCGAGCATGGGCTGGAGATGAAGCTGGTGAACGTGTCCGCCAGTTTTGACGGCAACAAGATCATCTTCTACTTCACCGCCGACGGCCGGGTGGACTTCCGGGAGCTGGTGCGGGACCTGGCCAGCGTGTTCCGGGCCCGGATCGAGCTGCGGCAGATCGGCGTGCGGGACGAGGCCAAGATGATCGGCGGCCTTGGCATCTGCGGCCGCCCCTTCTGCTGCTCCCAGTTTTTGGACGGGTTTTTGCCCGTCTCCATCAAGATGGCCAAGACTCAGAACCTGAGCCTGAACCCCACGAAGATCTCCGGCACCTGCGGGCGGCTCATGTGCTGCCTCAAGTATGAGCAGAACGCCTATGAGGACGCCGCCAAGCGTATGCCCAAGGTGGAGTCTTTCGTCCAGACGCCGGACGGCCCCGGCAACGTCAAGAGCGTGGACCTGCTGCGGGAGACCATGAAAGTCAACCTGGACAGCGCGGGCCCCAACGAGCCTCTCAAGACCTACCGCAGCTGCGAGGTGTGCGTGCTGCGCAACGGCAAGGGCAGCCGGGACGGCATCGCCATCCCCGAGCGGCCTGCCCGGTATGTGGAGGAGAAGGAAGAAGAGGAGTTTACGGCGCCGGTGCTGACCACGCCGTTCTATATGGATGCCAAGCTGGAGGACGCCCCCATGCGGGAGAAGATCGGCACCGAGGACGGCAGCCGTTCCCGCCGCCGCAGCCGCTCCCGCCGCCGCGGCAAGCCCGCCGGCGAGGGTCAGCCCGCCCGGCCTGAGCAGCCCAAGGAGGCAAAGCAGCCTGCCAAGGAATCCGGCGGCAAGGACCAGGGCGGCAAGGGCGGCCAGCAGGAGAAAAAGGGCGGCCAGAAGCCCCGTCCCCCCAAGCAGGGACCCAAGCAGCCTGCCCAGCAGCCCAAGGACGCCGCGCCCCGCAGCGCCGAGGGCGGTGACGGCGGTGAGGCCAAGCGCCGCCGCCGGCCCCATCACCGGGGCGGCCGCCGCAGAGGCAAGGGCGGCGGCGAGGGCGGAGCCCCCGCGCCCCAGGGCGAGTAAGCCATACGTTCCCGCCGTCCGCAAACGCGGGCGGCGGGATTTTGCCGTTGTCGGTGCCATGTGCCGGGCGGCCTGATCTTTACATCCATACGGAGGAGCTGACCTATGGGAATCTTTGACGGCGTGCTGCTGGCCAGCGATTTTGACAACACCCTTTTGAATACGGAGGTCCCCCGCCGCACCGGCGCGCCGGTGCCCCGGCTGTCGGAGGGGAACCGGGCGGCCCTGGAGTACTTCATGGCCCAGGGCGGCCGCTTTGCCCTGGCCACCGGCCGGGCCCTGGCGGCCATCGAAAAGCTGGTGGACGACATCCCCACCAACAGCCCCGCCGTCATCTGCAACGGTGCGGCGCTGTACGACTTCCAGGCCCGGGAGTATCTGGACATCATCATGCTGGACGAGGTGGTGAGCCAGCGGTGCCAGGAGGTGCTGGAGCGCTTCCCCACCACGGCAGTGGAGGCCTACCCGCTGGAAAACGTCATCCACGCTGTGCGGCCCAACCTCTATACTCGCCAGCATGAGCATGTGACCCATGTGGCCGTCCACGAGGACGCTTCCATTATGGACATCCCCCGGCCCATGACCAAGCTCATGTTCGAGGACTGCCACGAGACGCTGTTGGACATCCGGGCGTTTCTGCTCTCCCAGCCCTGGATCGGCGGCTACGAGGTGTTCTTCTCCGACCGTACCCTGCTGGAGATGACGGCCCGGGGCGCCAATAAGGGCGGCATGGTGGCCCGCTTGGCCCAGCGGCTGGGCATCGAAGCGGCCCATGTGTACTGCGTGGGAGACGAGGCCAACGACCTGAGCATGCTGGCCATTGCCGCGGAGGGCTTTGCCCCGGCCAACTGCGTGGAGGCCGTGCGGCAGAGCGGCGCCACCGTGGTGGCCGACTGTGACCACGACGCCCTGGCGGACGTGGTGGCCCGTCTGGAGCAGAAGTACCGCTGAGCCGGCTCTGCACATACGAAGTGGAAAACGCCCCCCGGAGGAACCTTCCTCCGGGGGCGTTTTTTGCCGCAAAAATTTTGGGCCGACCCCTTGACAAATCCTGAAACTGTGCTATTGTATTAATCACTTAATACAACAATACAAACGCGAGAGGAGGCACGCGATGAAATGGCAGATCTCCAATGACGCGCCGGTGTACGCCCAGCTGATCGAGCAGATCCAGGTGGGCATCGCCTCCGGCGTGTTCGCGCCGGGAGAACGGCTGCCGTCGGTGCGGGACCTGGCCACGGAGGCCGGGGTGAACCCAAACACCATGCAGCGGGCACTGGCGGAGCTGGAGCGGCAGGGACTGGTGTACAGCCAGCGCACGGCGGGCAGATTTGTAACAGAGGACCACAAGATGATCGAAAACGCGAAACGGGAGCTGGCCCGGCGGCATATCTGCACTTTTGTGGAGACCATGGGCCGCCTGGGTTATCGGGAAGAGGAGATCGTGTCGCTTCTGCGGCAGGAGACGGACAAGGAGGGAACAGAACATGTCGGTTCTGGAATGTAAGAATTTAAGTAAGCGCTACGGCCATGTTCAGGCGCTGGAGTGCGTGGATCTGCAGATCGAGCCGGGCCACATCGTGGGACTGCTGGGCCCCAACGGCAGCGGCAAGACCACGCTCATCAAGCTGGCCAACGGCCTTTTGACCCCCACGGAGGGGGAGGTGACCATCTGCGGCATGACGCCGGGCAAGGAGAGCCATTCCCTGGTGAGCTACCTCAGCGAGCGCACGGCCATCCCCACCTGGATGTCCGTGGAGCAGCTGATAGAGTTTTACGCCGACTTCTACGCAGACTTCCGGCCCCAGGTGGCCCGGGAGATGCTGGAGCACCTGGGTATCCGGCCGGGCCAGCGCATCAAGCAGATGAGCAAGGGCACCCGGGAAAAGGTGCAGCTCATCATGGTCATGAGCCGGGCGGCCAAGCTCTATCTTCTGGATGAGCCCATCGGCGGCGTGGACCCGGCCACCCGGGACTACATCCTATCCACCATCATCGGCAACTACAACCCCGAGGCGGCGGTGGTGATCTCCACCCATCTGATCGCCGATGTGGAAAAAGTGCTGGACGAGGTCATTTTCATCAACCAGGGCCGCCTGGTGCTCCACTCCACGGTGGATGAGATCCGGGAGGAAAAGGGCATGAGCGTGGACGCGCTGTTCCGGGAGGTGTTCAAATGCTGAGTAAACTCTTGAAGCACGAGTTCCGTGCCACCGGGCGCATCATGGGCCCGCTGTACCTGGTGCTGCTGGCCACGTCACTGGGTATGCGCGTGTCCATCCAGGTTTTGAATCATGCGGACAGCCGCCTGCTGCGGATGCTGGGGGGCGTACTGGCCATGGCCTATGTGGTGGCCATCCTGGGCGTGTGCTTTGCCGCCTTTGGCCTCATGATCCAGCGGTTTTACCGCAGCCTTCTCACCGATGAGGGCTATCTGATGTTCACCCTGCCGGTGTCCGTCCACCAGCACATCTGGAGCAAGCTCATCGTCTCCACTGTGTGGTTTTTGGCCACGGGCGCGGCGGTGATGGTTTCCATGCTGGTCATGAGCGTGGACGGCACGTTCCTGCCGGCGTTCATCCAGGAGATCGGGTATGTATTCGATGCCATGACCGCTTATTACGCCCTCAACGGTACGGCCATCGTGCTGGAGTTCGCGGCCCTGTGCTTTTTGGGGTGCGTGGCCTTTGCCCTGCAGTTCTACGCCGCCATGGCGGTGGGCTACAGCCGCCCCAACCACAAAATGGCCTGGTCGGTGGCGTTTTTCTTCCTGTTCCAGTTCGCCATGCAGATCCTGGGCACGTTTTTGCTCCTGGCCCTGGACGAGTCGCCCCTGCACCATCTTCTGATGAATGTGGATATCCACATCACGCCCATGCTGGGCATCCACATCGGCATGGGAATCATGATCGTCGGCGTGGTGATCTACGGCGCCATTTTCTACGCGGTCACCGCGTATTTCCTCAAGCGCCATCTGAATCTGGAGTAAGAAAAAAAGAGAGCCGGAAGGCTCTCTTTTTTTGCGCGGTTTACCGGCCGGTGTAGACCTTCCGGCCGTCGCTCCACACGGCCCGGATGGCATCGCGCTGCCGCCGGTACATGCACCGCTCCAGCCGCTCGGCAGGGGAGAGGGGATGGGACTGGGGCAGGTCGCTGTCGGAAAGGACGATGGCGTGGAGGGCGTTGCCCGGCGCAAAGCCCGGCGCATCACCGAAAAAGGCCGCTCCGGCGGAGGTGCCCAGATACCACGCCTCCGCCACGGTGAGGAAGTCCGGCCGGGCCGGGTCGGTCATCTGCCGCACCTTGGAGGCCCGGATGGCGGCGGTGACCGCGTCGAACATGGAGATGTGGTCGCCGCCGGCAATGTCCGTGCCCAGGGCCACTTTCAGCCCCTCCTGAAGCATGGCCCGTACCGGCGCCGTGCCGGAGCATACGTTCACGTTGGAGTCCGGGCAGTGGACCACCGTCACGCCCGCCTTGCGCATGGCGTCGCGCTCCCGCTCATCGGACCAGACGCAGTGGGCCATGAGGGTGCGGTCGTTCCAGAGGCCGAACTTCCGGTAGCTCTCCCAGTACTGATCGCAGTCCGGGTGGAGCTCCCGGACCCAGGCCACCTCCCGGTCATTTTCCGACAGGTGGGACTGGATGGGCAGGCCCGTCTCGGCGGCCTTGCGGCCCAGCCACGCCATCAGTTCATCCGTGCAGGAGGGGGTGAACCGGGGGGTGAGGATGGGATGGATGCGGGTAAAGTCGCTGCACCGCTCCAGCCAGCGCTCCGTCTCATGGATGGACTCGGCCGTCTCCTCCTGCAGTACGCCGGGCAGACCGTTGCGGTCCATGTTCACCTTGCCCACATAGCCGGTGACACCGGCCCGCTCCAGCTCCTCCATCAAAATCCAGGTGGCTTCTGTGTGGAGGGAGGAGAACATGCACACCCGGGTGGTGCCGTTTTCAATGAGCTCGGCGGCCAGCTTGCGGTAGACGTCCCGGGCATAGTCCGGGTCTGCGAAGCGGGCCTCCGCCGGGAAGGTGTAGGTGTTGAGCCAGTCCAGCAGGGGCAGGTCCATGCCGGTGCCCAGCATGGGGTACTGGGGGGCGTGCAGGTGGAGATCGCAGAAAGCGGGCAGAATGAGGGCCTCGCCGTATTCCTCTACCGGCGCGCCGGCATAGCATTCCGGCAGCGCGGCGTAAACGCCGCGGATGCGGCCGTCCTGGGCGATCAGGTACCCGCCGGGGGTGATGTCCAGCTTTCCCGGTGCCGGGGACGAGATGATGGTGCCGTGCAGAATCGTAAGAGCCATAATAACCTCCCGCGCCATGGGCGCTTTTTCCGGGCCTGAGCCCGTTTGTACGCGGCACAAAAAAAGGAGCGCCCGACCGGAGGAGCGTATCCTCCGGCCAGACACCCATAGAGAAGCCTTTGGCGGCTCCGTAGAAACTTTCGCGCCATGTACAAGCGAAATTATATGAGTCCTTTTCAGTTGTATGCCGTTATTTACACCATAGCACACGCCATCTGGAAAAGCAAGTGGCACCTTTGCCCCCGGCGGCGGCTATACTGGCATACGGGCGGTCCTCCGCCCGAATCTGAAATGAGGCGAGAGCGATGTGGTATGCGCTTTGCCGCGCGGCCGCGGGGACGGGGTTCACCTTCTTGATGACCGTCCTGGGCGCGGCGGCGGTGTTTTTCGTGTCCGGGGAGCCCAAACCCGGAAACCAGAAGGCCATGCTGGGCTTTGCCGGCGGCGTGATGACGGCGGCCTCCGTGTGGAGTTTGCTGTTGCCCGCTATCGAGCAGGCGGAAGAGAGCGGCGGATTGCCCGGCTGGGTTCCGGCGGCGGGAGGCATGGTGCTGGGGGTGGTGTTTCTGGCGGCGCTGGACGCGTGCGTGCCGTTTCTGCGCCGGTCGGAGGGGGAGGAATCCCGTCACCAGAGTGCCCTTTTGATGACGGCTATCACCCTCCACAATATTCCCGAGGGCATGGCGGTGGGCCTGGCCTTCGCCTTGGCGGGGGCCGGAGAGACGGCAGGGGCCGCGGCGCTGGCCCTTGGCATCGGCATCCAGAACTTCCCGGAGGGAGCGGCCATCTCATTGCCGCTGCGCCAGGCGGGAGCGTCCCGGCTCAGGGCTTTTCTGGGCGGCGCGGCGTCGGGGGCGGTGGAGCCGCTGTTCGGCGTGGCGGTGGTGCTGGCGGCGGGAGCGGTACATCCCCTGATGCCGTGGCTTTTGAGCTTTGCGGCCGGGGCCATGGTGTATGTGGTGGTGGAGGAGCTGGTGCCCCAGGCCCAGGGACGCTCCGGCACCTGCGGCTTCATCACGGGGTTTCTGGTGATGATGGTGCTGGACGTGTCGCTGGGATAAGGCGGCAAAAAAGGCCCCGGCCATTTGGCCGGGGCCTTTCCTCAGGTGGGGAGATTGAGCTTTAAAAATACCAGCGTGGCTTCGCCCTCCCGGGTGGCCGAGCTGGTATTGATGTTGAGGGTGAACACCGTCTCTTCCGGGATCACCGCCAGAAAGGCGCTGGACCCGGACATGCTGACGCTGTCGATGCCCGTGCGGCCGTAGACGCCGTATTCCAGAAACGGCCGGTCACTGAAGGACGGGGTCACCTGGAGATATCCGGCGGTGTCCAGCACGGCGGAAACGTGATAGGAGACGAAATACGTCCCCGGTGAGAGCTGGATCCGGGTGTCGGAGAGGGCGGTGATCTGCCCGGTGGGATCGCTCACCGCGGGAAGAAGGGTCATGGGTGTCCCGTTTTGGAATTGCTGCATGAAGGTGACAAAGGACGCGGCGGCGCTCATACCGGGCAAACCGGGCGCACCTGGGGCTCCGTCTGCACCGGGCGCTCCGGGCGCACCATCGGCGCCTGGGGTACCGGGCGCACCATCCGCGCCGGGGGCGCCGTCCGCCCCCCGGGGAATATAAAATGACAGCTCCACGCCGCAGGGGGTGGGATGGGCGCACACGCGGGCGTCCGTTCCGGGCGCGGTGGTGACGGTGGACCCCACCGTCACGTCGGGGATACAGCAGCAGCTGTCATGGCATTGGCACATAGGTTCTGGACTCCTTTCCATCGTGGGGATAGTCCAGTATATGCCGCCAGGGGGACGTGGGTCACCGGGTCAGGGGCGCGCCGGAGAGATAGCGGCGCAGCAGGTCGAAAGCGTGGTTGGCGGCCAGTTCCTGGATGCGGTCCCGGCGCCGCTGCCCGAAGTCACAGCGGCGGCAGAAGGTGCCCTCCGGTGTGTCCAGGCCGATGAACACCAGCCCAACGCCGTTGCCCCGCTCGTCCGGGTCAGGGCCTGCCACGCCGGTGACGGACACGGCCACGTCCGCCCCGGTGATGCGGCGGGCGCCCTGGGCCATGGCCCGGGCGGTCTGCTCCGACACGGCGCCGTATTGGTCCAGAATTTCCCGGGAAACGCTCAGTACATCCGCTTTCATGTCCGTCCAGTAGCTGACCACACCGCCCCGGTAGACCTGGGAGGCTCCCGCCAGGGCGGTCATCCGCTGGGCGATCTGCCCGCCGGTACAGCTTTCGGCGCTGGAGAGGGTCATGCCCCTTTCGCGCAAAAGGGCGGAGCAGGCACTCTCCAGGCTGGCCACGTCCACGCCGTAGACTACGTCTCCCAGCAGGGCGCACACCTCGTCCACCACGGGCCGCAGCATATCCTCCGCCGCTTCGGCGGTGGGGGCTTTGGCCGTGGCCCGCAGGCGTACCTCACTGGGCTTGGCGTAGGTGGCAAGAGACGGGTTTTCCATATGGGTCATCCGCTCCCGGAGAAGTTCCTCCATGGGGCTTTCCCCCAGGCCGAATGTCATGATGTCGTGGGAGACGATGACCTCTTTGGAGAGGGTGCGCAGATAGGGCAGGGCGTGATCGCGCAGCATGGTGCGCATCTCAAAGGGCGGCCCCGGCAGCATCACCACATGGACGCCGTCACACTGGAAAGCGCAGCCCGGGGCGGTGCCCACGCTGTTGGGGAAGATGACGGCCCCGTCCGGGAACTCCGCCTGGGGGCGGTTGTTCTCCGGCATGGTCAGATGGACGTTTTTTTCAAAGTAGGCCCGGATGCCCTCCAGGATCTCCGGGTGGAACACCAGGGGCAGACCGAACGCGGCGCACACGGTCTGCTTGGTCAGATCGTCGTAGGTGGGACCAAGGCCCCCGGTGGTGAGGATCACGTCGGCACGGCGGCGGGCGATGTCCACGGCTTCGGCAAGGCGCGTGGGATTGTCGCCCACCACGGTGTGCCAGTAGACGTTGATGCCCACAGAAGAAAGAGCCTGGGAAAGCTCCTGGGCGTTGGTATTGGCGATGTTGCCCAGCAGCAGCTCGGTGCCCACGGCGATGATCTCGGCGGTATGTGACATGGGATTCCTTCTTTCTGAAAGACGGGCTCAGCGGCCCTGTGGAAAATCAGATCCGGGGCTCGTCGGTGGGTTTCACCCGCACCCACTGGTCCCCGGCCAGGGCCTCGGCCACCAGGGCGTCCACATCCAGGGCGGCCTCGGCCTCCCGCACGTCCTCCACCTTGGGACGGGTGCAGGGGTGGCGGGGGGTAAAGACGGTGCAGCAGTCCTCATAGGGGAGGATGGAGGTATCGTAGGTGCCGATCTGCCGGGCCATGCGGATGATCTCCACCTTGTCCATGCCGATCAGGGGCCGCAGCACCGGTAGCGTGGTCACGTCCTCCGTGGTGCCCAGGGCCAGCATGGTCTGGCTTGCCACCTGGCCCAGAGACTCGCCGGTGACCAGGGCGCCGGCCCCGGCCCGCTTGGCCACGGCCTCGGAAATGCGCATCATGAAGCGGCGCATGATGAGGGTAAAGTACTCCTCCGGGCAGTTTTTGCGGATCTCCTCCTGGATCTTGGTGAAGGGGATCACGTGCACCACCATGCGCCCGCAGTAGGCGGTCAGCTCCCGGGCCAGCTCCAGCACCTTGTCCAGAGCCTGCTGGGAGGTATACGGCGGGGAGACGAAGTGCACCATCTCCAGCTGCACGCCCCGGCGGGCCATCATCCAGGAGGAGACGGGACTGTCCAGTCCGCCGGAGAGCAGGCTCACGGCGGTGCCGCCCATGCCCACGGGCAGTCCGCCCGCGCCGGGCACGGAGGGGGCGTGGACGTAGGCGTACTTCTCCCGGATCTCCACATACACGGTCAGGTCGGGATGGTGCACGTCCACCGTCACATGGGGGAAGCGCTCGGCAAGCTCCCCGCCCACGGCCTGGCTGAGCTGGATGGAGGTCATGGGGAAGAGCTTGTCGGCCCGCTTGCTCTCCACCTTGAAGCTGCGGGCGGCGGCAAAGTCGTCGGAGAGGTAGGCCACGGCGGTGTCCACGATGGCCTCCACGGTCTTTTCGCAGGGGACGGCCCGGGCCACGGCGGCCACGCCGAACACCTGGCAGCAGGCGGTAAAGGCGCTCTCCATGTCGCACTGGTCATTCTGCGGCTCCACGTAGATGGTGCTCTGGCGCACCAGCACCCGGAAATCGCCGAAGCGGCGGATGCGGCGGCGGACGTTGTTCATGAGCTTGTCCTCGAAGGCTTTGCGGTTGAGGCCCTTCAAGACCACCTCGCCCAGCTTCAGAAGGAGGATCTCATTGTTGTTCATAGGGATGACCTCCAATAATAAATATAGTAGGGAATCGAACCGATTCCGGCCCGGGGCGGGGAACGCCGGGGCCTTTTTGTCAAGCTGCATTATACCGCATTTGCGGTGGAAGAAAAAGCCCCGATTTTTTCTGGAAAAATTTTTTAAAAAATTTTTTGAAGCCGTGCAATAAACCGCGCCCCCCGTGCGTTTAACAGGCAGAAAGAGCGGAGAGGCTACTCTCCCACAAAACCGCATCATAAAATCTGATGAAAGAAAAGGAGAATGTATCATGAAAAAGACCGGTTACTGGAAGGGCTTTACCTCTGCGCTGGTGCTGGTGGGTCTGGTGACGGCTCTGGGCGTCACGGCCACGGCGGCCTCCAAGCGCACCATCGAAGTGGAAGACGGCATCAAGATCACCATCAATGACGCGAAATTCACTCCCCGGGACGCCGACGGTAAGAAGGTGCCGGTGTTCCTGTATGACGGCACCACCTACGTGCCCGTGCGGGCCGTGTGTGAGGCGGCGGGCATGGACGTGTCCTTTGATTCCAAGACCCGCACCGTGGAGCTGACCACCCCGGACTGGAACCTCAGCGAGGACCCCGACGCCGATGACTATATCACCCGCGCCGAGGCCAAGGAGATCGCCCTGGACGACGCGGGCGTCAAGGCATCCAACGCGGTTTTCCTGAAGGCCGAGCTGGACTGGGATGACGGCGTGGCCCACTATGACGTGGAGTTCTACAGCAAGGGCGTGGAGTACGACTACGAGATCAACGCCAAGACCGGCAAGATCATCGACTCCGACCGTGACGTGGACGGCTATGACGCCCCCGACTGGGATGACTGGTACGATGACGACGATGACGACAACAACACCTCCTCCGCCAGCGTGATCAGCAGCGAGAAGGCCCAGCAGATCGCCCGGAACAAGGCCGGCAATGGTGCCACGGTGGTCAAGTGCCAGCTGGACTGGGACGACGGCCGCCAGGTCTATGAGCTGGAGCTGCGCAACGGCCGCATGGAGTATGAGTGCGACATCGACGCCAAGACCGGCGCCATCCTCCAGTGGGAGAGCGATTACGACGACTAAGACATGCGAAGCGGAAAGGGGACGCCCGGCGGGGCGTCTCCTTTTTTGCCGCCATCCGTTGCGCCGCCGGGGGAAATCTGCTATCATCGGCCTGTAAGACCCAAATTTTACAGGAGGGAAATGCCATGAAGATCGTAGCCATCAACGGAAGCCCCCGCAAAAACGGAAACACCGCCCGGCTGCTGGAAGCCGTGGGCAAGGAGGTACGCGCCGCCGGCGTGGAATTTGAGGTGTTCCAGCCCGGCCACCGGGTCCACCCCTGCATGGCCTGCTACCACTGCCTGAATACCGGATCGCTGCGCTGCGTGCAGAAGGACGACATGGTCAACGACATCATCGCCGCCTGCATCGAGGCCGACGGCATCCTGCTGGCAAGCCCCGTGTACCACGGCGGCATCGCCGGCAATATGAAGTGCGTGCTGGACCGGCTGATGCTTGCCGCCGGCTGCGGGGACAACCAGCTCCACCACAAGGTGGGCGGCGCCCTTTGCACCCTGCGCCGCAGCGGCGGTATGGAGACTTACCAGCAGCTGCTGGGCACCATGGACGCCATGGAGATGCTCATCGTCACCTCCGACTACTGGGGCGCCGTCCACGGGGCGGACCCGGGCGAGTGCCTGGAGGATACGGAGGGCATGGAGGTGGCCTGCAAGCTGGGCCGCAACATGGCCTGGGCGGTGAAGGCCCTGGCAGCCGCCAAGGAGACGGTGCCGCCCCCCGCCACTGCCCACCGAACCATGACCAATTTCATTCGTTAAAAATTTTTAAGAGTCTGTCACCTTTTTTTCCGTCAAAGCATCTTAATAGATGACCGGTCCCGAAACCAGAGAAGGAGAAAGCCCCAAAGCCATGATGCAAGCCGCGCTGGACAAGGAAATATTCTGTGCCCGGGTCATTGAGAACCAGGAGGCGCTCTTCCGTACCGCCAAGGCCATCCTCCGCAACGACGAGGACGCCGAGGACGCGGTGCAGGAGGCCATCTGCGCCGCCTTTGAGCGGCGTCAGTCCCTGCGGGACGCGGATAAGTTTCGTCCCTGGCTTTTGCGCATCCTGGCCAACAAGTGCTATGACGCCTGCCGCAAACGCAGACCCTCCGTGGACCTTTCCGAGGTGGAGGAGTGCCTGCGGGCGCCGGAGACGGACGCCGCGGAGCGGCTGACGCTCTGGCAGGCGGTCATGACGCTGGGAGACGATCTCCGGGCCCCGGTCACGCTGTTCTACTACGATGGCTTGTCCATCCGGGAGATCAGCGGCGTCCTGGGCATCAGCGAAGCAGCGGTCAAGACCCGCTTGTCCCGGGGGCGGGCGCGGCTGCGTGTGCTGCTGAGAGAAGAGTGAGGTGCAACATGGATCAAATGGATCGATTTGACGAGGAATTGAGAGCGCGAGCAAAAAAAGAACCCTTCCCTCTGCCGGAGGACTATGCCGGCAGGGTGTTCCGCACCTGCGCTGCGCTGGAGGAGACAGACATGAGCATGAGCAACAAATCAAAAACCAAGCGTGCCGCCCGCTACGGCGGCTGGATCGCCGCCGCCCTGGCGCTGTTTGTGGCAGTGCCCAACGCGTCCCCCACCGCCGCAGCCGCCATGGCGGACATCCCGGTGCTGGGCGCCATCGTGGAGCTGGTGACTTTCCGGACCTACACCTATGACGACGGCCACAACTTCGCCGAC
The DNA here is from genome assembly GCA_900548505.1 of uncultured Oscillibacter sp. Taxonomy (GTDB): domain Bacteria; phylum Bacillota; class Clostridia; order Oscillospirales; family Oscillospiraceae; genus Oscillibacter. The sequence continues at coordinate 1,890 of URKI01000037.1, read as the reverse complement.
GTGCAGACGCCCGAACTTGGCGGCAGCGCTGCCGCCGAGGAGGTCAGCGACCAGGTGCAGGAATACACCGATCAGCTGATCGCCCAGTTTGAGGCGGACTGTGCCGCCACCGGCGAGGGCTATCAGGGTCTGGACGTGACCAGCTCTGTGGTGACCGATACCGACAGCTGGTTCACCCTGCGCATCGACGCGGTCAAGACCCAGGCCAGCGGCGCCCAGTTCAGCCGCTTCTACCACATCGACAAGACCACCGGCCAGGTGGTGACCCTGGCGGACCTGTTCCGGGAGGACGCGGACTATGTGACGGCCCTGTCCGATTCCGTGCGGGCTCAGATGGAAGAGCGGATGGCCGCCGACGAGAGTCAGGCCTACTTTGTGGACCAGTTCACTGCCATCGACCCCGACCAGAACTTCTACTTTGACGCGGACGGCCAGCTGGTGCTGGTGTTCGACGAGTACACCATCGCTGCCGGCTACATGGGTATGCCGGAGTTCACCATTCCCGCTTCTGTGTATGAGGGCCTTGCGAAGTGAGACGTGAACAGATGAAGCGGCTGGGGCTTGTGGCCCTGGTCCTGGCACTGACGCTGTGCCTGGCTGCCGGCTGCGGCAGCAAAGACAAGAAGGCCGCCGGCGAAGCGGACGGGGCGGAGACCTCCACCCTCAACGGTAAGCTGGATGAGGTGAAGGACTTTATGTTCACCGTCACGGACGATGCCGGCGAGGCCTATGTGTTCTCCCTGAAGGACGGCGACAAGCCCCAGGGCCTGGACGACGTGGCCGTGGGCGACACCGTGACCGTCACCTACACGGGAACCCTTTCCGTGGTGGACGGCCTGGACGGCACCATCGTCTCTGTGGAAAAGTCGGAGTCATAAAAAGAAGAACAAGCCGGACGGCATTGCCGTCCGGCTTGTTTTATCCCCGTAGGATATCCGTGTTGCGGTACTGGATGGCCTCCGCCAGATGGGCCGGGCCGATGTGGGCCGCACCCTCCAGGTCGGCGATGGTGCGGGCCAGGCGCAAAATGCGGTCGTGGGAGCGGGCGGTGAGCCCCATGCGGGAAAAGGCGCTTTTCATCAGGGCCTCGCCCGCTTCGTCCAGGGGACAGAACCGGCCCACCATCTCCGGCGTCATGGCGGCGTTGCAGGTGATAGTGGTGCCGGCAAAGCGCTTTTTCTGGATGGACCGGGCGGCCTCCACCCGGGCTTTCACCGCCGCGGAGGACTCCGCAGGCGTCCGGCGGCGGATGGCCTCGTACTCCACGGAGGGCACGTTCACGTGCAGGTCGATGCGGTCCAAAAGCGGCCCGGAGATTTTCTCCACATACCGCTCCACCTCCCGGGCAGAGCAGGTGCACCTGCCGGAGGGGTGGCCCCGCCAGCCGCAGCGGCAGGGGTTCATGGCGGCCACCAGCTGGAACCGGGCGGGCAGATGGAGCGTGCCCGCGGCTCTTGCCACGGTGACATCACCCTCCTCCAGAGGCTGGCGCATGGCCTCCAGCACGTCCCGGCGGAACTCCGGCAGCTCGTCGAGAAACAGCACGCCGTTGTGGGCCAGGGACATCTCCCCGGGCCGCAGCAGCGCGCCTCCGCCGGTGAGGGCGGCGGCCGAGGCGGTGTGGTGGGGGGCACGGAAGGGCCGCCGGGTGAGGAGAGGCTCCTCCTTGGTGGTGAGCCCCAGCACGGAGTGGATCTGGGTGCACTCCAGGGCCTCCCGCTCAGTGAGGTCGGGGAGGATGGAGGGGAGCCTTCTGGCCAGCATGGACTTGCCCGACCCCGGCGGGCCGATCATGGCGATGTTGTGGCCGCCGGCGGCGGCGATCTCCAGGGCCCGCTTCACCGGCTCCTGGCCCTTCACGTCGGCGGAGTCGGGAACCGTTCCGTTGCC
>URKI01000036.1 GCA_900548505.1 uncultured Oscillibacter sp. | reverse complement strand
AAGCGGGATCAGACGTGATCATGAAGGGGCCCAGGGCACCCTGGTCGGAGTCCATGGCGGCCTTGAACCGGGCCACTGCGTCCATGGACGGCATTTTCATCGTATCCATCATATCCTCCTATATATAATGTAGTGTGAATAAACATGGAAAAGCCCCTCCGTGCCTTGGAAATGCCGGGGCACGGAGGGGGCGTTTTTTATTCCAGACCGCCGCCCTGCATGGCAGACAGAGCGTGATCGGTGTACAGCTTGTAGAAGCCCTTGCGAGGCTCGCGGGGCAGCACGCCGGCCTTGGAGCGCTCCTCCAGGACCTTGGTGGCCTCCTCCACCGTGCAGGGCACGCCGTGGATACCCGTCAGGTTGATGGTGCGGTTTTCCACGCTGTAGGAGATCAGGTCGCCGTCCTCGATGAAGGCGATGGGGCCGCCTGCGGCAGCCTCGGGGCTGACGTGGCCGATGGCGGCGCCGCGGGTGGCGCCGGAGAAGCGGCCGTCGGTGATCAGGGCCACAGAGCCGTTGATGCGCTCGTCGCAGACGATGGCCTCAGTGGTCATCAGCATCTCGGGCATACCGCAGCCGCGGGGGCCCTCATAGCGGATGATGACTACCTCGCCGGGATTGATCTGGTTGTTGACCACGGCGCTGTGGGCGTCCTCCTCATGGTTGAACACGCGGGCCACGGCGTTGACCACTTCCCGCTGATCCATGGCGCAGGCGGAGTACTTCAGTACGCTGCCCTCGGGAGCGATGTTGCCCTTCAGAATGGCCACGGAGCCCTTTTCGGGGGCCTTCTCCACGGGGAAGATCACCTGGTCGCGGGTGAGGCCGTAGTTGGCCAGGTAGCCCAGGTTGCGCTCGAACCAGTTGTCCTTGTGGAGGGCTTCCAGGTTCTCGCCCAGGGTCTTGCCGGTGACGGTCATCACGTCCAGATCCAGCATGTCCCGCAGCATCCACTGCACCATGGGAACGCCGCCGGCGAACCAGAAGGACTCGGTCAGGTGCTGGCCGGAGGGGTTGATGTTGCCCAGGTGGGGCACCTGATGGTTGATCTCGTCGAACAGCTCGATGGGCAGGTCATAGCCCAGCTCCCGGGCGATGGAAGGCAGGTGGATGGTGGCGTTGGTGGAGCCGCCGATGGCGCTGTGGACGATGATGGCGTTGCGGAACGCGGCGGGGGTCATGATCTGAGAGGGGGTGATGCCCTTTTCAGCCAGCTCCATGATCTTGCGGCCGGCGTAGCGGGCGTACTGGAGGAGGTCACGCATGGTGGCGGGCACCAGGGCGGCGCCGGGCAGGGTCATGCCCAGGGCCTCGGCCATGCACTGCATGGTGGAGGCGGTGCCCAGGAAGGTGCAGGCACCCACGGAGGGGCAGCCGGTCAGCTTGTAGTCCCGGACCTCCTGATCGGTGATGGCGTCCTTGCGCTTCTGGCGCAGGGAGATATCGCCGGCCACCAGGGAAGTGGTCTGGTTGGGGCCGGGGCGCATGGAGCCGCCGGGAATGAAAATGGTGGGGATATCCATCCGGGCCGCAGCCTTCAGGTGGGCGGGGATGGACTTGTCACAGCTGGAGGAGAGGATCATGCCGTCCCAGGGCACTGCGGAGGCGTGGACCTCCACCATGTTGGCGATGGCCTCCCGGGATGCCAGCACGAAGTTCATGCCGTCGTGGCCCTGGGCGCAGCCGTCGCAGATATCGGTGGCGTAGTACTTGGCAGGCTTGCCGCCCCGCTCATACACGCCGTAAACAGCCTGCTCGGTCACCTGGTTGAGGTGGAAGCTGCCGGGGTGAGAGTCACCGTACACGCTCTCCACCATGATCTGGGGACGGGTGATGTCCAGGTCGTCCCAGCCGGTGCCCATTTCCAGGGCATCGAACTGAGCCCACAGCAGACGCTCTTTTGCACTTCTCTGATTCATAGACTTCTCCTTAAAATACCGCAAAATGTTTAAGCTGAAAAGCAGAACGGCCTGCCACCTGCCGGAACAGCAAGCAGCAGGCCATATTTCTGCTAAGAGAAAACGAGGGGCCGCAGCGTCCTCGCTGCGTGTGGAGTTTTTAGAAAATACCCACGGCGCTGGCAGCGCAGATCATGATGAAGCAGATCACGCCGGCAACGAAATCGGGAACGGTGATGTACTTCAGACCCTGCTTGAGGTCCAGGTTGAAGAACTTGGAAATGACCCAGAAGCCGGAGTTGTTCACGTGGTTGAAGATCATGGTGCCCGCACCGATAGCCAGAACGGTGGAAACGGGGGACAGGCCCAGGATGCCCATCATGGGACCCACCACGCCGGCAGCGGTCATACCGCCGGTGGTCATGGAGCCCACAGCGGTGAACATGATCGCACCGATCAGGAAGGGGATCAGCAGGCCGGGGACGCCGGAGTTTTCGATGAGGCCGGCCAGATCGTTGATGGCGGGGGCAGCCTTGATCACGGTGGCAAAAGCGCCGCCCATGCCGGTGATCAGCAGAGCGGGCAGAGCCACGCTCAGGCCGCGGGCGATCCAGCTGTCCAGAATGATCTCGCGGAAGTTGGCGGGATCCTTGCCGGTGACGTCCTCGTTGCTCTTGCGCACGGCGAACTTGTGGAACAGGGCCAGGAACATGGTGTAGATCACGCCCAGGCTCAGAGCCACGACCTTGTCGCCGAAGATGGCGGTCCAGACGCGGATGGGAGCGTCCTCAGCAACAGCCATGTTGATGAAGGAGCTGCCGGCGATCAGGACAACGGGGATCAGGATGGTCAGGAAAGCGGGGAAGGTGCCGGGCATGTCCTTGCCGGGGATCAGGATATCCTTCACATCGTTGGAAGAGGTCTCCTCGATCTCAGCGACCACCTCGGGCAGGGGCTCGATCCACTCCTTGTCCGTCCACTTGCGCAGGAGCAGCCAGGTGAGGATGAAGGCGATGATGGAGATCAGGATGCCCCAGCCGATGACCAGGCCCAGGTCGGCGCCCAGCAGAACGGAGACGGCCAGGATGCCGGGGGTGGGGGGAACCATGGCGTGGGTCAGGTTCAGACCGGTCTGGGTGAAAGCAGCCATCTTGCCCATGGAGATGTGCTTTCTCTTGGACAGGACGTTGGCGATGTTGGAGGTGAGGATGGTGGTGATGTCACCAAAGACGGGGATGGAGACGATATAGGCCGTCAGAGCGGGGGCCAGCTCCAGGTTCTTGCCGCGGAACAGCTTGATGAAGAAGTTGGCGATGGACTTGGCGGCGCCGGTGTCCTGCACGCCCATGGCCAGGATGGCACCGAGCATGATGGGGATACCCATGCTGCCCAGGGTGCTGCCGAAGCCGGAGGTGATCATCGTCAGAACCTCAGTGAAGGAAAATCCCTCAGGCTCGAAGATGCCCATCACCAGGCCCATGACCAGAGCGGCGGTGAACAGTGAGAATGTGGGGTGCAGCTTGACCTTCATGATCAACACCATCAGCAGTGCGATGGAGAGGACCAGAAGAATCAGGAAACCGATTGCAGACATTGATTTTTTCTCCCTTCCTAAATTTGGCGGCCTCTCTTCAAGCCGCCGTGATCCCCTCACCGAAGTGGGCATTGAAAGCTGCTTCGCTTGGAAGTGGCGGTCATTTACCACAATTCCGCATTACGGAATTAGATTCCAAAAGTGGAGACAAAATCAAAGCCCGCAGCAGTGGAGTGGGGTCATGTAAAAAATAGCGGATTTATCGGTTTTTGTCAAGTAATTCACACCCCTTTCGGAGCGGTGAAAGCGCACAGAATTTTTACGCATATTTTATTGAAACTGCTCAGTTTTTAAGGGGACTTTGACGATTGCATGGTGAATATTTCCACATGTCAGGCTGCTTTTTTGGTGCGGGATTCCGGGCTGTGTACCGGATTTCAGAGGGATTTCGTGGAAAAATATTCAGAAAAAACGGATGCTCCGACAGTCGGGCAAGGACTGGGACAGCAAAATTTATTTTTGCGGACGAGATGGCGGAGCGGGAGCCCGGATCGACGGGGGAGAGGGGATGAGGCGACTGCCGCAAACCGGATTGAGCCAGGGGAGATCTCCGATGCGGACATAAAAAACGACGGAGCAAAGCGAACTTTGCTCCGTCGATGGTGCGCGAGGCGGGACTTGAACCCGCACGTCCGTAATGGACACTAGAACCTGAATCTAGCGAGTCTGCCAATTCCACCACTCGCGCATAGAGCGGTCAATCTTTTCAGAAAACCGAACTGGTGCGGCTGACGGGATTTGAACCCACACGTCGATTCGGACACCAGCACCTCAAGCTGGCCTGTCTACCAGTTCCAGCACAGCCGCAAATTGGATGTTCCCTGGAAAAGACTGCTTGATTATTATAGCCAGAACCGGCGACAATGTCAACCATAATTTTTGCTTTTCTTAAAAAAATTTCCCCCGCCGAAAAACGACGGGGGAAAGAGAGGGTCAGCGACACTCCATGGGGGTATAGGAACGGTGCTCTTCCACGCACTCGTACCGGGGACGGATGAGCTTTCCGCCGGCGGACAGCTCCTCCATGCGGTGGGCGCTCCAGCCGGCGATCCGGGCCACGGCGAACAGGGGGGTATAGAGCTCCATGGGCAGCCCCAGCATCTCATAGACAAAGCCACTGTAGAAGTCGATGTTGGTGGAGAGGACCTTCTTGTTCTGGCGCTGCATCAAAAGCTCCTTGCCGATGCGCTCCACATTGGCGTAGAGCTTCAGCTCCTCCTCCCGGCCCTTTTCGGCGGCCAGATGGTGCACATAGTCCCGGAACACCTCGCACCGGGGGTCGGTCTTGGTGTAGACCGCGTGGCCCAGGCCGTAGATCAGGCCGCTGCGGTCAAAGGCCTCCTTGTTGAGCATACGGGTGAGGTAGTCCGCCACGCAGCCCTCGTCATCCCAATTGGCCACGTTTTCCTTGATATCGTCCATCATGGCCATGACCTTGTTGTTGGCGCCGCCGTGACGGGGGCCCTTCAGGGAGGCCATGGCGGCGGCGATGGCGGAATAGGTGTCCGTGCCGGAGGAGGTGACCACGTGGTTGGTGAAGGTGGAGTTGTTGCCGCCGCCGTGGTCGGCGTGCAGCACCAGGGCAACGTCCAGAGTGCGGGCTTCCAGAGGCGTGTAGCTCCGATCCTCCCGCAGCATCCGCAGGAAGTTCTCCGCTGTGGAAAGCTCCGGCTTGGGCACGTGGATAAAGAGGCTCTCGCCCTGGCTGTACCGCCACGCCTGATAGGCGTAGATGGCCAGCACCGGCATGTTGCTCATCAGCTGCAAACACTGGCGCAGCACGTTTTCAAGGCCGATGTCGTTGGGCTTGTCGTCGTAGCAGAACAGGGTCAGGATGCCCCGCTGCATGGTATTCATCAGGTCCCGGGGCGGATTTTTCATAATGACATCCCGGAAGAAGTTGGTGGGCAGCGTCCGGTAGGAGGCCAGCTGGCCGCAGAAGTCCTGCAGCTGGGCCTCGTTGGGAAGCTCACCGAACAGCAGCAGATAGGCCGCCTCCTCAAAGGCAAAGTGCCCCCGCTTGGCGGAGCCACGCACCATATCCCGCACGTCGATGCCGCGGTAGTACAAAACGCCGTCGGCGGGGGTGATGTGCTCATCGGCCGCCACCGTGTAGGACTGGATCTCTGCCACGCGGGTCAGTCCGGTCAGAACGCCCCGGCCGTCCTCGTTGCGCAGTCCCCGCTTGACGTTGTACTCCTTGTAAAGCTGCGGGTCGATGTAGTTCTTCTTTTCCCACTGCTCCTTCAGGGACAAAATGGCGGGCGTGATCTCACAGTAGGCGTTTTCGCGGTTTTCTCTCCAGATCATGGGGCGGCGCTCCTTTCTGCTTAAAGACCTTTTTGCAATACTACCACGACAAACTTTCATTTTCAAGCTAAAATTAAAAAAAATAGCGTTAATTTTGCATGAATAAAAAATTACCTTGCATATAAACAAAAAAATAGCGCCGCCGGGGCCGGCGGCGCCATGATAGGAAATAGGTACTTACAGGCAGGACAGGGTCTGACCGATGGGCTCGGTGATCACCAGGTCCGCAGTCAGATCCCGGGCCACAGGGGATTTGTTGATGAGCACCAGCTTGTGGCCATGGTAGTAGTTGATGAGCCCCGCGGCGGGCCAGACGTTCAATGAGGTGCCGCCGATGATGAGCATGTCCGCCTGGGAGATGAAGTGTACGGCCGCGTTCAGCACGTCCTGGTCCAGGCTCTCCTCGTAGAGCACCACGTCCGGCTTGATGGTGCCGCCGCAGGTGCACTTGGGCACGCCCTCGCCGTGGAGCAGGGCGTCCAGGGGATAGAACTTGCCGCAGCGCTGGCAGTGGTTGCGGTGGACGCTGCCGTGGAGCTCCAGCACGTTTTTGCTGCCGGCGGCCTGGTGCAGCCCGTCGATGTTCTGGGTGATGACGGCCTTGAGCTTTCCCTCCTGCTCCCACTGGGCCAGCTTGCGGTGGGCGTCGTTGGGCCGGGCGTCGGGGGCGAGCATCTTGGCGCGGTAGAAGCGGAAGAACGCTTCGGGGTTGCTTTCGTAGAAGGTATGGCTTAAAATCACCTCAGGCGGGTAGTCCCACTGCTGGTGATACAGTCCGTCGGTGCTGCGGAAATCCGGGATGCCGGACTCTGTGGAAACGCCGGCCCCGCCGAAAAAGACGATGTTGTCGGAGCCGTCTACCAGCTCTTTGAGCTTTTTGATTTGTTCCGTCATGAAGATCCCTCCGATCCAATATGCATGTAAAGGAGCAGTTTATGAACATCCAGATTTTTGGCTCGTCCAAATCCTTTGATACCAAGAAGGCTCAGCGGTGGTTCAAGGAGCGGCGCATCCCGTTCCAGTACATCGACGTGCCCTCAAAGGGATTATCCCCCCGGGAGTACCAGTCCGTCAAGCAGAAAGTGGGCTTCGAGGCATTGGTGGACATCTCCAGCCGGGCCTACGAATCCCTGTATATGGCCTATATCACGCCCCAGGCCCAGGAGGAGACGCTGCTGGAGCACCCGGAGCTTTTCCGCACGCCCATCGTCCGCAACGGGCGGGAGGCCACGGTGGGCTACTGCCCGGACGTGTGGAGCAAGTGGGAATAAGCGGGCCGGGCATGTGTGGCATCGGAAAATCTGCACATGCTAGGCACGGTGAAGAAAGGAGGCGGTGACCATGTGGGAGCCCCCTATGCCGAAAAACACCTTCTTGCGGTGCATCTACCTGATGCTGCGCCGGTATCTGCGCCATGGTGTGGGCATCCAGAGCGCGGCGCTGGCCTTTTATCTGCTGTTTACCATCTTCCCGTTTTTGATCTTTGTCAGCGCCCTGCTGGGCCTTCTGCAGCTGGATGTGGCGGGCATTTTGCAGGTGCTGGAGGATTTTTTGCCCCGTGAAGTGGTGAATCTGGTGGGGGTGTATCTCACCTACGTGCGGGAAAACCCCAGCCCCCAGCTGATGGTGTTCGGCCTGGCCTTTTCCGTGTACTTCCCCATGCGGGCGGCCAACTCCCTCATGCGGGCGGTGCGTACGGCGTATCACCTGGGACCGCCCCGCCATGCCCTGGTCCACTACTTCAAAAGCCTTCTGTATACGGTGCTGCTCATCATCGCCATCGCGCTGACGCTGGCCATGATGACCGTGGGCGACCGGCTGTTGGCCTACGCTGTGGAAAACTTCTCGCTGCCCCAGGTGGCGGCGGAGGCCTGGACCCGGCTTCGGTTCCCCGTGGCGGGCACTACCGGCTTTTTCGCCCTGTTTTTCCTCTATGCCTTTGCCCAGGACAGCCGCCAGCCCTGGAGCAATCTGTGGCCGGGAACACTGTTTTCCCTGGCTGCCTGGCTGGCGCTTTCCTTTTTGTACTCCGTGTATGTGGATAACTTTGCCCACTACTCCGTGCTGTACGGCTCCATCGGTACCATGATCGTGCTGATGATCTGGCTGTATATGAGTTCGGCTACCCTCATCATGGGGGCGGAGCTCAACGGGACCATCATCTCCCTGCGCAAGGATAAGGGACAGCTTTGAAAAAAGCGGCCGCCATCAAGGCGGCCGCTTTTTGCGCGGTATTTACGGCTGGCACTGGCCGCAGGGGGTGTAGCCCTGGTCCAGCAGCGTCTGCCGGTCTCCCGTAAAGGAGTCGCGGTTGTCCGGGCTGATGGAGGCAGCGCCGGAGCAGCCGGGGTCGTGGAACTTCTTGGTCTTGGTGTTGAGGGTGTAGGTAAAGGACACGGTGTCGCCGCTCTCCGCGGGAGTCTCCTCTTCGGTGGGCTGAGCGTCCTTGTCGGGAGTCTGGGCGGCGGGCTGGTCCTGTGCGGCGGTGGGATCGCCCAGCTGGCTTTCGCCGGTGGCGTAGTCAATGACCACACCGGGCTGGACATTGTAAACGTAGACGTTGAAGCTCACGCCCTGGCCCTTATCCTCCACGGAAAGAGCCTCCATCTGCACGCCCCGGGCTACCAGCTCGTCGCCCTGGAAGATGGGCGTCACCCGGTAGAGCACGTGGTTGCTGGTCTCCTGCACATAGTCGGCCACCATATCCTCAAAGGGCAGCATACCGTCTACATTCAGGTAGCGGGTGCCGGTGATGAGGTTTTCCTCGTTGGCGTTCTCGCCGGTGAGCTGATAGCCGATCAGGTGGCAGCGGTTGTAGAGGTACTTGCCGTCCACGCAGTCGTACTTGACGGTCTGCCAGCCGGAGGGCTTCACCTGTCCGATGGAGCCCCGGTCCTCCGTGGGCATGATCTCCGTGCCCACGCAGGCATAGGCAGTGGAGCAGCGGCCCAGGGCGTCCAGGGGGCTGTAGGATTCAAAGGCGGTGGTGGTCAGCTCCTCGTCCGTAAAAGCGGGGATGTTGCCGTCCAGCTCCACATAGGGCGCGCCGCTGTAGGCGGGCACGTCCTCCAGAGAAACGGCGGGGGCGTCAGATGCAGGAGAGAGGTAAAAGCGAAAAACTCCCACGCCGAGCGCGGCGCACAAGGCCAGAATGGGCAGGAGCGGGTTGGAGCGTTTGCGGGTGCGTTTCATGGGGGGCCTTCCTTTCTGTTGCGTTGATGGATGGTTATTATACCGCTGCGGCGGTCAAAACGCAAATCCCCTTTACTTTGCTGGTAAGATGCACTAGAATAGCACATATTAAGGAAAAGACCTGGAAAGGATGAATTGCTTTGATGGAAGAAAAGCTCCAAGAATACGCCCGGCTTCTGGTGCGGGTGGGACTGAATGTGCAGAAGGGACAGGACCTCATCATCTCCTGCCCGGTGGAGTGCGCCTACTTTGCCCGGCTGTGCGCCGCGGAGGCCTATGAAATCGGCTGCCGGGAGGTGGTCATGAACTGGCATGACGACGCCATGAGCCGCATGAAGTACCTGCAGGCGGCGGAGGACGTGTTTGAAACGGTGCCCGTCTGGCGGGAGCGTTTTTTCAACGACTATGCCAAGGCCGGCGCGGCGTATCTTGCCATCTCCGCCACGGACCCGGAGAACCTCAAGGGTGTGGACCCCCAGCGGATCGTCAAGTCCCAGCAGGCCTCCGGCAAGGCCCTCAAGGACTTTGACCGGCTGCAGATGGCCAGTGGCTTCCCCTGGTGCATCGCCTCCATCCCCATCCCCAGCTGGGCCGGGCGGGTGTTCCCCGGCGCGCCGGACGCGGTGGACCGGCTGTGGGACGCCATCTTTGCCGCCGTGCGCATCAGCGGGGACGGCAAGTGCGTGGAAAAATGGCAGGCCCACCTGGACACCCTCCACCGCCGTGTGGAAAAGCTCAACAGCCTGCGCCTTGCATCCCTGCACTATACCAACAGCCTGGGTACAGATCTGATCATCCGCCTGCCTGAAGGACACGTTTGGGAGGCCGGCAACGATGTGACGCCCAAGGGGCAGACCTTCATCGCCAACATCCCCACGGAGGAGATCTATACCGCCCCGCTGAAAACCGGCATTGACGGCGTGGTGTACTCCGCCATGCCCCTGGTGAACGACGGCAACATTATCGACAAGTTCCACTTTGTGGTAAAAGAGGGAAAGATCGTGGAGGCCCACGCGGAAAAGGGAGAGGATTCCCTGCTGGCGGCCATCTCGTTGGACGAGGGTGCCCGGTACTTCGGCGAGGTGGCTCTGGTGCCCTACGACAGCCCCATCTCCAACCAGAACATTCTGTATTACAACACCCTCTTCGACGAGAACGCCGCCTGCCATCTGGCCTTCGGCGAGGCATATCCCTGTATCGAGGGCGGACGGGACATGACCAAGGAGGAGCTGAAGGCCCGGGGCCTCAACGACTCCATCACCCATGTGGACTTTATGGTGGGCACGCCGGACCTTTCCATCGTGGGTACCACCCAGGACGGCCGCGAGATCCCCATTTTTGTGGACGGCAACTTTGCGCCGGACATTTGAGAAAAGAAAGAGAGGAATGTTCCCATGGCTTACGAAAAGAAAACGTATGATGAGAGCGTGCTGCTGGCGGAGGGCGCCCGGGTGTCCGGCGACGTGACGCTGGGACACGAGGTCAACATCTGGTATAACGCTGTGCTGCGGGGTGACGACGGTGCCATCGTGGTGGGCGAGGGCACCAACATCCAGGACTGCGCCGTGCTCCATGAGGAGACCACCGTGGGCCGGGGCTGTACCATCGGCCACGGCGCCATCGTCCACGGCTGCACCGTGGGAGACAACACTCTGGTGGGCATGGGGGCCATCATTCTCAACGGTGCCCGCATCGGCAGCAACTGCATCGTGGGCGCTGGCGCGCTGGTCACCGGCAAGATGGACGCCCCCGACGGCATGATGATCCTGGGCAGCCCCGCCAAGGTGGTGCGCCCGCTGACGGAGGCGGAGATCGAGAGCAACCGCGCTTCCGCGCAGGGATATCTGGAGGCGGCCCGGCGGTATCGGGCATGAGGTCCCGGCGTGCGGCCGGGCGGAAAGGATCGCACAAGGATAAGAACAATGGAGTGGAAAAAAGAGAATCTGCGGGGATTGCTGCTGGTGGTCTGCGGCGGCATCGCGTTTTACAGTCTCCTGCAAAACCTGCCTGCTGTGGCAATGGCGGTGGGCTGGGTGCTGGGGATCCTGGGGCCGTTTTTGCTGGGCGGCGCCATGGCGTTCATCCTCAATGTGCCCATGCGGGCCATTGAGCGGCGGCTCTTCCCCGTGCGTCCCGGAAAGCAGGTCAAAGGGCGGCGCCCCATGGCCCTGCTCATTACGCTCTTGGCGGTCATCGGGGTGCTGGTGCTGGCCTCCAGCGTCATCGGCCCCGGCATCGCAGAGGCGGTGCGCTCTCTGGCAGCCCAGGTGCCTGCGGCGGCGGAGCGGCTGTGGGCACAGATCTCCCGGCTGGAGCAGTACCTTCCCATGCTGGAATCCCTGCTGGCGGACTGGAACATGGAGGACTGGAAGAACATCACCCAGAAGGCGGCGGAGTTGCTGCAGGCCTGGGGCGGCGGGATCCTCTCCTCCGGCAGTATGGTCATCGGCGGCGTGGTCAGCGGCGTGAGCACCTTTGTCATTGCCCTGATCTTCTCCTTCTACATCCTGCTGCAAAAGGAAAAGCTGGGCCGTCAGGGCCGCCAGGTGCTCTATGCACTGCTGCCCGAGCGACGGGCGGACCGGACGCTGGAGATCCTGCGCCTGTCCTCCCGGACCTTTTCCAGCTTTCTCTCCGGCCAGTGTCTGGAGGCATGCATCTTGGGCACGCTGTTTGTGGTGTCCATGACCATTTTCCGTATGCCTTACGCACTGCTGGTGGGCGTGCTGATCTCCCTGACGGCGCTGATCCCCATCGTGGGCGCGTTCATCGGCTGCGGCGTGGGCGCGCTGCTCATCGCCATCGCCGACCCCTGGAAGGCCCTGGGGTTCATCGTGCTGTTTTTGGTGCTCCAGCAGGTGGAGGGAAACCTGATCTATCCCCATGTGGTGGGCTCTTCCGTGGGCCTGCCCTCCATCTGGGTGCTGGCGGCAGTGACTCTGGGCGGCAGCCTCATGGGCATTCTGGGTATGCTGGTGTTCATCCCCTTGTGCTCGGTGCTCTATGCCCTGTTCCGGGATTACGTCAAGACCCGGCTGAGCCAGCGGCATGTGCCTGTCCACAAGTGGCGGGACGACCCAGGCGGTCCACCCAACTGAAAAAACATCCCGTCCAGGCCATTGGCCTGGACGGGATGTTTTTTTACATGCAATGGGTCACAAAGGCATGGAAAATGGCCCGGCTGGCCTCGTCCGTCCGGAAGCTGAATTCCGGGTGCCACTGGACGGCCAGCAGAAAGGGATGGTCGGGGCAGGAGACGGCCTCCACCAGCCCATCCGGAGCGGCGGCCTCCGCCGTCAGTCCAGGCGCCAGCAGATGGATGCCCTGGTGATGGTAGCTGTTGACCCCCAGCTCCTGCTGTCCGGTAATGCGGGAGAGCATACCGCCCTCTGTCAGCGCCACGGTGTGGAAGGCACGGTCGTAGGGGGGCTTCATCACGTGGGGCAGGACACCGGGCTTCTGGGCGGGCAGATCCTGATACAGCGTGCCGCCCATGAGGGCATTGATGAGCTGCGCGCCCCGGCAGATGCCCAGAATGGGCTTGCCGCCCTGGCGGAACAGGGAGAACAGCGTGCGCTCCAGCGCGTCCCGCCGGGGACAGGGCGGGGCGCAGAAAGACTCTGGGGCCTGGCCGTACAGGGCCGGGTCTACATCGTGTCCGCCGGTGAGCAGCAGCCCGTCGCAAAGATCGAAGATCTGCCGGGCGTCGTCCTCGTCCGCCTCCAGCGGCACCGTCAGCGGCAGCGCGCCTGCTGCCCGCAGGCCGTCCAGGTAGCCGGGCAGCATCCAGATGCTCTCCAGACGGTCGTCCCAAAGGGGCGTCACGGCAATGACAGGCTTTTTCATAGGCGATCCTCCTGAGCGGATAAAGTTCTATGGGGAAAGTATAGCCGGGCGGCACAGACGTGTCAACGAAGAAAATTTACGATGGATATTGACAAGGAAAGTTGTCAATGCTAAACTGATGGTGACAAAGATAGTTGTCAAATTGACAGATAAAGTTGTCGGAGAGGAGGCGCAGAGCCATGCCGCTTTATAACCGGCTGAAAGAGCACCGGGCAAGACTTGGCGTCAACCAGCAGCAGATGGGCGCTCTGGCGGGGGTGTCCCGCCAGACCATCAGCCAGATCGAGCGGGGGGACTACTCCCCGTCGGTGACGCTGGCGCTGAAGCTGGCCAAGATCTGTGGGGTAAGCGTGGAGGATATTTTTTCGTATGAGGAGGATGAAGAGGATGCGTGACCGGGTAAAACAGGAAAACAAAAAAGCGCTGCCGGGCTTTTTGATCTTGATTCTGGTGAGCGGCATATTCGGCGGACTTGTGGGCTTCGGCGGCTCCCTGGCGGCCAATTTGGGCGTGGGCGAGCGGGCCGCGGCGGCCATGGACGGGGTACTGCGTGCGCTGGCCGTGTGGGGCATCCCCGTTTGCAGCGTGGTGCTGCTGGGCGGCGGCTGGTGGCTGTATGCCGCGGCCAAGCGGCGCTGGCGCGGCTGGGACGGCGAGGACGAGGACGTGATCTCCCGGGTGGAGGAACAGCTCAGCTGGGCGCTGCTGCTGTCTGGGATGACGGTGCTGGTGGACTTTGGCTGCATGTCCGTGGGCGCGGTCTACACCCAAGGGATGGAGGGACTGATCTGCGTGGCGGAGCTGGTGGTCTCCAGCATTGTTGTGGTGATTCTGCAGCAGAAGATCGTGGACCTGGAGCGGCGCATCAACCCGGAAAAGCGGGGCAGCGTCTACGATGTGCACTTCCAGAAAAAGTGGATGGCCAGCTGCGACGAGGCCGAGCAGCGCCAGATGGGCCAGGCGGCCCACAAGGCGTTCGTGGCAGCCACCTATGTGTGCTTCGGGCTGTGGCTGGCGCTGTTTTTCCTGGACCGGGTCTTTGACACGGGGCTTTTGCCCATGGTGCTGGTGCTGGTGATCCTGGGAGTCATGCAGGTGACCTACACCCTGGAGTGCATCCGCCTGAGCCGCAAAGGAGAATCTTGCTGACTACTTTCGATTTGTGCGGAAAACCGCCCTGCTTGCAAGCAGGGCGGTTTTATGATATGGTGAATGGACTGATGGAGAACGGAGGATATGCCATGGACCTGGGGAAAAAGCGGCTTTTTTTGCTGGATCTGGACGGTACGGTATACCTGGAGGAGACATTGCTGCCCGGCGCGGCGGCGTTTTTCCGGTGGGCGGCGGAGAGCGGCGCCCACGTGCGGTATCTGACCAACAACTCCTCCCGGGGCGTGGAGGCGGGACTGGAGAAAATGCACCGCCTGGGCGTTCCGGCCCGGCGAGAGGAATTCCTCACTGCCGTGGAAGCTGCCATCTACTATCTGCGTACCCGGCGGAAAGCTGGCGAGGCCTACTATGTGGTGGGCACGGAATCCTTCTGCAGCCAGCTGCGCCAGGCGGGCATCGACGTGCGGCACACGCCGGATGCGGACGTTGCGGCGGTGCTGGTGGGCTTTGACACGGAGCTTTGCTATCAAAAGGTGGAGGACGCCTGCCGCCTTCTGTTCCGGGGCGCGGACTTCCTGGCCACGAACCCGGATCTGGCCTGCCCCACGCTCTACGGCTTCATGCCGGACTGCGGTGCCATCTGCCGTCTGATCGTCAGCGCCGTGGGCCGAGAGCCGGTGTATATCGGCAAGCCAGACCCCACCATGATCCGCCTTGCCCTGGAGCAGACGGGATGCGCGGCGGAAGAGGCGCTGATGGTGGGCGACCGGCTGTATACGGACATCGCCTGCGGCCGCAACGCCGGGGTGGACACGGTCCTGGTGCTCACCGGAGAGGCCACGGCGGCGGATGCCGCTGCCAGCGCCACGCCGCCCACGCTGATCTGCCGGGATATGGCGGAGCTTCTGGCGCGTATTCAGGAGGCGCAGTCGTGACGAGATTTCTGCTGAGCGCCGTTTTGGCGCTGGTGCTGGCCGGGGTGTCGGTGGCGGGCGTGGTGGCCATGCCCTTTTTGGGCGGGTTTCTGCTGCCCCGGGTGATCGGTATCCTGGTACCGCTGGGGCTGCTGGTCTGGTTCTGGCTCCACGGCCGGAGCCATGGTTCCGGCTGGGAGCGTCTGACCAGCGTGCGCTATGCCCACCGGGGTCTCCATGCCCTGCCCCATGCGCCGGAAAATTCCCTGACCGCCTTTCGCCGGGCGGCGGAGGCAGGGTACGGCGCGGAGCTGGACGTGCGTCTGACGGCGGACGGCCGGCTGGCTGTGGTGCATGACGGGGAGCTTTCCCGGCTGTGCGGCCGGGCCGGCATGGTGGAGACGATGACGGCCGAAGAGCTGGCGCGTTACCAGCTGTGCGGCACGGAGGAGCAGATCCCCTTTTTGGAGCAGGTGCTGGAGATCTTTCAGGACCGGGCGCCGCTGATCGTGGAACTCAAGACATCCGGCGGAAATTTCGCGGCGCTTACGAAGGCGGCGGTAGCGTGTCTGGACCAATTCCGCATAGACTACTGCCTGGAGAGCTTTGACCCGCGGGTGCTGCTGTGGCTGCGGAAAAACAGGCCGGAGCTGCTGCGGGGCCAGCTGACGCAGAATTTTTGGAAGCACCCGGAGGGCCTGCATTTCTTTTTGCGTCTGGCGCTGACCGATCTCCTCTTTAATGTTGCTGCCCGGCCGGACTTTGTATCCTGCCGGTTTGAGGACCGCAAGGGCCTGGCGCCGCGGCTGTGCCGATGGATGGGGGTCCGCCCGGCCTACTGGACCATCCGCTCTGCCCGAACGCTGCGGGCAGCGGAGGCGGAAGGTGCGCTGGTGATTTTTGAACAGTTTGATCCAAAGGAGGAAGAGAGAACGTGAAAAAACTGACGAAACAGGAGCGGAAGCTGAAAAAACAGCAGGAAAAGCGCAGCTTCCGCCAGGCCATGAACAAGGAGCTGCGGGAGCACAGAAGTTCCTTTTTTGTGTTTTACATCCTGCGCTTTTTGGTACTGGTGGTGCTGGTGCGCCAGGCGTTCATGCGCAACTATGAAAGTATGTTCTTCTGCATTTTGACCATCCTGCTTTTGTATGTGCCCAGCTGGGTGCAGGTGAAGCTGCGCATCGAGCTGCCGCCGGCACTGGAGATCACGATCCTGTGCTTCATCTTCGCGGCGGAGATCCTGGGTGAGGTGAACGCCTTCTATGTGAAGATCCACAACTGGGATACCATGCTCCACACGCTCAACGGCTTTTTGGCGGCGGCGGTGGGCTTTTCCATGATCTTGCTGCTCAACGACGATGAGCGGCTGACCTTTGACCTCTCGCCGCTGTTTTTGGCGCTGGTGGCGTT
This sequence comes from uncultured Oscillibacter sp., assembly GCA_900548505.1. GTDB lineage: Bacteria > Bacillota > Clostridia > Oscillospirales > Oscillospiraceae > Oscillibacter. Next base: position 5,302 of record URKI01000036.1, on the reverse strand, counting down.
CTGTTTCTCCATGACCATCGGCGTTTTGTGGGAGTTTTTTGAATTCAGCATGGATTACTTCTTCGGAAGTGACATGCAGAAGGACACCATCATCCACGCGCTCCACACGGTGGCGCTGGACACCACCCGCACCAATAAGGTGGTGACCATCCCAAATATCCAGGACGTGGTCATCAACGGGGAGAGCCTGGGGTTGGGCGGCTATCTGGACATCGGCATCATCGACACCATGAAGGATCTGTTCGTGAACTTCATCGGCGCGGTGGTGTTCTCCGTGACGGGCTTTTTCTATGCCCGCAGCAAGGGGGAAAAGCGCACCCCGGCCCAGAGCTTCGTACCCAGCAAAAAAACGGAGGAGACGGACTATCTGGCTCGGGCCAGAGAGGAAAACCAGGTTTCCCCTGGAGAAGAAACAGAGGCATGAATCAAAAAAGGACGGGCTGCTGCCCGTCCTTTTCTTATGCTGTTCAGTCATCGTCGTCATCGTGATCGTCATCATCGTCCTGATCGTCGCGGTCATCGTCGTCATCGTCATCGCTGTCCTCCCAGTCCTGATCGGCTTTGAGAACGGTGCCGTCGGCGGCCCGGATCTCATATTCATAACTGCACTGGGCCGTCTCAAACTTGACCTCATAGACCAGAATGCCGTCATCCCGGTCCCGGGAGATCTCCTGTTCCGTAAGCTGGGAAGCGGAGACGCCGGCGTGGCGGAGGGCGGCGGAGAGGGCCGCGTCCTGCCCGATGTCGGCGCTGCCCTGGGCGCCGGAAGAAGCGTTCTGGCCGTTTCCGCTGCTGCTCTGGCTGCCGCCGCTGCTCTGACCAGAGGAGGCAGTGCCCTGGGCGCTGGTGGTACTGGAGGTCCCGGCCTGGGGACGGGGGACTTTATATTTGACGATCTGGCCCGTGTGGGCGTGGATGTCGTACTCATATTCCCCGGCGGAGGATTCAAACTCGATCTCATAGACCATGATGCCGTCCTCGCTGTCCAGCTCCACATCCAGCTCATAGATCTGGCTGGAGGTGAGGCCTGCGTGGTCCAGGGCGATGGACAGGGCCGCGTCCTGCCCAATGCAGGACTTGTCGCTGGCGGCGCCGGTCTGGGTCACGGACTGGGACTGGAGCTGGCGGGACTGGGCAATGAGGGCGATCTCATTGACGGACAGCGGCGCCAGGTCGGAAAGCCGCAGGGTGGGGTCCTGGGCGGTGACCTCCTGGATGAGGGCCGCCTTGCCAAGAGAGATGCCGTACTCCTCCGCCAGGGCGGCCAGGGCTTCATCGCCGGTGACGCTCTGGGACAGCACAGCCGGCTCCAGGGCGTCATCGGAAAATACGGCGGAGATGGCGTCGGTGATCTCCTGCTGCAGCTGGGCCGAGCGGGCGGCGTCCTGATTTTCCACGGACACCAAAATGGCGTTCTGCACGTCACTGAGGTAGCCGGTGCGCAGCATGGAGCCGATGATGGCGTTGACCGCCACGTCCAGATCCGTGCCCCGCAGATCCATGCCGTCCAGAATGGTCAGCGCGTCATCGTTGAGGGCGGTCACATCCAGTACCTTCTCCCGGGCGCTGACCTCCATGGCCAGGCTGGGGTTCACATCCAGCGTTACCACGGAATCCACCGTGTTCAGACCCATCCAGCGCAGGAAACCGGCGCCGCAGCACAGTACCGTCAGCGCCGCGGCGGCAGCCAGGGGGGCCCAGCGCCGCTTTTTCCGCTTGGCGGGGAAGGGGAGGACGGTGTTTCGCTCTGCATTGGTACAGGAGGCCAGGATCTGATCCAGGCAGTCCGGCGCCGCGTGGTCCATAGCAGTGCGGATCCGCTGTTCGATCTGCTGTTCATCCATTGTCAAGTTGCCTCCTTCCATGCGTGCTGTAGTTTTTTCAGTGCCCGGGCGTATTTGGACAGTACCGTGGCCAGCGGCAGCTCCAAAAGCGCTGCCACCTCCCGGTGCTTGAGCCCGGTCAGGGCGTGGAGCGTGACGATCTGCTGCTCCTCGGGACTCAGGGATTCCAGCAGTGCCGCCAGGGTCAGCCGGTCCTCATGGGTCACGGCGGGGCGGTCTGCCAGCTGCTCCAGCCAGTCCTCATCGCCCAGGGACTCGGTCCGCGCCCGCTGACGCAGCCGGTCGTAAGAGAGGTTGCGGGTGATGGTCATGACCCAGGCCATGGCCTTTCCGTGGGAGTGATAGCTTCCAGCAGCCTGCCAGACCTGCAAAAGCGTGTCCTGCAGAACGTCCTCCGCGTCATGGGCGTTTTTTAGGATGGATAGGGCAAAGCCGTAAACCGCGGGCCGGACCTTGTCATAGAGCTGGCTCAGTGCTTCCTGCTCGCCGGCGGCGATGCGGGCGATGCAGTTGTCCAGCAAGGCGCCGTCCTGGGGAGCGGGCGATGCCACAGTCATGAAAAACATGATGGCCTTCCTCCTGTTTCACCATTTTAACGGAACATAAAGCCGTTTTATTGCACGGCTCAGGCAAAAAACTTTTTTCCAGATGCACCCATCATACCATGCCCGGGGGCCTTGGGCAACGCAAAAGAACGTGAAAAAACAGAAAATCACTTGACTTTGTCAAGTTTGCACTATATACTTGATAAAGTCAAGTGATGGAGGGAGATTTATGACGCAGACATTTGCCTATTATGCTATGGTGTTTTACAAGCGCTTCGCCGCCTATACGGCCCGGCGGCTGCAAAGCCTGGGACTCAATTTCGGCGCGCTGTTTTTGGTGCTGTATGTGGGGCGCCATCCCGGCTGCACCCAGGCGGAGCTGACGGAGGCTCTGGGGCTGGACTGGGGCTATTCCCAGCGCAGCATCAAGCGGCTGGAGGAAGATGGGTTCCTGACCCGGGAGAAAGACGGCAGGGCATTCCATCTCACCCTGAGCCAGCGGGGACAGGAGGCCTTTGCCGTCAGCCACCAGGTGTTCCACGACTGGGATGAAGACGCTCTGGCGGCGCTGACGCCGGAGGAGCAGGCGCAATTGCTGCATCTTTTGGGAAAAATCAAAAGGAAAGAAGCGAACGATCAAGCATGTACGACATCCTGAACACCCCGGTGAACTACGGGGGACTGGAACTGAAAAACCGGGTGATCTTTGCGCCCACCACCCTGGGACTTCCCCAGGAGGAGCAGCTGGAGCGTCTGCGGGCCATTGCCCGGGGCGGCTGCGCCATGATCATCATCGGAGATGTGCCGGTGGGCAAACACGGCTTCGGGCCGTCCCTCTATTCCAAAAAGGGATTTGCCTGGTATGCCCGGCTCACCAGTGCCATCCACCAGGAGGGCTGCCTGGTCTGCGCCCAGCTGCACCAGTCAGACTCCAATGTGAAGGCCATGCTGAAGTATGTGCCGGGAGTGTTGACCAAGCGCATCAGTACGCAGGAGCTGCGTCCCCTGTTGAACCAGGAGGTGGGGCCCTACATCACCCGGATGCCCGCCCAGAAGGCGGCGGCCATTGCCGAGTCCTTCGGGGATGCGGCAGTGCTGGCTCAAAAGGCGGGCTTTGATATGGTGCAGGTCCACGGGGACCGGATGTGCGGCAGCTTCAGCTCCGCCATCTACAATTTCCGCACGGACTGCTACGGCGGTGCCCCGGAAAACCGGGCGCGCTTTGCGGTGGAGGCGGTGCGTGCCATCCGCCGCCGTCTGCCGGACCTGCCCATCGACTATAAGCTGGCGGTCCGCCAGGAGGAGCCCCACTATGGCAACGCCGGCGTGGTGGAAGCTGAGTTGCCTATTTTTGTGCCGCTGCTGGAGCAGGCAGGCGTCACCAGCTTCCATGTGACGCTGGCCAACCACGGCAGTCTCACGGATACGATCCCCCCGGCCAATCATCCGTATTTCCGGGGCCAGGGCTGCTTTTTGAAGTACTGCGACCAGGTCCGTGCCCTGACAAAGCTGCCGGTCTGCGGCGTGGGCGGACTCAGCGACCCGGCGTTCATCGCCGATCAGATCGCCGCCGGGCGGATCGACTGCGCGGCCATGAGCCGCCAGCTCATTGCGGACCCGGCGTGGCCGGAGAAGGTCTTTTCCGGCCGGGAACAGGACATCCACCGCTGTGTGCGGTGCAACAAAGCGTGCCTGGGCGGCATGATGGCCCACCAGGGCGTCCACTGTATTTATGAAAGGAAGGCATCAGTATGAGTTACGCTGTGGTATTCAGCAGCAGGACCGGCAATACAGAACTTTTGGCAAAGACTATCCGGGAGGCGCTGGGCACAGAGGGGTGCGTGTATTTCGGCGTGCCCGACGCTGCAGCGCTGCAGGCAGATACGCTCTATGTGGGCTTTTGGACCGACAAGGGCACCTGTGATGAGCGCATTGCCGGATTTTTGCAGAATCTTGCGGGCAAGCGGGTGTTTTTGTTCGGCACCGCGGGCTTTGGCGGCGCCCAGGCGTATTTCGATCAGATCCTGGCGTCTGCGGCGAGAAACCTGCCGGAGGGTGCCATGGAGATCGGACGCTTCATGTGCCAGGGAAAGATGCCCCAGGTGGTCCGGCAGCGGTATGAGGCCATGGAGGAGAGTCCCCGGCGGCAGGCCATGCTGGAAAACTTCGACCAAGCCCGCAGTCATCCCGATGCGGCGGATCTGGAGCATGTGCGGTTTGCCGTGGCGCAGGCGGGGAGACAGACGGTATGAATACGCTGGAGCTGGCCAGGATGGAAGACGCAGCGGCGTGCTATGGGATCATCGAGGACGGGCGGGCGTTCCAGCAGGAGCAGGGCTTCGTCCAGTGGACGAAAAGCTATCCCGATCTGGATGCGATCCGGCAGGACATCCGCGTCGGAGACGGCTATCTCATCCGTGTGGACGGAGAGAACGCCGGCTACGTGAGCGTTGGGTTTGACGGAGAGCCTGCCTATGCTTCCATTGCGGGCCAGTGGCACACGGAGGAGCCCTACGCCGTCATCCACCGGATGGCGTTTGCCCGGCACTTCCAGGGAACGGGTCTTTCCGGGACTGCCTTTGCTCTGATCGATGCGCTGTGCCGGAGCAAAGGGGTGCGGAACATCCGCATCAATACGGCCCCGCCCAATCTGCGGATGCAGCATGTACTGGAGAAAAACGGCTTTGCCCGCTGCGGCGTGATCGTGTTCCAGGGCGGCGAAAAGATCGCCTACGACAAGACGATTCTCTGAGGATACCGATATATTTTAAAGATAAAAGAGCCGGAGCAGACCAGAAAATATGGTCTGCTCCGGCTTTTTTGGCACCCCCGACCAGATTCTAACTGGTGGCCTACCGCTTAGGAGTACGGCGTACCATTTCGTAAATTGTTCATATCATATCTTCCCGTGTT
>URKI01000035.1 GCA_900548505.1 uncultured Oscillibacter sp. | reverse complement strand
CAGGTCCACCAAACTGCGCTTTACCACCAAGTGGCTGCTGTGTTACTAATGAGTAAGGACCTGTTGAACGTGCATGGATCTTATCATCAACAAGGTGATGCAGCTTAAGGTAATGCATGTGTCCGATAGTTGTCTTTCCATCGAAGCACTCACCTGTTCTACCATCACGAAGCTGTACCTTTCCATCCTTTGAAATCGGAACGCCCTTCCATAATTCTCTGTGGTCTCTGTTATCGGAAAGATACTGCATTACATCTTCACGCAATGTATCTTTATATTTTGCTTCAAATTCTTCCCAGGTGGAGTTGACATAATCATTTGCCAGTTCCAGGGTATCCTGAATATCAATCTCTCGTGCACCGTCAAATACAGGAGTCCCAATGTTAAATCCAAGTGCTTTTGCTGCAAGACTTAAGTGGATCTCCAGCACCTGTCCGATGTTCATACGGGAAGGCACGCCCAGGGGGTTCAAAACGATATCCAGCGGGGTACCGTCGGGCAGGAAGGGCATATCCTCCTGCGGCAGCACGCGGGAGACAACACCCTTGTTGCCGTGACGGCCTGCCATCTTGTCGCCCACCTGGATCTTACGGCGCTGGGCGATATACACGCGGACCACCATGTTCACGCCGGGGCCCAGCTCGTCGCCGCCCTCGCGGGTAAACACCTTGGTATCCAGCACGATACCAGCCTCGCCGTGGGGCACCTTCAGGGAGGTGTCACGCACCTCGCGGGCCTTTTCGCCGAAGATGGCGCGCAGCAGGCGCTCCTCGGCGGTGAGGTCGGTCTCGCCCTTGGGGGTGACCTTGCCCACCAGGATATCGCCGGACTTGACCTCCGCGCCCACGCGGATGATGCCGTTTTCGTCCAGATCCTTCAGGGCATCCTCGCCCACGTTGGGGATATCCCGGGTGATCTCCTCGGGTCCCAGCTTGGTGTCGCGGGCGTCGATCTCATATTCTTCAATGTGGATGGAGGTGTACAGATCCTCCCGGACCAGGCGCTCGTTCAGCAGAACGGCGTCCTCGTAGTTGTAACCTTCCCAGGTCATGAAGCCGACCAGGATGTTCTGGCCCAGAGCGATCTCGCCCTGCTCGGTGGCGGGGCCGTCCGCCAGGACGGTGGGATCGTCGCCGCCGTGGACCCGCTCGCCCACGTCCACGATGGGACGCTGGTTGATGCAGGTGGTGTGGTTGGAACGCAGATACTTGGTGAGCTTGTAGTCCTTGGTCTCGCCGTTATCGTACTTGACGGTGACGTGACGGGCATCCACAGAGGTGACCACACCGTCGCCCTCGGCCAGCACCACGATCTCGGAGTCGATGCAGATCTTGTGCTCCATGCCGGTGCCGACGATGGGGGCGTGGGGACGCAGCAGAGGCACGGCCTGACGCTGCATGTTTGCGCCCATCAGTGCACGGTTTGCGTCGTCGTTGGGCAGGAAGGGGATCATGGCGGTTGCGATGGACACCATCATGCGGGGAGAGACGTCGATATAGTCCACATTCTCCCGGTCCACTTCCACGATCTCGTCCCGGTGACGGGCGGTGATACGGGAATTGATGAGGCAGCCGTTCTCGTCCACGGGCTCAACGGCCTGACCGACGATGAAGTTGTCCTCCTCGTCGGCGGTCATGTAAGTGATCTCATCGCTGACATGGCCGGTGGTCTTGTCCACAGCACGGTAGGGGGCCTCGATGAAGCCGTACTCGTTGATGCGGGCGTAAGTGGCCAGGTAGGAGATCAGGCCGATGTTGGGACCTTCGGGGGTCTCAATGGGGCACATACGGCCATAGTGGCTGTAGTGAACGTCACGGACCTCCATGTTGGCGCGCTCACGGCTCAGGCCGCCGGGGCCCAGAGCGGAAAGACGGCGCTTGTGGGTCAGCTCAGCCAGGGGGTTGGTCTGATCCATGAACTGGCTCAGGGGGCTGGAGCCGAAGAACTCCTTGATGGCGGCGGTGACGGGACGGATGTTGATGAGGCTCTGGGGGGTGACCACATCCAGATCCTGGATGGTCATGCGCTCCCGGATCACCCGCTCCATCCGGCTGAAGCCGATGCGGAACTGGTTCTGCAGCAGCTCGCCCACGCAGCGCAGACGACGGTTGCCCAGGTGGTCGATATCGTCCTTGACGGAGATGCCCCGGGCCAGGCCGTTCATGTAGTTGATGGAGGTGAGGATATCGTCGATGATGATGTGCTTGGGCACCAGATCATCCTTGTGCAGGCGCAGCTGATCCTTCAACTCCTCGCCGGAGTACTGGCCCAGCAGCTCCTGGAGCACCTCAAAGCGCACGCGCTCCTTGATGCCGCACTCAGCCAGAGGATCGAAGTCCACATAGTGCTTGAGGTCGCACATGCGGTTGCTCATCACCTTCAGGCTCTGGCCCTCCACCTCGATGGTGACCTCGCCCACGCCCACGGTATCCAGCAGGCGGGCGTCCTCCTTGCTCAGCAGGTGGCCCTCGTCAAAGAGGATCTCACCGGTAGCGGGATCGGCCACGGGATAGACCAGCTTGTAGCCGGCCACGCGGTGCCACAGGGACAGCTTCTTATTGAACTTGTACCGGCCCACGATGGACAGATCGTAGCGCCGGGGATCGAAGAACAGGTTGTGGATCAGGGTCTCGCTGGCTTCCACCGTGGGGGGCTCGCCGGGACGGAGCTTGCGGTAGATCTCCAGCATGGCGTCCTCGTAGGTCTTGCAGGGGTCCTTCTCCAGGGTGACGGCGATGCGGGGATCGTCGCCGAAGGTATCCAGGATCTCCGCGTCGGTCTTGAGGCCCAGGGCGCGGATCAGGCAGGTGATGGGGAGTTTCCGGTTCTTATCGATGCGGACCCAGAACACCTCGTTAGCGTCGGTCTCATACTCCAACCAGGCGCCCCGGTAGGGGATGACGGTGGAGGTGAGGATGGGCAGATCGGTCTTGATGTCGATCTCCTTGCCGTAGTACACGCCGGGAGAACGAACGATCTGGGAGACCACCACGCGCTCGGCGCCGTTGATGACGAAAGTGCCGGAGTGGGTCATCAGGGGGAAATCACCCATGAAGATCTCCTGCTCCTTGATCTCCTCGGTCTCCTTGTTGCGCAGGCGGACCTTCACCTTCAGGGGAGCGGCATACGTGGCGTCGCGGGCCTTGCACTCCTCCACATTATACTTGGGGGCCTCGTCCATCTTGTAGTCGATGAACGTCAGCTCCAGGTTGCCCTGATAGTCGGTGATGGCGCCCACGTCGCCAAACACCTCCCGCAGGCCGGTGTCCAAAAACTCCTGATAAGACTTCTTCTGGATCGCCAGAAGGTTCGGCATGGGCATGACTTCCTCGTGCCGGGCAAAGTTCTTACGAAGGGTCTTTCCGTAGTACTTGTCTTTGGCCATCTTCTCATTCACCTTTCTTCTGTCTCCGCGTCCTGTCCGGCGCGGGGGCACATGTTGTTCGCTGGGCGGCCGGTGTTGTGACACAGCCGGCGCGGTTGTTAAACATTTCTTGCTTCACTCTTGCATTGCCATGGGAAATGTGCTATCTTATCCGTAGAAACTGGAGAATGGATACATATCCATCTTCATCATATAAGCGATTTATTTTACCATGGCTTCTTTTTTTTGTCAAGCATGATTTCGGCCCGCGCGGGCCGTTTTTTTGTGCCCTGACGCAGAAAAAGGCGCTCCCCGAAGTCTCACTTCAGGGAGCGCCTTTTTATTTGATTTGATTCTGCCGCGCAGCGCTTACCGCTCGGTCTCGCGCTTTTTGCTCACGGTCAGCCACACCAGGCCGATGCCGGAGACGGCAGCCGCCAGGACCCACAGTGCAGAGCTGTCGCCGGTCTTGGGGACTTCAGCCAGAGGCACGTCGCCGTCGCCCAGGTCGGTACCCTCATCAGGCACTTCGGTGGTGGGCACATCCACGTCAGGCAGATCGGTGGTGGGCACATTCTCATCGGGAACGTCGGTGGAACCACCGTCACCGTCACCGCCGCCGGTGCCGCCGCCGGAACCGCCGGAAGAATAGGTCCAGTAACCATAGACCACCGTATCCTGGGTCAGGACGGTATCCTCTTCCATGGGTTCGGTGCAGTCAGCATCGGCGAACCAGCCGTGGAAGGTGTAATGTCTGTTGTAATCGCCGGTACCATGACCATAGGTGCCGAATACACTGCCCTCATCCAGCTCCACAGTCTCGGGCGCCGTGACTCCATTGGGCACTGCGCTGGCGTTGTGAACGCCGGTCACATACTGGAAGCGCAGCTCCACCTTGCCGTCGGGGATCTCAGTCTCCTCTTCCACCTTGGTCCACACCTCGTTGGAGGCAGTGTCATCCACGTAAGCGCGGTTGGTGATGAAGGTGTTGATGGGAGTATCCTGGCTGATGCGCGCAGTCACCTGGAAGGAGACTACGCTCTCGCCGGCCACGTCGCCGGTCCAGGAGATCTCCTGACCCTGGGCGGAAACGCCCTCGCTGCCGCTCACAAAGGTCAGATAGCTGTCGAGCGTATCCGTCACCGTCACGTTCTGGGCAGCGGTGGTTCCGCTGTTGCGGACATAGATGGTGTACGTCACCTCGTCGCCGGGGTTGGCATAGGTCTTATCAACGCTCTTGGTAAGGGTCAGGGAAGCGGGCGTGACAGGAGGATTGGTTTCTTCGTCAGACTTTTCGTAAGTGTTGGTCACGTTGGCCCACACCACGGCATCCTCCGTCACGGTGATGGAGCCGTTGTTGGTGATCTCCGCCTTAGCCTTGTAGATGTTGCCGTCCTTGTCCACGATGTCGGGGCTGTAAGTCTCGGTCACAGTGTAGGTGCCAACGGGCAGTTCTTTCAGCTCCCACTGCAGCACACGGCCATTCACACCGGGATCGGCATTGCTGCTGTCCAGGGTACGGATAGGCTTCGTCTCGCCCGCAGCGGTCACGGTGATGGTCACGGAGTAATCCGCAGGCACGCCCACGTAGCTGGAAAGGCCAGCCACGCTCTTGCCCACCATCAGGGTACCGGTCTTTTCCTCCACAGGAGGCTGGGGAATGCTGTCCTCGCTGAGATAGATCTCCACGATGTGCTTGGGCGTTCCAAGGGGATCGCTGCCCTGCAGCTGACGCAGCTCTAGATCCTCTCTGGGCATCTCCACCTTCTCAGGGCTGCCGTTCACTTCCACAAAGATCTCCACGCGGTCCAGCAGCTCGGGCCACACCAGGCCGCTGTCCTCCCACACCAGGCCGGTGCCGGCGTTGAGGATATACCAGTAAGCCTGGCCGTCATGCTCAGCCCAGTGGTCATCAGAGTCGGTAAACACCCGGGTGTCCGCCACACACATCTCGGTGATGCTGTAGGTGTCGTCGGCATCCAGAGCCAGGGCCTCGCGGATATAGGCATCCACGCTGGTGTCCAGCTCCATCACATGGTACTCGCTGGTCAGAGGGGCGATCCGCCACTGACCATAAACCTTCAGGTCACCGTTGATGGCAGAGTTTTCATCAATAGTGCGGCCCTTGCCGTCAGCACGGGTGTTCCAGCCCTCGAAATAGAGGTTGTTGTAAACAGGGTCCAGAGGCATCTGGTCGCCCAGCTTGTTCTCCTCCACAGGCACCTGCACCTGGGCATAGGTATCATTGGCGTTGTTCGCACCGATGGCACCGGCCACGTCGGTGTTCCAGATGAACTCCACCGTGTAGCTGGTGATGTCCGCCACGTTCTTCACCGTGATGGTCCAGTCTCTGGTCTCGTTTTTCACCAGGGGCCAGTAGATGCTGGCCGTGCCATCGTTGATCTCGTATTCGCCGTCATCCACCAGGACCCAGCCGCTGCCCATGTCCACCTGCACGGGGACCGTATAGTCGCCAGCATAGACGAACACGTCAGTGGTGGTCTCTGCCAGCAGCTCGCCGGCCTCATTCACTACCTGGATGTGCAGGTGCTTATCCTGAAGCACCGCGTCCTGGAAACGGTCGCTGGTCATGGTCAGGCAATCGCCCAGCTGCACGCTGATGCCGTTGCCGGGCTCTCTGGCCACGATGGGGAACACCTCACGCTTGGTCTCACCAGCAGAATACTGGGTGCTGGTCAGAGGCATGATCTCCTCCACAACGGGGGTCTCCTCCACAACGGGGGTCTCCTCCACAGCGGGGGTCTCCTCCACAGCGGGAGTCTCTTCCACAGCAGGGGTCTCTTCCACAGCAGGGGTCTCCTCCACAGCGGGAGTCTCCTCCTCAGCGGGAGTCTCCTCCTCAGCGGGAGTCTCCTCCTCAGCGGGAGTCTCCTCCACGGCGGGAGTCTCCTCCACGGCGGGAGTCTCCTCCACGGCGGGAGTCTCGGGGACCACCACTGCAGGCAGCTCCTCCGGCTCCTCCAGCGTCACGGGCTCATTTTCCGTGTACTCGAAGTACACATTGGCAGAGCCCTCGCTCTCCACCTGGATGTAACCGTCTTCATCCACGGTCACAACGCTCTCGTCCTCAGAGTACCAAGTACCCTGCACTGCATCCGGATCCACTTCGGTTTCCAGCTGCAGTCCGTCGCCCACCATCACGGTCAGCGCACCGTGGACGACCTCATCTTCTCCGCTTGCCAGCGCACTTACCGGCAGCAGGCTCAGAGCCAGCACCACTGCCATCAGCAGCGCCAGACCTCTCTTTCTCGTCTTTGCCATAGTTCCGTTCTCCTTTCAAATATGAGTCCGAAACGTTTGGCGGCCGGGCTGACTTAGCAGAGCCGTAGTCCCCATAGCTTTGCGTCCCGGAGTTTCCTCCGGTTTGCCGTTTCAATCATTTCCCTCTTTGCTGCTTTTTCTTCCTGTCTTACCAACTGTATGCAGTGTACCACGGGCCAGTTACAAAACAGGTTACATTTTGAGTTTTATCTCTCAATTGAAACCGTGGTTATGTACAAAAACAACCGCACACTTTTATGGATTCTTCCATTCTTTTTCCAAATTCGCCCGTTTTGGTGGTTACAAGCCCCCATGTGCTTTTGTAACTGCTAAAAAAGGCAGCCGCCGGAACCCCGGCGGCTGCCTTGCTGCTGTCACTATTCACGCAAAGAGGAGACCGAGCCTTACTCGTACAGCTCCTCATCGGCATAGTCGTCATACTCAGACCCAAATTTCTGCGTCAGACGCTTCTTCATGCCGCAGTATCCCACGGACAGGTCATGCCAGCCGCCGATGATCAGGCATACCAGTGCGGCAAAGGCCAGGCTGGCGCCGATGATCTTCATCACCATGCTTGCGGTCCTGCTCATAATGCAAAGTTCCTCCTTTTTACCGGATGTCTTTCAATGAAAGATATTTGTTATGATACACCAACATGCGGGATTTTACAACTGCTTTTCCTTATAAATATCTTTGATCTCCACCCGATCTCCCAAAAGGAACGGAAGGAATTTGCCCATCAGGGGCACATAAGTGGCCACAAACACCAGAGATGCGCCCCAGGCCACGGCCCACTTCTTGCTCCAGGGCATCGCCAGACCCACCAGCACACCCAGCGCGCACACACATACCTTTAAAAGTGCGATATCGTGCCAGTCGCAGCTCTTGATATAGCGGTTCGCCGCATCCATCAGCTGATTCATTGGGATTACCTCCTCCATTCAGACGCCTTTTGTGAAGAGTTTTTGCCATTGTACCACAGCTTCCCGGGAAATGAAAGCGGGATTTTGGCAAAAAGCGCCGCCCGAAGGCGGCGCTTTTTCAAAAGCTCAAAACGATGCCGATGACGGCAGCGCAGGCGATGTACACAATAGGATGGAGCTTGAACTTCTTAATGGCGGCAAAGGCCACAGCAAAGAAAATCAGCTTTTTGAAGTCAAACGCATCCAGCAGCACGCCGGTCTGCTCATACAGGTCAAAGTGGAACATGGACACCTGCACCACGCTGATGCCGGCGGCGGCGATCAGGCCCGTGACGGCGGGACGCAGTCCGTAAAACGCCGCATCCACGGTCTTGCTGCCCCGGAAACGCTCCAGGGACTTGGACACGATCACCACGATGACGATGGAGGGCAGGATCTCACCCATAGTGGCCACCACGCCGCCGAAGAATCCGGCGATATTGCAGCCCACGTAGGTGGCCATGTTGATGCCGATGGGGCCGGGCGTGGACTCGGAGATGGCGATCATGTCCGTGATCAGGGACTGGGGGAACCAGCCGGTGGACTCAGAAAGATCCTGCAAAAACGGCAGCGTAGCCATGCCGCCGCCCACGGCGAACAGGCCGATCTTCAAAAACTCCCAGAAAAGCTGCAGGTAAATCATTTCTTCTCCTCCTTCCCGGTCTTACCCTGGATCATTTTCGCGCCGATACCCAGCAGCGCACAGGTGATGACCAGCAGGATGGGGGACAGATCCGTAAAGGTATTGAGCGCCAGCATGGCCAGGCACACCACGATGCCGAACAGATCCTTGACGCCCTTTTTCCACATGCTGATGACCGCATCCAGAATCAGCGCCGCCACGCACACGGAGATGCCCGCCAGCGCATGCTGCACATAGGGGTTGTCCTGGAAGCTGGAGAGGAAAAACGCAATGATGGAAATGATGATGATGCAGGGCGAGACCATGCCCAGGGCGGCGGCTACCGCGCCGGGGATCTTGCGCTGCTTATAGCCGATGAACACGGACACATTGATGGCAATGATGCCGGGCAGGCCCTGGCTCAGAGCGTAGTAGTCCATGATGGTCTCCTCGTCCATCCACTTGTGGTTCTGGATGATCTCCCGCCGGAGAATGGGGAGCATGGCATAGCCGCCGCCGAACGTTACGGCGCCCATGCGGAAAAACAGCGTGTACAGGATCAACAAGTCGTGCAGCATGTGATGCCTTCCTTTCTTAGAGATTGGATTTTTTCAGCAACGCGCCGCGCACCCGTTGAGTGCGCGGCCGCGTGAACCGATTGATTATAGCACAGCTCCTGCCTTTCGGCAAGTAAGATCACCAGGCCGCGATGGTACCGTCGGCACGGGGCTCCGTGCCGCCCACCAGCGTGCCGTCGGCCATGCGCCAGATGATCTCGCCGCGGCCCATGCCCAGGTTGGAGTTGACGATCTCCACCTGGTGGCCCATGTCCGCCAGCTTCTGTGCGATGTGGGCGGGCACCTCCCGCTCCAGCTGGACCTTCTTCTCACCCACCCACTGGAACCGGGGCGCGTCCAGGCACTCCTGAGGATTCATGTGGTAATCCACCGTGTTGACGATCACCTGCACGTGGCCCTGGGGCTGCATGAAGCCGCCCATGACGCCAAAGGGGCCCACGGCCTTGCCGTCCTTGCAGAGGAAGCCGGGGATGATGGTGTGGTAGGCCTTTTTGCCGCCTTCCAGATAGTTGTCGCTCTCGGGGTCCAGGGAGAAGTTGGCGCCCCGGTCCTGAATAGTGATGGCGGTGCCGGGCACGGCGATGCCGGAGCCGAAGCGGTTGTAGTTGGACTGGATGAAGGACACCATGTTGCCCTCGCCGTCAGCCACGCAGAAGTACACCGTACCGCCGCAGGAGGGGTCGCCCGCCTCGGGATAGACCGCCTGGTCCGTGATGAGGGCACGGCGGACATCCGCATAGCGGTCGGAGAGCATGTCGGAGACCTTGGTGCGCATGTAGCGGGGATCCGCCACGAACTTCTTCGTATCCACAAAGGCCAGCTTGGTGGTCTCGATCATCTTGTGATAGACATCGGCAGTCTCCCGCTCGTCGCTCAGCTCCATGCCCTTGAGCATGTTCAGCGCCATAAGAGCGGTGATGCCGTGGCCGTTGGGGGGCATCTCAAAGACATCATAGCCCTTGTAGTTGATGGAGATGGGCTCCACCCACTGAGCCTGGTAGTTTTCAAAGTCGCTCTCAGCGAAGAAGCCGCCGGTCTTGCGGGAGAAATCCACGATCTTGTGCATGATCTCGCCGTGGTAGTAGCTCTCGCAGTCGCTCTCAGCCAGAGACTCCAGCGTGGCGGCAAAGTCCGGGTTATAGAACGTATCGCCGGCCTCGTAAGTCTTGCCGTTTTTGGTGAAGTACTGCACCCAGGGACCGAACACCTCCGGCTCCTTCTCCGCAGCGGCGGTGAAGCGGGCAGTCTCCGCTTTCCACTGCTTATAAACGTTCACGGGGATGCAGAAGCCCTCCCGGGCATAGCGGATGGCGGGAGCCATCAGCTCGGTCATGGGCTTGGTGCCGAAGCGGCGGCGCAGCAGCGCCCAGGCGCTGGGCGCACCGGGGACCATGGTGGGCAGCCAGCCGTTCACAGGCACGGAGGTGTAGCCGGCCTCCTTCACCTTCTCGGCAGAGAGGGCCATGGGCGCCACACCGGACCCGTCCAGGCCGAAGAGCTTTTGATCCTTGGCGCTCCACACCAGGGCAAAGCAGTCGCTGCCCAGGCCGTTGCCGGTGGGCTCCACCAGCGGCAGCGTGGTGGCCATGGCAATGGCGGCGTCCATGGCGTTGCCGCCGGACTTGAGGATCTCCAGTCCCACCTGGGACGCGATGGGAGACGTGGAACAGGCCATGCCCTTTCTGGCATAGACCACATTTCTGTGGGAGGCAAAGGAATACTTCAAAGGATCAAACTGCACCATACTATCCCGTCCTTTCAACACATAACCACCAGCGGCTTCCGCCGTTTTTTTATTATAATGGTGTTATTTTGACACTATAGCAAAATTATCTTTGCCAGTCTAACACTTTATGGCGATAAATTGATAACCAAGAGTTATGATTTCAATAAATACCGTATTTACTTTTGGCGTTTTCTGTGATACTGTACAAAAAAAGCAGGCCGGAAACGTTTTTTGCAGACGAACAGAGGTGCGCGACATGGAGATTTTTCAGCTCAAACAATTTCAGGCCGTGGCGGAACTGGAGCACATGACCCGGGCCGCGGAGCGGCTGAACCTGGCCCAGCCCGCCCTGAGCCGCACCATCCGGAACCTGGAAAACGAACTGGGCGTCCCCCTGTTCGACCGGGACGGGCGCCGGATGCGCCTGAATGAAAACGGGCGGATCCTGCTGCGCTACACCCGGCAGATCCTCGCCTCCCTCCAGGACGCCCGGGCGGAGATCGACGCCCGCAAAACCGGACCGGAGAGCCGGATCCAGCTCTGCGTCCACTCCGCCACCGCCCTGCTGCCCCAGCTGCTGGCGGATTTTTTGGCCGTGCGCCCGGAGGTGCGCTTTGAGATCACCCAGCGGATCTTTGGCGAAACGGAGCAGCCCAGCTATGATATGCTCATCGACTCCCTGGTGGGCGACGAGGTACTGCCCCGTAACTCGTGTCTCCTGCTTCGGGAGGACGTGGTGCTGGCCGCCGCGGCAGACCACCCCCTGACCCGGCTGGAATCCGTCCGGCTCTCGGACGTGCGCAGCGTCCCCTTCGTCAGCCTCCGGCGGGACCGCCCCTGGGCAAAGATCATCCAGAACGCCTGCAACGAGGTGAACTTCTCCCCCCGGGTCGTGGCTGAAAGCGACAACCCCATCACATTGTGCGACTTTGTCCGCTGCGGGGTAGGCGTGTGCTTCCTGCCCAGCCGGACGGGCCTTCCGCCCCAGACCGACGGCATCGCCCTGCTCCACCTGCAGGACTTCGCCCATGTGCGCCAGCTGTACCTGCACTGGCGGTACAGCGCCTACCTCCCGCCCCATATTGCGGCATTCCGGGACTTTTCCGTCCGCTGGTTCGCGTCCCTGGTCCCTGCCGACCGTCCCCAGGCATAAAAAGAGCGCCGCGCATTCTGCGCGGCGCTCTTTATGATTACTCCTGGATATCTTCCCACTGCACGTCGATGACCGTGCCGCCGTTGATCTCAATGTACTCGCTTTTCAGGATATAGTCCTTCTTACCGATGCGGACCTCCTGGTCGCCTACCTTGGTGGTCATCACCTCGCCGGTGGGCGTCTCGGTGGTGGCGGTGAAGTAGAGCGTCACATGCTCCGGGTCCTCCACCCACTGTCCGTCGGGGCCCAGCACGTAGTAGGGCTCCTTTTCCACGCTCTCGATCTGGCCGCCTACCAGTTCGCCGGAGGCCATGAGGGGAGAGGGCAGATGCGCCTGGCAGGATTCATACAGCTCTACAGGCACGCCCTCGGCCTTGACCACATAGGTCACCTTGGTCATGGCCGCCTGGCCGCCTTCCTCGCCGCCGCGATTCATCAGCTTCATGCCGGCAAATACGGCCACCGCCAGGATCAGCACCACGGCGATCACATCGACGACGTTAAATTTTCCAATGCGCTTTGCTTTTTGTTCCATACGTTCCTCCATAAGCGGCGGGGCCGCCCGATTCTTTGTAGACAATGTCTGCGAAACATTGTATAATATTTTTTATGATTTCTCAAGAACATTTTCATTAAAGAAGGACATTTTCATGAAGGTCATCCATCTGATCAGCGGCGGCGACTCCGGCGGTGCCAAGACCCACGTGCTCAGCCTGCTGCAAAATCTGAATAAAACCATCACCGCCCAGCTGGTGTGCTTCCGGGACGGTCCCTTTGCCGACGAGGCCAGAAAGCTGGGCATCCCCACCCGGATCTGCGGCGGAAACAATGTGCTGCGGGTGCGCCGGGAGCTGTCCCGCTATATCCGCCAGGAGGGCTTTGAGCTGATCCACTGCCACGGCTCCCGGGCCAACATGATCGGCGCCATGCTGCGCAAGTCCACAGGGCTCCCGGTGGTGACCACCGTGCACAGTGACTACCGGCTGGACTACATGGGCCGGCCCCTCAGCCGCCTTACCTTCGGCACCATCAATGCCTATGCCCTGCGCAAGCTGGACTACCGCATCGGCGTGTCCGACGCCATGGTGGACCTGCTGATCTCCCGGGGATTCCCGGCAGACCGGTTCTACGCTATCTACAACGGCATCGACTTCACCCCCGCCCCGCCGCCCAAGATGGAGCGGCTGGAGTATCTGCGGCAGCTGGGCGTGGACGCGGATGAGAATTCCGTGGTGGTGGGCATCGCCGCCCGGCTCAATCCCGTCAAGGACATGTCCACCCTCATCCGGGGCTTTGCCGCGGGCTACGCCTCCTGCCCCCGGCTGCGCCTGGTCATCGCCGGAGACGGCGAGGAGCGGGAAAAGCTGGGGGCTCTTGCCCGGGAGCTGGGTGTGGAAAAGCAGGTGACCTTTGCCGGCTGGATCAGCGGCGGCATGGATCAGTTCTACGCTGCCCTGGACATCAACGCCCTCACCAGCCTCTCCGAGACCTTCCCCTATGCCCTGACGGAAGGTGCCCGGTTCCACCTGGCCACAGTGGCCACCGCTGTAGGCGGCATCCCCCATCTGATCGATTCTGATGTCAACGGCTTCCTGTTCGCCCCCGGCGACTTTGAGGCTCTGGGTACCTATCTGGCCGCCCTGGGCAACGACGACGCCCTGCGCCGCGACATGGGTGAAAAGCTCTATGAAAAGGCCTCCACCCACTTCTCCATTCAGAACACGGTGGACACCCAGCTGCATATCTATCAGGAGATCCTCCGGCGGCACCGCCGCCCGGCCCGGGCCAGGGACGGCGTGGTCATCTGCGGCGCCTACGGCCGGGGCAACGCCGGCGACGACGCCATCCTGGAGGCCATCTTGCAGGAGATGCGGTCCATCGACCCGGACATGCCCATGACCGTTCTGAGCAAAGACCCCAAGTCCACCCGCCTGACCTACCGGGTCCAGGCGGTGCACCGCTCCAGCATCCTGGCCTGGCACAAGGCCATGCGCCAGGCCAAGCTCTATATCAACGGCGGCGGCAGCCTCATCCAGGACGTCACCTCCCGTCGCTCTTTGTGGTTCTATCTCTACAACATCCGTGCCGCCAAGCGCGCCGGCTGTCAAGTACAGATGTACGGCTGCGGCATCGGTCCCGTCACCCGGGAAAGCCACCGGGCGCTGGCCGCCAAGGTGCTCAACGCCTATGTGGACGTCATCACCCTGCGGGAGCCGGACTCCCGGGAGGAGCTTTTACGCATGGGCGTCACTGTCCCCCGCATCCTGCTGACGGCGGACCCGGCCCTGACGCTGCGTCCCGCCTCTGACGCGGAGGTGGACAGCGTACTGCTGCGCGCCGGCATCCCGCCCCATGGAAAGTACCTGTGCTTTGCCCTGCGCCAGTGGAAGGGCTTCGATGAAAAAGCCCCCGTCTTTGCCCAGGCGGCCCGCTATGCCTACGAGACCTACGGCCTCACCCCCGTATTCACAGCGGTGGAAAAGCATCTGGACCCGGTGGCCCACCGTCAGGCAGCAGCAAATCTGGACATCCCCCACTATTTCCTGGACGACGCCGGCGGCGCCGGCACCATCATCGGTGCCCTGTCCCGCATGGATGCGGTGGTGTCCATGCGGCTCCACGCGCTGATCTTCGCCGCCAGCCAGGGCGTGCCTCTGGTGGGCGTGGTGTATGACCCCAAGGTGTCCTCCTTCCTCAAGTACATGGGGCAGGAGCTGTTTGTGGATCTGGACTCCGTCACGGCCGAAAACCTGTGTGCCATGATCGACCGGGCCGTCCGCCAGACCGGCACGCCCCAGTCCCGGGAGGAGGCTGTAGCCCGTCTGCAGGAGATGGAGCAGCGCAACGTGACCGTTGCCCGGGAACTGCTGGGTCTTTAAAAACGAAAGGGAGGGACGCATATGGTGCAGGCACAGCGGCGCATCCATTTTACCATGGCCTTTATCGGCGGTTTTCTCGGTGTCTACACCATGCTGCGCTTTGCCGGGCTGTTTGGCTCCGCCCAGACAGCCAACCTTATCTACCTGGCCACCGATCTTCTGGGCGGCAGCTGGACCGATATGCTTTTGCGTCTGGGCGGTGCCGCGCTGTACATGGCGGGCATTGCCCTGACCGTCTGGCTGCCTCTTGGCCCCATCCGGGACCTGCGGCGGCTCAGCGTGGGTATCGACATGGCGGCCGCCGTACTGGTCGCGTTGCTTCCCGCCGAAATCTCCCCGGTGCTGGGGCTCTATCCGCTGTTTTTCGCCATGGCCTTTCAATGGAACAGCTTTCCCGGCGCGGACGGCTTTGTCAGCTCCAGCATTTTTTCCACCAACAATCTCCGCCAGTTCACCATGGCGCTGGCCAACACAGCCGCCGGAACCAACCAGCAGCCCAAGGCGGCCTTTTACGGCAAGACCCTTTTGAGCTTTCACTGCGGTGTGGGCACGAGCTTCCTGTGCTGGAGGGCACTGGGGCTTCGCAGCGTACTGCTGGCCCTGGCTCCCTGTGCCCTTGCCATGGCGCAGCTGTTCCTGGAACCCCAAGCAGCCGTATCTGCAAAATAAAAAAGCCCCCGGATGGGGGCTTTTTTTATTCCTCTTTCAGACTGCCCCGCACCGGCGGCTCGGCGTGGGGGTTGCCCGCGTGGTGGGCGTTGGTATGGACGTTGATGTACTGTGCCTTGAGCTTGGAGTAGAGGATGGTCTGGCTGGAGTAGAGGCCGTTGTAGCCCGAGAGCATGTAGCTGATGCCGCAGATGAGGGCAAAGTACAAAAGTCCGCCGTCTCCGAACAGCTCCACCGAAAGGAAGATGGAGGCCACCGGACAGTTGACGGCGCCGCAGAACACGGCCACCAGCCCCAGAGCCGCACCGAAGGAGGCGGGGATACCCAGCAGCGGACCGGCCACGCAGCCAAAGGTGGCGCCCACGAAAAACGAGGGGACCACCTCGCCGCCCTTGAACCCGGCGGAAAGCGTCACCGCCGTGAAGAGAATTTTCAAAAGGAACGCCGCCGGATGGGCGCTTCCCTGCTCCACCGCCGCGGTGATGATATTCATTCCCGCGCCGTTATAGTCCGTGGTACCGCAAAGATAGGTCAGGGCGATGATGCCCACGCCCCCGACCACCACCCGCACCCAGGCGTTGGGGATGCGGCGGGCCATCTGATGCTCGGCAAAGTGGATGGTGTTGCAAAACAGGATGGATACCAGGGCGCACAGCGCGCCCAGCACCGCCACCCGCAGCAGCATCACCGTCTCCAGGGCGGGCATGTCCACCGTAAAGCGGGTGGGCTGCACGCCCATAAGTAGCGACACGCCGTAGGCCACCAGAGAGGCTGTGAGGCAGGGGATGAACGCCGCGTGGTACATGATGCCGATGCTGATGACCACCATGGCAAACACCGTGGCCGTCAGGGGCGTACCGAACAACGCGGCGAAAAACGCCGCCATGCCCGCCATGGTAGCCGTGCGCATGTCCCGGTCATCCAGGCGGAACAGCCCTCCCACATGGTGGCCGATGGTGCCGCCCATCTGCAGCGCGGCACCCTCCCGTCCGGCGGAGCCGCCGCAAAGGTGGGTGAGCACGGTGCCCAGGAAAATGGCGGGCAGCAGGAAAATGGAAAGGCCCTTGCCCAGATGCACCGCGTCGATGATGTCATTGGTGCCCTGGCCCTCGGTTTTGGTGAGCTTGTAGAAGCCCACGATCAGAAGGCCCGCCAGGGGCAGACACCACAAAAGCCACGGGTTGGCTCCCCGCAGCTCCGTGGCTTTTTCCACACCGATGTGGAACGCGGAGCCCACGGCGCCGCACGCCGCGCCCGTCACCGCCGCCACCGCCAGCCACTTGGCAAGCGCCTGGATATAAAGGCCGATATGGTTCCACTCCGTCCGCAGCCAGTCGCCCAGGGTGTGCGCTTCCCGGTCCCGGACGGGCGTTTGCTCTGATTGATTCATACCGTCATCTTCTCCTCCTGTACCGCTTCCCCGCCTCCGTCCAGCCGCCGCTCCAGGCAGGCCGGGTCCCGCAGATACCGGCCGAACGCCGCAAAAAAGCGGGAGTATTCGATGCCCGTAGCGATCCGCTCGTCCATGACCACGCCCAGCGGCATGCGCCGCTTGCCCGGCACCAGCGGATCGGGCACAGGCTTGCCCATGCACAAAAACACGCTGGTGGTGCCGAACTCATAGCAGTGGTGGTAGATGTAGCTGGTGTTGATGGAGGCCAGGTTCGTGATGAATACGCTGGTATGGAAAGGGCTCAGGTCGATGATCCGGCGGGGCAGCAGCCCGTGTTGGTCCAGATGGTATGCAAGGCCGAACACCAGCCGGGCAAGGCCCGGGATGGAAAAGGCCATGTTGGCAAACCGGTCCGTGCGGTTATTGTGGGTCGCCACCAGGTTGCGGCGGATGGCATCCCGCACCCGCTGGCTGATGGTGAATACCGTATCCTCCGGCTGGAGGAAGATCTTGATGACCGTCTCATCCGGCGTGCCATCCGCGCGGGTCTTGAGGATGACGAAGCTGAAGCAGAAGTGATTGCGGCAGTATACCTTGCGGTTGACTACAAAATAGTTCAGCTTGGGGTTTTCCAGCGCCGCCTTGTAATAGGCCGCCGCTAGCACGCTCATATGGGTAACCGCCTGCCCCTCCCGGCGCTTTTGCCGGATATAATCCCGCAGGATATTCTCGTCGGCATAGTCGTTGGCCCAGTTCTGTGCGTCATATCGGCGCGGCATGATGTAGGGCAGTGCCTGCACGATGGGACTCAGTCCCCGGACCCGTGTTCCGTCTGCGCGCATGTCTCTCCCTCCCCTTCCTGTTCCGTTTCTCTCCAAACACATCCATACACATAGATGGTAATATTATATGAAAATCCCGTTAAAATTTCAAGTTTTCCCACCTGCGTTTTCTCATTCCTGTTGTTTTGCATAATGCCGCCCCGCCGGGGCGGCAGGCGATGCGGTGGAATTATCCGTTGATTCTTTCCCGGGCGCTGGCGTATACTGAATCCAATCTGGTTCACCAGAGCCAAAATCATGAGAGGAGATGCAAACAATGAAGTACGGCCGCACCTATAACTTCTCTGCCGGCCCCGCCATGATGCCGGAGGAAGTGCTGGAAGAGATCGCCGCCGAGATGCTCAACTACCGCGCAAGCGGCATGTGCGTGATGGAGATGAGTCATCGATCCCAGGTCTTCCAGCAGATCCGGGAAGAAGCCGAGGCAGACCTGCGCCGTCTCATGGGCATCCCCGACAACTATAAGGTCCTGTTCATCCAGGGCGGCGGCACGCTGCAATTTGCCATGGTGCCCATGAACCTGATGAAAAACGGCACCGCCTGCTATGTGGAGACGGGTGCATGGTCCAAAAAGGCCATCGCCGAGGCCCGGAAATACGGCAAGGTAGAGGTAGTGGCCTCCTCCGCCGACCGGAACTTCTCCTACATCCCGGACTGCTCCGACCTGGCCATCCCCGCGGACGCCGACTATGTCTACATCTGCGAAAACGAGACCATCAACGGCACCACCTACCACACCCTGCCCGATACCAAGGGCCATGTGCTGGTCTCCGATCAGTCCTCTATGTTCCTCTCCCGCCCCTGCAACGTCAGCGACTACGGTCTTATCTGGGGCGGTGTGCAGAAAAACGTGGGTCCCGCCGGCATGGCCATCGTCATCATCCGGGAGGATCTCATCCGCCATGACCTGCCGGACTTTGTGCCCACCTACCTCAGCTACGCGGTCCACGCGGACAACGACTCGCTGTACAATACCCCCAACTGCTGGGCCATCTACTGCTGCGGAAAGGTCTTCAAGTACCTGCTCGCCCACGGCGGACTGGAGGCAGCCGCACAGCGCAACCAGGAAAAGGCCGACGTGCTCTACCGCTTCCTGGATTCCAGCCGCTTCTTCACCGGCTCCGTCCGCTCCGAGGACCGCTCTGTGATGAACGTGCCCTTCGTCTCCCCCTCCAAGGAGCAGGATGCCCAGGTGGTGGCCGCTGCCAAGGCCGCCGGCTTTGATAACCTCAAGGGCCACAAGAGCGTGGGCGGTCTGCGGGCCTCTATTTACAACGCCATGCCCAAGGAGGGCGTGGAGGCCCTGGTCTCCTTCCTCCGGAAATACGAAGCCGCCAACGGCTGACCCTTTTCCCCGTCCGGACTTTCCCGGGCGGGGATTTTTTTAAAAAGAGAGCGGAGACACACAGTGTCTCCGCCCTTTTCTGGTTACTTTCCGTGATGGCATCCGCCGCCGCAGCGGCTGCAGTCTCCCGAGCAGTGCCCGCCGGCCTTGTGACTTTTCCACACCGACCGCACTGCCAGGGCCACTACGCCTATAAGGATCAGCCCAACCAGGACCTGGCCCAGCATCTGAGGCATAGTATGCTCCTTTCCGTTACATCTTGGCCGCAGACACCGCAGTCAGGTGCCGCAGCTCCGTTTCACCCTGATAGCCCCGGCGCACCAGCAGATAGATCATCATCGCCAGCAGCGCCAGTGCCACGGCAGGCAGGACGCCGAAGGAAATTTCCCCGGTAATCAGGCCGCCCACCTGGTAGACGATCATGGACACCACATAGGCAAAGCCGCACATGTAGGCGATGGCGCCCGCCGTCCACTTGGGATTGTTCATCTCCCGTTTGATGGCGCCCATGGCCGCAAAGCACGGCGCGCACAGCAGGTTGAAGATCATGAAGGAGTAGGCACTCAGGGCAGTGAAGTCCGCCGCCACCAGCGCCCAGATGGGGCTGGAATCGTCCATCAGATCCACCTCACCGGCATAGTGGTACAAAACGCCGAAGGTGTTGACCACCTCTTCTTTGGCAATGAGGCCGGTAAACGTGGCCACGGCGGCCTTCCAGGCCCACTGGCCGGTCCAGCCCAGGGGATAGAAAATCCACGCGATGGCGTTGCCGATGACGGCCAGCAGGGAGTCGTTGTTGTCCTCCACCGCCTGGAACACGCCGTCCACAAAGCCGTAGCCCTGGAGGAACCACAGCACGATGGAGGAGAGCAGGATCACCGTGCCTGCCCGCTTGATGAAGGACCAGCCCCGCTCCCAGGTGGCCCGCAGCACATTGCTGCCGGCGGGGGCATGGTAGGCGGGCAGCTCCATGACGAAGGGCGCCGGCTCACCGGCAAAGGCCTTGAACTTTTTGAGCATGATGCCGGAGAGGATGACCGCCGCCACGCCGATGAAGTAGGCGGAGGTGGCCACCCAGGCGGAATTTCCGAACAGGGCGCCGGCAAACAGGCCGATGATGGGCATCTTGGCGCCGCAGGGGATGAAGCCGGTGGTCATGATGGTCATCTTCCGGTCCCGGTCCTGCTCAATGGTGCGGGAGGCCATGATGCCCGGAACGCCGCAGCCGGTGGCCACCAGCATGGGAATGAAGCTCTTGCCGCTCAGGCCGAAACGCCGGAAGATCCGGTCCATGATGAAGGCCACACGGGCCATGTAGCCCACGTCCTCCAGCACAGCCAGCAGCAAAAACAGCACCAGCATCTGGGGCACAAAGCCCAGCACGGCGCCGACGCCCGCCACGATGCCGTCCTGGATGAGGCCGTACATCCACGTGCCCTCGGCCACGCCAAGTCCCGTGAGCAGGCTGTGGAACAATCCCGGCACCCATTGGCCGAAGATCACGTCGTTGGTAAAGTCCGTGGCCCGGGTGCCGATGGAAACGCTCCAACCGCCCATGGCAATGGCGTAGATCAGGAACATGACGCCCGCGAAAATAGGCAGGGCCAGCACCCGGTTGGTGACCACCTGGTCGATTTTGTCGGAGACGGAGAGGCTGTGGGCCGCCGCCTTTTTCCGCACGGCCTTACCCACCACGCCGCTGATATAGGCATAGCGCTGGTTGGTGATGATGCTCTCGGCGTCGTCGTCCAGCTCCGCCTCGCAGTCGGCGATGTGGGCCTCCAGATGTTCCGCCAGCTCGTCGGTGAGCTTCAGCTCCTCCAGCACTTTCTCGTCCCGCTCGAAGATCTTGATGGCATACCAGCGCAGATACGCCTCATCCACCAGCCCGGCAATGGACTCCTCAATATGGGCGATGGCATGCTCCACGCTGCCGGTGAACACGTGGGGCAGCTCGCCCCGCCGTCCGGCAGAAGCGGCTTCTACGGCCTTTTCCGCCGCGGCCATGCCGCCCTCGCCCTTGAGGGCGCTCATCTCCACCACCTGGCAGCCCAGTGCCTGGCCCAGCCGGGCAAGGTCGATCTGGTCCCCGTTGCGGCGCACCAGGTCGATCATGTTCACCGCCACCACCACCGGCAGCCCCAGCTCAATGAGCTGGGTGGTCAGATAGAGGTTGCGCTCGATGTTGGTGCCGTCCACGATATTCAAAATGGCGTCCGGCTTCTCCCGCACCAGATAGTTCCGGGACACCACCTCCTCCAGCGTGTAGGGAGAGAGGGAGTAAATACCCGGCAGATCCTGGATGATCACGTCCTTATGGCCCTTGAGGCGGCCCTCCTTCTTCTCCACCGTCACGCCGGGCCAGTTGCCCACGTACTGGTTGGAGCCGGTCAGCTGGTTGAAAAGCGTCGTTTTTCCGCAGTTGGGATTGCCTGCCAATGCGATCTTCGTTTCCATGGTTTTCTCCTTCCAGAAAATTGTTAGTTTGCACTAACTCATGTATCAAATAAAAGCGGCCCGTGCCGCGTCTCAAAGGACCTCGATCATCTCCGCGTCGCCCTTGCGGACGCTGAGCTCATAGCCCCGCACATTCAGCTCCATGGGGTCCCCCAGAGGCGCCACCTTGCGCACGAAGATCTCCACGCCCTTGGTGATGCCCATGTCCATGATCCGGCGCTTCACAGGGCCCTCCCCGTGCAGCTTTGCCACGGTGACCGTCTGGCCTACCTTTGCATCCTTGAGTGTTTTCATTCCGTTCTCCTCCTTAAATCATAATGCGGTTGGCCATGGCCTCGTTCAGCGCCACCCGGCTGCCCCGCACCTGTACGATCAGGTTGCCGGCGATCTCCGTCACCACGGTCACCTCACTGTCCACCACAAAGCCCAGCTCCGCCAGATGCAGCCGCACCTCGTCCTTTCCGGTGATCTTTCGGATCGTAACCGGCTCTCCGGTCTTTGCCATCGTCAGCGGCATCATTCCTGTCCTCCCCTTTGTGTCTGACATACCCGCTCAGGTATACGTTGTATAGTTAGTTGTTTCTAACTCAATTGCAGGTTGAGTTTACCATCACTAACTCCATCTGTCAAGCATCAGTCTTCCATTTTCTTCATTTACAGCACACTTTGGCAAAATTGTCCAATTTTAAAATAGGCTCCCCTCTGTTTTTCGCCTTTTAAGACAAATTGATTGCAGAATATAGGAGTTGCCCCCGCACGGATACCCGTGCGGGGGTAGATGAGGGGAAAAAGGAGATAAGTATCAAACCAGTACGGCCCAGCCGTACGGATCAGCAGATTTACCAGGCTGCCAGCTGGCGGCCCAGCTCCCGGCAGGCCTCCTGGCCCTGGGCGTCGGGCGCTTCGTGGACGATCAGGCCCTCTTCTTCAAAAAGATTGGCGCCAGCGTCTTCGCAGCGGGCGCACCAGTCCCGCATCCACTGGCCGTCGCCCCAGCCATAGGACCCGAACAGTGCGATCTTCTTACCGCCCAGCGCGCCCTCCACAGAGGAGAACATGGGCTCGAACTCCGCTTCTTCCAGCTGTTCGGCGCCCATAGCGGAGCAGCCGAACGCCACGGCGGAAAACTCAGAAAAACGGTCGGCGGAAAATTCTCCCGGACCAAGCAGCTGCGCCTGGCCGCCGGCTTCCTTCACGCCCTCGGCGATGCACTGGGCCATGGTCTCCGTGTTGCCGGTACCGCTCCAATAAACAATGGCGATTTGATTCATACAGGATTCTTCCTTTCTGTCCGCCGCTTCCGGCGGGAACTCATCTGCGGCCTGGGACGGTCCGGGGCGGCTCCGCGAGGATCATACGGAGCCGCCCGCGCACCGGGTGGATCAGACAAAACCCGCTGTGCCGTCCGCTTGCTGTGCTTCCCAATGAGAGGTGTTGCTATTCCTGTCTCTTATACACATCTCCGAGCCCACGAGACCGGAGCCTATCTCG
>URKI01000034.1 GCA_900548505.1 uncultured Oscillibacter sp. | reverse complement strand
AAAACAGCGGCGCATTTTTTTGCGTTTATGATCAGGGAGTCGGTTCTGCGGACAGCGCTCCCAGGTCTGTCCCGCTCTCACGGGCGGCGGCCCGCACATCCTCCGGCAAAATGGCCATGAGCGCCTGCCGGTCCGCCTGTTCCATGACAGCCAGACGGTTGGCTTGGCAGACCAGGATCTTCTCGAAAATATTCCGTACGCCGCGGGCATTTCCAAACGACGTTCCGCTGCTGTTTTCCCGCAAGATCAGCTGGCGCACCAGCGCCTCCGCCTCGTCATCCAGCGTGTAGCAGCCCTTTTTGCAAAGCCCCCGGAAGATCTCCGTCAGCTCCTGGGTGGAGTAATCTGCAAAGTGCAAAAAGCGGTTGAATCTGGACTCCAGCCCCGGATTGGAGTGGATGAAGCCCTCCATCAGTTCGTCGTAGCCTGCCACGATCACCACCAGGTCGTCCCTGTGGTCCTCCATGGCCTTGAGGATCGTGTCGATGGCCTCCTGGCCAAAATCATTGTCCCCGCTCCCCAAGAGAGCATAGGCCTCATCGATGAACAGTACGCCGCCCAGCGCCTGCTCCACCACTTTGGCGGTTTTCAGGGCCGTCTGGCCCACATAGCCCGCTACCAGTCCGCTGCGGTCCACCTCCACCAGCTGTCCCTTGGACAAAATGCCGAGGCTGTGATAAATGCGGGCCATAAGCCGGGCCACGGTGGTCTTGCCGGTGCCGGGATTGCCTGAAAACACCATGTGCAGGCTCAGCTCCGTCACCGGCAGCTGATTTTCCCGGCGCATCTGGTGCACCCGCACCAGATTCACCAGGCTCCGCACCTCTTTTTTTACGACCTCCAGCCCGATATATCCGTCCAGCTCCGCCAGCAGATCCTCGATCCGCTCCGGCGGAGGCGCTTCTTCTTTTGCTGTGCTCTGCGCCTGGGCCGGGGCGCCGCCTCCTTGCGAGGGCGCTTTTTCAGAGGCCTTTTTCTCTTCTGATGCAGGCACCTGCGGCTGGCCCCAGAAATCCGTGCCCATCCGCCTGAGGTCCCGCTCCGTCATGGATCGGATCAGATCCAGCTGCTGCAGGATGATCTGGTCTTTTTTGTCATTGCTGCGCTCCATCTCAGCCCCTCCTCAAAAAGCCGGTGCGGTCCAGGGCGCGGAATAAGCACGCTGCCACCAGACCCGTAAATGCGCCGGTAAACAGGGATACTCCCAGTAAAATCGGCAGATAGTACAGCGGTGCGGTGTTCCCCAGCGTCAGTACTGCCGCCGCTATTTGTCCGCAGTTGTGGGCCGCGGCGCCGCCGATGGATACGCCGTAAACCGACAGCGCCCGCAGGCGGGAGAGCAGGATCATCATGCCCATGGCCGCCAGGCCGCCCATGAGAGAAAACAGCAGTGCATTCATGTTGCCGGCAAAGAGAGCACCCAGGGTGCACCGGGCCAGCAGGATCAAAATGGCCTGGGCCGGTCCCAGGGCATAGAGGGCAAACACCGTCAC
Organism: uncultured Oscillibacter sp.; assembly: GCA_900548505.1. Taxonomy (GTDB): domain Bacteria; phylum Bacillota; class Clostridia; order Oscillospirales; family Oscillospiraceae; genus Oscillibacter. The sequence goes on along the minus strand of URKI01000034.1, from coordinate 23,583 downwards.
GATATTGGCAAGTCCCAGCTTGATGCCGGGGATGGGAATGGCCATGGTCAGGGGGATCTGGTTCTCCGCTACGGAGAGGGCCAGCGCCAGCGTGGTCAGCACACCGCAAAGCGTCAGCTGTCTTGTGGTCAATTTCATGGATGCCGCCCCCTATCCGATCACCGCGTCCACATCCGACTCTCCGGTCCCGCCTACCAGGCGGACCGTGACCCGGGCAGGAAGGCAGACGATGCTCTGCCCGCTGCGGGAGATGTGCCCCGTATGGACGCAGTCCTGGGTGGGACAGTCCGATTCCTCCACCCACACTTCTTTGTCCGTCAGGATGATCTTCAGCGTGTAGCCGTTGGCCTGGACGGTGCGCTCCACCCGGGTCAAGCCCGTCAGGGGCGTGGTGAATGCCTCCGTGCCATCTACGGATACCACCGCCTCCAGTGCTCCGCCTTGCTCTGTCCCCCGCCAGATAAGCCACGCGCAGGCCACCGCCAGCAACACCACCGCAGCGGCCACCACCGCGTCGGGCCAGCGGGGCCGCAGCTCAGGAAACGACTTCATACGTATAACCGCCTCCCTCGGCTGCCTGGAAGCAGTCCTCCAGACCAGCCGTGACCGTCACCAGTCCATCTTCATCCACCAGGATCATTTCAAAGTCACATGCGCCGGAGCGCCAGAAGTCCAGTGCCTTCTCCCGTCCCATCACGAACAGCGCCGTGGAGAGGGCGTCGCACATGGTCCCGTTTCCCTGGGCGGCGTCGGCCACCACCGTCACCGATACCAGTCCGTTCCGGGCAGGATAGCCGGTTGCCGGGTCAATAATATGGTGATAGGTCACGCCGTCCTGCTCAAAAAAGCGCTCATAGCTGCCGGAGGTGACCGCAAAGGCGTCCGTCAGCTGCAAGATCCCCACATAGGCGTTGGGGTCCGAGGGCGCATTGGGGTCCTGGATGCCCACGCGCCAGGCCGAGCCGTCCGGCTTGCTGCCCCAGGCCAGTACGTTTCCGCCCAGAGAGATCAGCGCCTTGGGGATCTCATGCTCCTGGAAGATGACGGACAGGCGGTCAGAAGCATATCCCTTGGCGATGCCGCCCATATCGATCTGCGTGCCGGGGTCCAGACTGGCGTTTTCATAGCCGGAAGAGGCGCTGGATTTGCCGGACAGCTGCACATGCTCCATGCCCACATGGGTCAAAAGCTCCTCCAGCTCCTCCTGCTCCGGTACCTGATAGTGGTCGGTGGTAAAACCCCACGCGGACACCACCGGTGCAATGGTAATGTCAAAGGCTCCATCGGTCAGCTCCGTATAGGTAGCCGCAGTCTGGATCAGGTCGCAAAGCGCCACGCCCACCGGGACCATCTTCCCTTCGGCGCTGTTGAGCAGACTCACCTTGCTGGCCTCATTGGTTCGCGAGAGCAGACTGTCCAGCCGGTAGATCTCCTCCTCTGCCGCATTGGCAGCCCGGAGCGCGTCTTCACCGTAAATGGTCAGCACCATGGCGGTGTCCATGGCGAATACCTCCCGCTGCTCCGGCTCGTCCTGATCTTTTTTCGCGCAGCCGGCGGCCAGGACCATGCCGAGGGCTAAAAACAGTGCAGCGATCCGCTTCATAGAGAATTTCCTCGTATTTCTTTAGGATTTTTACACAATAGATATAGTATAGCACGGGCACTGCAGCATCTCAACAAAAATTCAGAGAGAACCTCCCCTCCCAGGTTACCCTTGCAAAAGGTGAAAGAATCTGCTATAATCTTAAAGAATGTCAATATCAGTCTCAGTTTGATTGACAAAACTCTGAAATGAACCCGTTGGAGGTCGTCATTGATATGCCAAAGAATCCAAACAATCAGTCCAAGCCGGTCAAGGGTACCGAAACCATGAACGGCGCCATGAAGCTGTTTCTGGCCGGCCTGGTCGCGGAGCTGTATCTGCTGATCATCCGCCGCTTTTATGTCACTGGCACTGCGGTACAGATGATCGCCTGGTTTGACTATCTTGTGTATCTGGCCGCTGCAGGCGGCGTTGTGTTCCTGGCCGGCCTGGCCCTTGCGGCCGTCTGGCGCAAGGACAAAAAAAAGCGCACCATCGCCTGGTATATCACCGGCGCAGGCGCTTTCCTGGGCGGGGCCTCCGGCCTGATCCGCCTTTTTAACGCTCCGGCCCTCTCTCTTTTGACCGTTGTCGTCTTTCTGGTGATGCTGCTGGGCATTCTCTGGCAGCTCTATGACCGGGAGTGCGCCTATGCCCTGACCATTCTGGGCCTGAGCCTGGTGGTGCTTTGGGTGTGCCGCCGTGAGCTTTCCAGCATGTACCTGGGCGTCTACGTGCGGGTAATCGCCGTGGCGTATATCCTGGTGCTGGCTGTCATCGCCCTGCTGGCCCGCCGTGCCGACCAAAAGGGCGGCATGCTGGGCTCTTTGCGGGTGCTGCCCGCCTCCGCGGATGTGCTGCCCGTGTATGTGGCCTGCGCCCTGTCCGCCGTGGCGCTGGTCGTCGCGCTCATCAGCGCCACCGCCGCTTATTATGCCATGTGGGGCCTGGGCCTCGTGGTATTTGCCCTGGCTGTGTACTACACGGTCAAGCAGCTGTGATTCTTTCCCAATAACGAAAAAGCAGAGGCCGCTTTCGCGGCCTCTGCTTTTTGCTGTTTCAGGGAGTATACATTTCATAGGTGCCCTTGTGCTGGGCGGTGAATGCCCCCAACTCGATGTCCATGCCGATCTCAAAGGCCCGGTCCCAGGGGAAGCGGTAGTTGCCCAGCAGCACGCTGCCCCAGCCGATCCGATCTCCTGTGGGAGCCGGGTGCGGCACCACGGCCATGTTGCTGGATTCCAGATTCCGGATCACCGGCTTGGTGCACTCCTCCATCTCCCGCTCCAGCATCTGGCGGATGGCATTGCGGTTCGTCTCCGGCTGCCAGAAGTTATCGGGGTTGGCGCCCAGGTCGCTGCGGATATAATTGAGCAGCTTGTCCCGGACGATGTTCTTATAGCAGAAATCCTTGAGGATGCTGTCGGCCAGCGTTCTGGCAAAGGCCCGGTTCTCCGCGTCCGAAGGTCTTCCGGCCTCCAGTCGGGCGTAGCGGGCCACACCGTGGCTCAGGGCCGTACCGGTGACGATGGCCATGTCCAAAAATCCTGCATAGCTCAAAAGCCCGCCCAGCTCCGTCTGCTCCGTGAGCATTTCGTGGAACTGCATACCGTAGCGGCCGTTGCCCGCATCGATCACGATCACCGGCTGTCCCTGGATCTGGCACTGACGCAGATCCATCACCAGCGAATTGCAGTAGTTCTGCGCCTCCACCTCGTCCAGAGGCTGGGTCAGCACCAGGATCTGCAACTCTCCGTCGGGAGATTCCTCCAGGTCGAAAAAGTCGAAATGCTCCGCCATGATCTCCTGGAGGGGCTTGTAGTCATAGGCGCAGGCGGGCTGGTCCTCCGTGCCGCCGTAGTAGCGGACGGCGGCGGTGGCTCCATCCCAGCCCTGCTCGTCCAGATAGAGCCGGGTAACTGCCTTGAACGCCAGATCGTCCACGCCGGAGAGCAGCGCATCCCCCTGACGCAGGAGGCTGCGCAGGTAGGCGATCTCGTTTTTCTGGATGCTGTCCTCCTCGGAGGAGTCGTCGATGCCGATGAGCACATGGAAATTCCCATAGCCATCGCCGGTCACCGTCTCCATCATCTGCCCGGCCAACTCCAGTTTGCGGCTGCGGGCGCTGAGGTACTCCTCCACTTCCCATTCCTCCAGGCCGAACTCGCCCAGAGACAGCTGGCTTCCATCGCTTCCCAGGCGGTAATCCGCCTCAATGGCTTCCACCGTCAGGGCTTCCCCCTCCAGCACGGGTCTCCCCGCCATGCCGTAGGCACGCAGGGCGTTGTAGCCGTCCAGGTCCCAGTGGTCATAGCCCACTGTGGGGGCCAGGCGCATCACGCTGTCCAGCAGCCATACCTGGTTGTTTTCGTCCCGGGCCAGGGTCTCCAGCAAGGCCGAGAGCAGCTCCGGCTCCGTGAGGGTTGTCCCGTCGGAGAGGGTCACCGCCTCGTTGGTCCACATGGAGCGGGAATTGACCAGTCCGCCGGAGAGCAGCTGATCCATGGAGAGGATATACCGGTCGCAGCCAGCCTCCTCCTGGGCCAGCACCCACTCATAGAGGTCGGCCCGGTCGCCGTACTGGGTACCGTTTTCGTTGAGGGGCTGCCCCTGCAGGCGAGTACGGTAATCGTCCGCCTGGGGCATCTGCAGGTCATATCCCAAAGACCATGCCAGATACTGCACCCGCTCCACATTGTCCGGCCGGTCGTCCAGAGGCACATAGGCCACTGCCGGACCGTTCACCTCTTCTTCCGCCGTGTACACCGGCGTCTGGGCGCAGCCGCTCAGCAGCAGACAGGCCAGCAGGGCCGCCAGGATTCGTTGTTTCATAGGACCTCCTTCCAAAAAGAGCGGAGCCTGCGGCCCCGCTCCTTTTTTACCGGCTGGTGCCGGCTCGTTCTCAAAGTCCGAACGCGCCCAGATTGAGCCCGCCGGTCACGCCGGAGATGCTCTTTTCCATGGCCTCGTCCGCCTGGCGCAGAGCCTCGTTGACGGCAGAGACCACCAGGTCCTGCAGCATCTCTACATCCTCGGGGTCCACGGCCTCGGGCTTGATGGAAATGGACTGCACTTCCTTCTTGCCGTTGACCTTGGCCTCCACCACACCGCCGCCGACGCTGGCGGTAAAGACCTGGGCCTCCACAGCCTCCTGAGCAGCGGTCATCTGCTCCTGCATCTGCTGGATCTTCTGCTGCATCTCCGCCTGGCGCTGGGCGCCGGTAGGCCGCATACTGCCGTTGCTGAATCCACGGCGTGCACTGTAACCCATAGTGATTTCTCCTTTTACTGATGATTCTAGCTTATTTGATCTGAATGTTATCGAACTGACTGCTGAATTTCAGCAGGTTCTGCAAATTCTCCTGGGGAGACGCCTGCGGCGGCGCTCCCACATGGAACATGAGCCGCACGGCACTGCCCACGGCATTGGAGGCCTCTTCGGATAGCACGCCCCGCACCCGGTCGTTGTCCAGACGGCCCAGGGTAATGTCGTCCGGCGCGTAGACGGTCACGGTGTCGCCCTCCAAAACGCCGGTGCACATATCCAAAAATGCCCGGTACATGGGGGAGAGCCTGCCCTTGCACACCTCCGCCAGCGTGCGCCACCAGGCGCCGTCTGCCGTACAGCCACGCACCTGACTGCCCGCCCCGCCTCCGACAGGTGCCTGGGGCACGCTGTCGGCCGGTCTGGGCGTCACCGTCTCGGCTGCCTGCCGGACCGGCTGCACAGGCTCCTCCGGGATGTCGAACACCCGGACGCCGGGCTCCTCGGGAAGAGGCGGTTCCTCCGGCAGGGGCGGCCGCTCTTCCTCTTCGGGAATCGGCTTTTCTGCCGGCTTCTGCACTTCCTTCCGGGGCTGGGGCTGCTGGGGTGCCGACTGTGCCTGGCTGCCGGCGGAGCGCAGGATCTTTCCCCGCTGTACCGCTTCTTCCAGACGCAGCATCCGCGCCTCCAGGGCCGTCAGGTCGCCGCAGAGGGACTCATCACACAGCCGCAGCAGACAAAGCTCTGCGTCCGTGCGCCGGTTTGCACTGTAGTAGAGATCTGCCGCCGCCTTTTGCACGGTGGAGGCAAGATAAATGAGCCTCCCGGCAGGTACCTCCCTGCCCAGGCGATCCAGTGTGGCAGAGTCGAATCCGCCGGAGAGCAGCGCTTCGCCGCCCTCGGGCGCTGTCCGCCGCAGCAGCAGATCCCGCACCAGAGTGGAAAGCTCCGAGAGCACGGCGCCCACGTCCTTGCCGCCTGCATAAAGCTGGTTCAAAAGCAGCAGTGCCTGCTGGGCGTCCCGCCGCAGCACACATTCCATCAGCTGGGCCGTCTGCAGATTGCCTGCCAGACCCAGTACATCCAGCACTGCAGCGCTGTCCACCTTTCCGCCTGCAGCCGCGCATTGGTCCAAAAGAGACAAGCCATCCCGCAGAGCACCGTCCGCCAGACGGCTGAGCAGCTCTGCGCCATCGGCCGTCAGGTCAATGCCCTCCTGAGATGCCACATAGGAAAGCCGCGCGGCAATGTCCTGGGGCAGGATGCGCTTGAAAGAAAACCGCTGGCACCGGGAGAGGATGGTGGCAGGCACCTTGTGCAGCTCCGTGGTAGCCAGAATAAACATCAGATGCGCAGGCGGCTCCTCCAGGATCTTCAAAAGCGCGTTGAACGCCGCCGTGGAGAGCATGTGGACCTCATCGACGATGTAGACCCGCTTTTTCACGTTGGCGGGGGAGTAAATGGCCTCGTCCCGCAATGCCCGCACCTGATCCACGCCGTTGTTGGAGGCGGCGTCCAGCTCCAGCACATCCAGGAAACTGCCGTTTTCGATGCCCAGGCAGCTGGCGCAGCAGTTGCAGGGATCTCCGTCCACCGGATGCTCGCAGTTGACCGCCTTGGCCAGGATCTTGGCGCAGGTGGTCTTGCCGGTGCCCCGGGTGCCGGTAAACAGATACGCATGGGAGGTGCGTCCCTCAGCCACCTGCTTTTGCAGCGTCTGGGTGATATGGGACTGACCGATCACGTCGGAGAACGTCTTTGGCCGCCATTTTCGATACAGGGCCTGATACATGCAGCACCTCCCGCCTCAAAAAATAAAGTCCTCCGTATGCAGCTGCGGAACCGGCACCCTCGCGGCACATGGAATATCCCGCTTAATGCTGCTCGGTTCCCCGCCTGACATGGTTCACGGGCATCCATTGCGCGAGACCGGCTCCGCAGCTGCTTGCGGAGGACTATCTGATAGCCTGTCTATTTTACTATATGATTCTCCAATTGGCAACTGAAAATTTTTGTTTTTCCGAAAAAATCAGTCTTTACAATCCAGGAATTTATGGTATAATATTTTTTGCCGTTGAGCAGTTGCGGGTCGCCTCGCGCTGTAATTTCATATTTGGGCCTATAGCTCAGCTGGGAGAGCGTACGGTTCGCATCCGTAAGGTCGTCGGTTCGATCCCGATTAGGTCCACCAAAAAACAGAGAGCGCCGCAGTGAACACTGCGGCGCTTTTTCATTTGACCACGGACGGATCTCTGTCTTCAACGAAGGAATGGCAAAACCTGCATTACATGATTTTCTGGCGCATTGCCGAGCAAAAGGAGGATATTCTGATGAAGCTTTATAACATCGTGTTCAGCCCTACAGGCGGAACGAAAAAGGTGGCCGACTACTTAACCGGCGCACTGGAGGGAGACGTAACCACCGTTGATCTGACCGACAGCAAGCAGGATTTTCATACCGTCTCGCTGACGAAGGAGGATGTGGCCGTCATTTCCGTGCCGTCCTACGGCGGCCGAGTCCCCGCTGTGGCGACAGCACGGCTGGGGGCGGTACAGGGCAGCGGTGCCCGGGCCATCCTGGTCTGTGTCTATGGCAACCGGGCCTATGAGGATACCCTGACGGAGCTGGAGGACACCGCAAAACAGGCCGGTTTTCAGGTAATCGCGGCAGTTGCCGCCATTGCGGAGCACTCCATCGCCCGGCAGTTTGCCGCCGGTCGGCCTGACGAGCAGGATGCAGCACAGCTCTCCGATTTTGCCAAACAGATCCAACATAAGCTCTCCGCGGCAGACACTTCGGAGCCTGCGATTCCCGGCAACCGTCCTTACAAGAAAGCCGGCGGAGTCGGTATGGTGCCCAAAGCAGCAAAAGAATGTACCAACTGTGGTGCCTGTGCAGCAGCGTGTCCCGTGCAGGCCATCGACCAAGACGATCCGAAGAAAGTAGATGAGAAGGCGTGCATCTCCTGTATGCGCTGCATCGCTGTCTGTCCGCAGGGCGCTCGCAAGGTCAATCCCGTCATGCTCTCTGCGGCCAGCCTCATGCTGAAAAAGGTGTGCTCTGAGCGGAAGGAATGTGAGCTGTTCCTTTGAGGCCGGAAACATGCAGCCGCCGATCGGGAAATGCCCCTGTATTGACTCTGCCGTAAAATGAAAACACAGCATTTCCAATTATACCGTAAATAAAATTCACCGCCATCCAAGCTCCTCTGTCAGGAATTGGATGGCGGTGCTGTATTACGGACGAAATTTTTGCGATCACGTGAAAGAAGCATATCCCCATGCGGTGCGGCTTTCCTTCCCATGCCTGACTCCTCCTTCCGGTCTCAGTTCTTCCATTCAAAGGGGCTGTGTCCGAAACCTCTTTTCCTGAAGACGGGTAATGAGCTCCTGAAATTTCTCCCGATCCTTTTCCAGGCAGAGAAAAATAATAGACCGCCTGAAAATCTTCATCTTCAATGGGGATCACGATTATGTTTTCGATCTGCCGCCCCGGCGCAAAGGCATCGGTCACAAAGGAGGGAACGGCATCCGGTGCGACGCTTCGCCAGCCGCACCTGCCCCACTTCTGCATAAACTGCGTGTTTGTAATTCTATCACGGGATTCTTTCAAAATCCCCCAGTTTTTCCTTAAGAATTCTTAATCCTTTTGAGTCTTGTTTTTTCTTGTGTCCTGCTGTATTTTTCTCTTGACTTCTCACCGGAAATGGATTAAATCTAGAATCATTCTAAAAAACGGTGTTGATCGTCATGACCAAATATGCAAAGAAAATTCTGGAGATCGTGGAGTCCTCCCGCAGCCACCTGACTGCGGAGCAGGTTTTTGAGCAGCTGCGGGAATCCTACCCCTCGGTGGTGCTGGCCACCGTGTACAACAACCTCAATCGATTGTGGGAAGAGGACCGGATCCGCAAGATCTCCGTGGAGGGGATGCCGGACCGGTATGACCGGATCGTGCGGCACGACCACCTGGTTTGCCGCAAGTGCGGCCGGCTGCTGGACGTGGACCTGGGAGATCTGACTGAGCATCTGGAAAAGAAAGCCGGGATCTCCATTCTCTCCTACGATCTGAAACTGGTGTTTTTGTGCGAAGCTTGCACAGAGAACTCTCAAGAGAAAGGAACGTGAAGAAACTGAAACATCTGCCTTTATCCGTCCGTGTCCCCATTGAGAAGGACAACCCCAGCATTGTGCGCCTGGAGGAAAAATGCATCCGCTGCGGCATGTGCAAGGATGCCTGCGCCAACCTCATGGGCGTGCATGGCACCTATACCCTGCAGCAGACCGGCGGAAACGCGGTGTGCATCTACTGCGGGCAGTGCGCCAATGCCTGCCCGGTGGACAGCATCATGGAGCGGGACGAATGTCCGCAGGTGCGCCAGGCCATTGCCGATCCCGATAAGATCGTGGTGGTCAGCACCTCTCCCTCCGTCCGTGCCGCCCTGGGCGAAGCCTTCGGGATGGAGCCCGGTGCCTTTGTGGAGGGAAAGATGGTTGCGCTGCTGCGGGCCCTTGGGGCCGACTATGTGCTGGACACCAACTTCGCCGCAGACCTGACCATCGTGGAGGAGGCCAGCGAGCTGATCCGCCGGATCACGGAAAAGGACCGCCCCCTCCCCCAGTTCACCAGCTGCTGCCCCGCCTGGGTGCACTTTGCGGAGATCTATGCACCGGAGCTGCTGCCCCACCTGTCCACCGCCAAGAGTCCCATCGGCATGCAGGGCCCCACGGTGAAAACCTACTTTGCCGGAAAGCTGGGGCTGGACCCCCGGAAGATCGTCCATGTGGCCCTGACGCCCTGCACCGCCAAGAAGTTTGAGATCCGGCGGGAAGAGATGCACGCTGCCGCCGACTACCACGGCATCGAGGGTATGCGGGACACCGACCAGGTCATCACCACCCGGGAGCTGGCCCGCTGGGCCAAAGCAGAGGGCGTGGATTGGAACGCGCTGGAGGATTCCGCCTACGACTCCCTCATGGGCAAGGCCTCCGGTGCCGGCGTGATCTTCGGCAATACCGGCGGCGTGATGGAGGCCGCCCTGCGCACCGCCTACGAATACCTCACCGGGCAGGAAGCGCCGGAGTCTCTGCTCTCCCTGCAGGCCGTCCGGGGATATGAGGGCGTGCGGGAGGCCCAGGTGGTCATCGGCGACCTGACACTCCAGGTGGCGGTCATTTACGGCACCGCCAATGCCCGTGCCTTCCTCTCCCGTATGCGCGAGAGCGGAAAGCAGTATCACTTTGTGGAAGTCATGGCCTGCCCCGGCGGCTGCATCGGCGGCGGCGGACAGCCCAAGGACATGACCAAAAATGCAGACGAGACCCGCAAAAGCCGCATCGAAGCCCTGTACCGGCGGGACGGGTCCATGTCCCTGCGCACCAGCCACAAAAACCCCGAGATCCAGGAGGTCTACAAAGCCTTTTACGGCCAGCCTCTCAGCCAGCTGGCAGAAGCCATGCTGCATACCGCTTATCAGGACCGAAGTGATATTTTGATTAGAAAGGATGAACCTACCATGAGCAAATGGAAGTGCAAAGTCTGCGGCTATATCTACGAGGGCGAGACCCTGCCCGAGGACTTCATCTGCCCGCTGTGCAAGCAGCCCGCCTCCGCCTTTGAAAAGATCGAGGAAGCCCCCGCCAAGGGCACCGGCAAGTATGCCGGCACCCAGACGGAGAAGAACCTGGAGGCCGCCTTTGCCGGCGAATCCCAGGCCCGGAACAAGTACACCTATTTCTCCTCTGTGGCCCAGCAGGAGGGCTACGAGCAGATCGCGGCGCTGTTTTTGAAGACAGCGGAAAACGAGAAGGCCCACGCAAGAATGTGGTTCGAGGAGCTGCACGGCTTGGGCGGCACGGCAGAGAACCTGCTCCACGCCGCCGAGGGCGAGAACTACGAGTGGACGGACATGTACGACGGCTTTGCCAAGACCGCCGAGGAAGAGGGCTTCCCGGAGCTGGCCGCCAAGTTCCGCCTGGTGGCTGCCATCGAAAAGCGCCACGAGGAGCGCTATCGCGCCCTGCTGCGCAACGTAGAGACCGCTCAGGTCTTTGAAAAGAGCACCGTCAAGATGTGGGAATGCCGTAACTGCGGCCACATCGTGGTGGGTACCGCCGCGCCGGACGTGTGCCCCACCTGCCAGTATTCCAAGAGCTTCTTCGAGATCTACGCCGAAGATTATTGATCGCGCTCCCTGCACGTGATAAGCAAAAAAGAGGGCCTGCGGCAAATTGCCGCAGGTCCTCTTTCCTGTTTCCTGTCAAAACAATTGTCCGGGCAGTCTCTTTTTTTCTTTCGGCGGGAAGTCCCGGTCAAATACCTCTGCCGCCGCTTCATCCACATAGTATCCCTGGGGTGTGTGGTAGACGCCCGTGACTCCGTCCAGGAATCCCGGTCGCAGCTCCTTGAGCAGGAAATAAGGGACGATCTCCTGCTCCGGCTCACCGTGGTAACGGATGCCCCGCGTCCCTGCCACCACAAAGCCGGATTTTCCGTAAAAGTCCAGATTTCCCTCGATGCACAACGCACCTGCGCCCAGTTCCGCCGCCTGTTCCATGGAGCGGTCCAGCAGGTACTTGCCCAGGCCCTGCCGCTGCAGATCCGGACGGATGCTGATGGGCCCAAAGGTCATGGTGGCGACCCGGCGGCCGTCGTCGGCCGTGATGAAAGAGCGCGTATACAGAACGTGGCCGATGAGCTCGCCCTCCCGCTCCATCACCAGATCCAGCTCCGGCACAAAGGCGGGGTCATGGCGCAGTACATGCACCACGTAGTGTTCCAGGCAGCCGGGGCGGTACACGTTCCAGAAAGCCTCCCGGGTCAGATACTCCACGGCAGCATAGTCGGACGGGGCCTCTTGGCGGATCACGATGTTGTCTTGGTTCATGAAATTTTCCTCCTTCATATTGTGGTCCAATATCGGGAGGCACGGGGATCATGCGCCTGCCTCCCGGTCAGGCCACAATCTCCAAGGTGTTGTTCCGTTTCAAACAGCATATCTCCTGATTTTAGATTCCGGCACTGCCGGTATGTACAGCATACCATCGGTGCTGTAGGCGCGCAAGCCCCTGTTTCTGGAAGCGGGCAAGCCCTCGCTGAACATTGCAGGCCCCGGCCAAAAGCCGGGGCCTGCGGTTTCAGGATAATTGCTTTGCGCGGAAAAACGCCGGGCGTCACTGGCTCAGGCTCTGGAGAAAACGCTCCATGATCTGCTCCCCCTCCCGGCAGGTGACCTGCCCCTGGGGGCGGATGGCGTTGTCATCGTCCGCTTCCAGAACACTGTGCATGGTCATCCAGCACATGGCCTCATAGGCATAGCCGCTCACTTCCTGCGCGTCGGAAAAGCCCAGCGGGAACGCCCAGGCCCCGGTGAAGCCCTTGCCCTCGTGCTGGGCATAGCGGTACAGAATCACCGCCAGCTGCTGGCGGCTCACGGCCTCTTCAGCGCCGAAGGTGTCATCGCCATAGCCCTGAACGATACCCTCGCTGGCAGCCCACCGGATGGCTTCGGCGTCGGCATCGGACTGCTCCACATCCGTAAAGTGCATGGCGTAGTTCACAACGGGGCTGCCCGCCTGCTCATGGAGCATGGCCACCAGCTCCCCGCGTGTGAGGGGCACGTCCTCCGCCTCCGGCAGAGGCGTCAGCACGTCGGTGGAATCTGTCACGGTCTGCGCCGTATCCATCTGCCCGGCAGACTGCGGGATCAGCCGCATCGCATCCGCCGCGCCTGCGGAAACCGCCATTGTCCAGGCCAGGATGCCGGTCAGGACCAGGACCCCAATTTTTCGATTCATCTTGATCGCTCCTTTTGCGTATCATTCCAAACTTATGTCAGCAGAAGTCTGCTCTATGTAGTTGGACGGTCCGCGGAGGAAAAAGTTCCCTCTCCCTCCTGCTCCCTCCCTGTTCCGTACCCTTTCGGGCCTTCTTGACACGCCGCCGGGGCTTTGATATAATACCTCCGCGCCAGGGGCGCTTCGTTTGGTACATTATCGCTAACAAGTGTATGCTTGTTGGCGTTTTCTTTTTGTCAGGAGGTTTTTTCCATGGTCCCAGCCGATTCCCATGAAAACGCTTTTTTGACCGGCCCCATTCTCCCGCCTCTCATCCGCTTTTCCATGCCGCTGATGCTCTCCTTGCTGCTGCAGGGACTCTACGGCGCGGTGGACCTGGCGGTGGTGGGCCGATTCGCCTCCACGGCTTCCACGGCGGCAGTGGCCGTGGGCAGTCAGATGATGGTGGCAGTCACCGCCGTCATCACCGGGCTGACCATGGGCGTGACGGTGCTCATTGGCAAGGCCGTGGGCGCCCGCACGCCTCAGGACGGCGCCCAGGTGGTGGCCGGCCAGATTCGTCTTTTCCTGGCAGTCACCGCCGCACTGACCGCCGCGCTGCTGCTGCTTGCACCGGCCATGACACGCTGGATGCACGTCCCTGCCGACGCGGTGGCGGAGACCGTGGCCTATCTTCGCATCTGCGGCAGCGGCATGGTCTTCGTGGCCGCCTACAACGGAATCAGCGGCATCTTCCGCGGTCTCGGCAACTCCCGGGTGCCGCTGCTCTTCGTATTTCTGGCCTGCTGTATCAACGTGGTGTTGGACCTGTGCCTGGTGTGGGGCGCCCATCTGGGAGCCGCGGGCGCTGCCTGGGCCACGATCCTGGCCCAGGCAGGCAGCGTGGCGTTTTCCGTCTTGTATCTGCGCCGCCATCCGCTCCCCTTCTCCCTTTCCCGTGCGGACTTCCGCACCGGCGCATCCGTCCGCCGCATTCTGGCCGTAGGCGCCCCCATCGCCCTGCAGGACACGCTGGTGAACATCTCCTTCCTCATGATCACCAGCATCGTCAATCGGCTGGGGTTAGTGGCCTCCGCCGGAATCGGCATCACGGAAAAGCTCTTCCTCTTCTTGTCCATCGTCCCCATGGCCTTCATGTCCGCCCTTTCCACCATCGTGGCCCAGAACATGGGCGCCCGGCAGCCCCAGCGGGCCCGGAAAGCCCTTTTCGCAGCCTGGGGCATCTCCCAGATCTTCGGATGCGCCATCTTCCTTCTGACCTTCTTCGGCGGTCATCTGCTGGCCGCTGTGTTTGAAGACGACCCAGCCGTCATCGCCGCTGCCGCCGCCTATTTCCGAGGCAGCTCCTTTGAGCATCTGCTCACACCGTCCGTCTTTTGCTTCCTGGGCTACTTCAACGGCAGCGAGCGCACCACCTTTGTCATGGTCCAGGGCCTGGCCTCCGCCTTTTTGGTGCGGGTGCCCCTTTCCTACCTGCTCAGCATGCTTCCCGGCACCGGCATGTTCACCATTGCCCTGGCGGTCCCCGCGTCGGCTCTGGTGAATCTGGCTGCCTGCCTGCTCTATGATCGGTACCTGCACCGCCGGACGCAGGGCGCTCCGTCCCTCTGAGTCTCTTTTTCCCGGCAGCGGCATTTCCCGCTTGCGGTATGACAGCGCGGATGGTATACTATTCTTTGTTTAGATTTAAACCATCAGGCGGTGATCCAATTGTCCTCCAATCATCAGGCCATGGGGCAGCTCTCGCAGTTTTTTGCCCAGATGGGCACAGTGCATAAAACGTATCTGGATTTTTGCCGCCGCGCGGTGGGCGGCACCCTCTCCCGTGCGGAGATCGGCCTTTTGCTGGCCCTGTCGGAAAACTGCAACGCCGCCAACGATCTGTGCCGTTCGCTCCCCCTGAGCAAGGGGATGGTCAGCCAGACTCTGGCCTCTTTGCAAAAGCGGGGCCTCGTGGTGGTGGAGCGGTCCGAGGAGGACCGTCGGGTGCACCCCATCACCCTCTCTCCTCAGGGCCAGTCCATGGTAGCCGAGCTGGAGCAGGCTGCCGCTGCCTTCGTAGACCACATGATGCGCGGCGTCAGCCAGCAGGAGATGGTCCAGGCCGAGTCCACCATGTCCAAGATCCACCAGAATATGCAGCAGCTCAAGCGCTCTTTGTAACCTCCCCCGTGCGTTTAACTTTTCAGCTTTCCGCCTGCGGCTTTGCCGCAGGCGGTCTTTTTTTCGCTTGTTCCCTTTTCCGTATTTTCTTAAGTTTTCTAAAGATTATCCCACAGCGCTTTTCCAGGGTTTGACGGAAGATGGGAATTTGTTATAATAGGCCCACAAGAACAGCGCCGGGAGACGGCACATTCATAAAAAGGAGGACATCGTATGGACGCTTCCATCCTGATCGCCGAGGACGATGCCGATATCCGCGATCTTCTGCGCCTCTACCTGGAGGGAGAGGGCTTTCAGGTCCTCGAGGCCGGAGACGGCGCCACTGCCCTGCGCATTGCCCGGGAACAGTCCCCCAGCATGGCCATCTTAGACATCATGATGCCGGAGATGAACGGCTTCGAGCTCACCCGCGCCCTGCGCAAGTACAGCAATATCCCCATTCTGATCCTCTCCGCCAAAAGCCAGGACAACGACAAGATCCTGGGGCTGAACCTGGGCGCCGATGACTATATCGCCAAGCCCTTCAACCCGGTGGAGATCGTGGCCCGGGTGAAAGCCCAGCTGCGCCGGGCGGAGCGGACCGGCGGCAGCGTCCTCACCGTGCGGGATCTGTCCCTGGACACCGCCAGCTTCCAGCTGACCAAAAACGGCCAGCCCATTCTCCTCACCCCCATGGAATACAAGATCCTCGCCATGCTCATGCGCTCCCCGGGACGGATCTTTACCAAGATCCAGCTCTATGAGGGCGCCATCGGGACCTACTTTGAAGGAGACGACAACACCATGATGGTGCACATCTCCAAGCTCCGGGAAAAGATCGAGGATGACCCCAAAAATCCCCGCCACATCATTACTGTGAGAGGACTGGGTTATAAAATTGAAAAATAAGCCGCTGCGCGGGAGCCTGTTCGGCCTCCTGGCAAAAAACTATCTGCTCTTTACTCTGACACTGCTGGCCATCGCGGGCAGCGTATTCGTGCTGTGGAACATATGGCTGGGCTCTCTCTACCAGCCGGCGGACTGGGGCGCCGCCCTGTCCGATCCGGCCCTGTACGCCGGAAGCTACGATCAGCTTCTGCGTTACACCGGCCGCTCCGGCAGCTCGTTTGCCGTCTACGACACGGCAGGCACGCGGGTATATGCCTCCGCCGACGGGTTCGACGCCGCCTATACAGCGCAAGAGCTGGCCTGCATCCCGGTATATGGTGACAGCTCCATGGTGGACGCCTACGAGCTGCCGTCCAACGGCCAGCCCCGCTATCTGTTCATCCGCCACCAGTACCGCACCGACGGCACCACCGCAGTAGAGGGCGTCATGATCCTGGACCAGGACTATCAGGTGGTATTCGGCGGATTTGAGGACGGAAAACGGTCCTATACTCCCCGGGAATTTCAGCTGCTGGACGGCCGCCGCTCTGACGGCAGCTACCTCTCCCGCCACCAGTTCGTAAACAATGACGGGCAAGCTTATATCCTGCTACTGCGGGACGCCGTCATTGACTCCGATGCCTACTACCAGCGCTATAACGCCTCCTGGCGGATCTGGCTTTTGGTGATCCCGCTTTATCTGGCAGCTGCGGGCCTTTTCATCTGGTGGCTGAAAAACAAGATCGGCCGGCCACTGCAGCGGCTCAACGACGCGGTGTCCGCCCAGGCGGAGGGCCGCATGAGCCGGGTGGGCGACTGCGGCGGCACCTGGGAGATCCGCCGCATCGGAGAGAGCTTCGACCGCTTTTCCGAGCGTCTGGCGGAGAGCGAGGCGGAGCGGCGGCGGCTGGATGAGGGCCGCCAGAAGCTCATCGCGGACATCTCCCACGACCTCAAGACCCCCATTACCGTCATCTCGGGCTATATCGGCGCCATCTGCGACGGCAAGGTCCCCCCGGAGCAGACAGAGCGATACCTGCGGGCTATCCAGGCCAAGGCGGAAACCCTGACGGATCTGGTCAACGCCTTCCACGAATACAGCAAGGTGGAGCACCCGGAATTTCTCCTGTACCCGGAGCGGACAGACCTGGCGGAGTTCCTGCGGGAATATCTGGCCAGCAAGTACGACGAGATCGACCTTGCCGGCTTCTCCCTCAGCGTCTCCATCCCGGACCATCCGGTCCTCTGCTCCGTGGACCCGCTGCAATTCCGCCGGGTGCTGGACAACCTCCTCTCCAATGCCCTGCGCCACAACCGCCTGGGCACGGTCCTCTATTTTGATCTGGACGCCGGCGGCTCCATGGCGCTTTTGCGCATGGGCGACAACGGCGCCGGTATCCCGCCGGACCGGGCCGCCCGGATCTTCGATCCCTTTGTGGTGGGCAGCGACGCCCGCACGGGCGGCGGCAGCGGCCTGGGTCTTGCCATCACCCGTCGCATTATGGAAAAGCACGGCGGCAGCATCACGCTGGCCGCCCGGCCCTCCCCCGGCCGCAGCACGGAGTTTTTGCTGCGGCTGCCCCTGTATCCCTCCGCCTGACCCCTTCTGATCTCCAAGCGGCCCCGGAATGGATCCGGGGGCGCTTTTTTCTGTACGCTTCCTTTAGAAATCTTAAACCGCTCTATATGGCGTTTAAAGCTTGACCGGCTATGATAACGCTCAGAAAGGAGGCGCAGCGACCATGAACCAGACCGATCCCCGCAGCCGCCCCATTATCGAAGTGAAAAACATCCGCAAGGAATATCCCATCGGCGACGAGACGGTGGTAGCCCTCAAGCGGATCAACCTCAGCGTCATGCGCGGGGAGATCTGCTGCATCTTCGGCACCTCCGGCTCCGGCAAAAGTACCCTGCTCAACCAGCTGGCAGGCATGGAAAAGCCCACCCGGGGCGAAGTCCTCATCGGCGGCGTGCCCATCTCCCGCCTGAGTGAAAACCAGCTGGCTTCTTTCCGGCAAAAGCACCTGGGCTTCGTGTTCCAGTCCTATAACCTGCTGCCAAACCTCACCGCCACGGAAAACGTGGCTCTGCCCCTTCTGTTCCGGGGCGTGCCCCGGGCCGAGCGGGAGGCGGCCGCCCGAAAGCTTTTGACCCGGGTGGGCCTTTCCCACCGGCTGGACCACTTCCCCCGGCAGATGTCCGGCGGCCAGCAGCAGCGGGCAGGCATCGCCCGGGCGTTCATCGCCCGGCCGGACGTGGTGTTCGCCGACGAACCCACCGGCAATCTGGACTCCAAGACCACCGTGGAGATCATGGAGATGATCTGTACCTTCGCCCGGGACTACCACCAGACCATCATCCTGGTGACCCACGACCCTGAAATGGCATCCTACGCCGACCGCATCGTCACGCTGATCGACGGCGAGATCGTTTCCAATCAAGTCAACAAAAAGGAGAGGACCCACCCATGAACAATCACTTGACCCGAAGCGCCTGCGCGCTCTTTGCCATTCTGGCCCTGCTGACCGCCGTTCTGCCCGCCGTCCGGGCGGAAGACCGGAACCTGTATGTAACCGGCTATACGGTCACAGTCGGCGGAAAATCCGTCTCCCAGCTGGAAAAAGGTGCCGGGGCAGATATTACCGTCTCCATCAAGGATACCAGTGACGGCACCGGCTCCTCCAGTCCCTCTTCCCTGGACATCACCAAGCTGGATGACAGCTTTTCCGGCGGCAGCATTTCCGTGGCCAGGACCTCTCCCGACGGCGCACCGTTGGTCTATGCCGTCACCCTCTCCGGCGTTAAGTACAAAGGCACCGGCCAGACGCTGCGGCTGCAGGTGGGCCGGGCCGGAGAGCCGGACAGCTACCAGACCCTGGAAGTGACCATCACAGAGGCCAAGGTCTATGAGGACACACCCAAGCGGACCTATGACGACGAGCCCAAGGAGCCCGCCCCTGCCCCCATGGTGCTCATCTCCCGCAGCGAGATGGCCAAGCCCATCGAGGCCGGACAAGAGATCGAGCTGGACGTGACCGTCCGCAACCTCAGCGGTTCCAGACTCAAGTCCCCGGTCATCACCTTCACTCCCTCCGACGGTCTGAGCATCTCCGGCGGCAGCACCTCCTTTGCCCTGGCGGACATCGCCGCCAAGCAGAGCGCCACGCTGACCATCCACCTCAAGGCCGCCAGCGTCATCGCCTCTCCCAACCAGTCTTTGGGCGTGGACATGAAGTTCAACTACAACAACAATATCTCCACCATCCAGGGCAGCATCACCGATAAGATCGCCATCCCCGCCCTGGGCCGGGAGAATACCCCCCAGCCGGTGGTGCTGGTGACCCGCTCGGCCATGGACAAGCCCATCGCCCCGGACGAGACCCGGGACGTGACCATCTCCTTCAAAAACGCCGGCTCCACCAAGCTGGTCTCCCCGGTGGCCACCGTGGCGCCGTCGGACTCCCTCATCGTGCTCAACGAGACCTCCACCTTCGTGCTGGAGGACATCGCCCCCGGCGCCACCCGGGACATCGTGGTGCGGGTGAAGGCCCTCAAGGAGATCTCCTCCACCAACCAGTCCATCAGCACAGAGCTCAAGTACAGCTACGACAGCGGCGGGATGCTTACCCAGGCCACCGCCTCCGACCGCATCAACTTCTCCGCCCTGGTGCCCTCCAAGGCGGACACCCCCGTGCCCAACATCGTCATCCGCAGCTTCACCTACGGCGAAAGCTCCGTGGCGGCGGGCAGCAGCTTCCCCCTGCGCTTTGCCTTTGAGAATACCGGCAGCATCAAGATCGAAAACATCGTGGTCACCGTGGACGGCGGTGAAAACTTCACCATGGACGGCGGCACCAACACCTTCCACTACAACGCCCTTGCCGCCGGCGCCGCCCAGACCCAGGAGGTGCCCATGCGGGCGGTGCCCAACGGAAAAAGCGGCGCCCAGAGCATCGGCGTAGGCTTCAAGTATGAGTATGTGGACGGCGACAAGCGCACCTCCGCCAGCGCGGACATTCGCATCTCCGTCCCCATTTACCAGCCTGACCGCTTCCAGCTCAATGCCCCTGTGGTCCCTGAGACCGTGAATGTGGGCGAGGAGGCAGAGGTCACCATGGCCTACGTGAACAAGGGTAAGGATGACATCTCCAATGTGGAGGCCATCGTGGAGGGCGACGGCGTGGATACCCCCGCCCGCACCCAGTACTTAGGCAACATCACCGCTGGCACCAGCGGCACCATCGGCTTTGCCCTCACCCCCACGGCCGCCGGCCCGGTGGACGTGGTGCTGAAGATCTCCTATGAAAACGCAGATCAGCAGATCCAGGTCAAGACGTTCCCCATCACCCTCCAGGCGGAGGAGCTGCCTCCTCCCGACGATTTTGGCGACGAGCTGCCTCCCATGGAAGAGCCTGGTCTGCCGTGGCTGTGGATCGGCCTGGGCGTCGCGGCCGCAGCAGGCATCGCCGCCGTGGTGGTGATCCGCCGAAGAAAGCACGCCAAAGCTGCCGCCGACGGCTGGGATTCCTGGGAGGACGAGACGCCGGACGACGCCGGGAAAGAGAGCTGACCCATGAGCAAACAGGATATCTTCCGCATGTGCGTGCAAAACCTCATGCGCCGGAAGTCCCGCACCTTTTTAACGGTGCTGGGCGTACTGATCGGCTGCTGTTCCATCGTCATCATGGTGTCTCTCGGCATCGGCATGAAGGAGTCTCAGGACAAGCTCCTGGCCCAGATGGGCGACCTGACCATCATCACCGTCAACGCCCCCCAGGGGGGCCGGGGAAAAACCAAGCTGGACGACGCCCTGGTCAAGAGCCTGCGGAACCTGCCGGGCGTGGAGGCCGTCACCCCCAAGCAGACTCTGGAGGCAGAGGACATCCGCCTGGTCACCGGCACCGGAAAGCGGTACGTGTCCGACTGGGCCGTGGTAGTGGGCCTTGACACAGATGCCATGGAGAAGATGGGCTACCAGCTCATCAGCGGCAGCACGGTCAAGCGCAGCGGCGACGTGATCGCGGGACAGTACCTGGCCTATAACTTCAAGGACACCCTGCGCCCTGAGGGACGAAATATGATCGACCGCTGGGGCGGCGAACTGGACATGGGCGACACGGAGCGCAACATCCCCGACCCTTACTTCAATCCCCTGGACCAGACCTATACGCTGGAAGCAAACGTTCAGGGCACCAAGCTCTCTCTCCCCATCCGCTCCGTGGGTGTTTCCAAGGAGGATTACTCCAAGGGCAGCGAGACCTCCGACGGCATCATCATGAGCCTTTCCGACCTGCAAAAGCTCCTGGAAAAGGTGCCGGGTGCCAAGAAAAAGCGCACCTACGACTCCGTTCTGGTCAAGGTCACAGACATCTCGGTGGTGGAACGGGTGGAAACGGACATCAAGGGCATGGGCTACAACACCGAGTCCATGGAGAGCATCCGCAAGCCCATGGAAAAAGAGGCCCAGCAAAAGCAGATGATGCTGGGGGGCCTTGGTGCCATCTCGCTGTTCGTAGCGGCCCTGGGCATCACCAATACCATGATCATGTCCATCTCCGAGCGCACCCGGGAGATCGGCATCATGAAAGCCTTGGGCTGCTATGTGACGGATATCCGGATCATGTTTTTGTCGGAGGCCGGTGCCATCGGGCTCATCGGCGGCGTCATCGGCTGCATCATCAGCTTCTGCGCCTCCGTCACTATCAACCTGGTGTCTCTGGGGCCATCGCTGGAAAACCTGCTGCCCGCCATGTTCGGCGGCGGCGACGTGACCCGTGTCTCCGTCATCCCGCCGTGGCTGCTGCTCTTTGCGGTGGTGTTCTCCGTGCTCATCGGCCTGGGCTCGGGCTACTACCCCGCCAACAAGGCCGTGCAAATCCCGGCACTGGAGGCCATCAAAAGCGAGTAAGACGCAGGTCTCTCCGCTCCCGCGGGGAAAGGTCCACACCTTTCCCCGCGCTTTTTTACGGCGGCGGCACGGAAATGGAAAAAAGCGGTTGCATCCCGGCCACGGACATAGTACAATGGTAAGCACCCGCGGCGCATTTGCGCTTTAAATGCCTAGAGTCCCCCCTTCCTGTGCCGCCGGACATCACGGAATGATTCATCGGAGGCTTTATCATGGAATTTATCGTCCAGCTGATCTCCCGGGCCTACGGGCTTTTGTGGGGCGATCTCATCACGCTGCCCCTGCCGGGCGGCGGCAGCATCGGTCTTTCCCTGCTGGTATTGCTGCTGATCCCCACCGGTATCTTTTTCACCATCCGCACCCGTTTCCTCCCCGTCCGGCTGTTCCCGGAAATGCTCCGGCTGACGGTGGAAAAGCGGGGCACCAACGGCAGCGCCATCTCCGGCCTGCAAGCCCTGGTCATCTCTACGGCCACCCGGGTGGGCATGGGCAACCTGATCGGCGTGGTGGCGGCCATCTCCGCCGGCGGCGCCGGCGCCGTGTTCTGGATGTGGCTCTCCGCCCTCATCGGCTCCTCCACCGCCTTTGTAGAGGCGACGCTGGCCCAGCTGCACAAGCAGCCCGACCCCCTCTACGGCGGCTACCGGGGCGGCCCGGCCTACTATATCCACGATTTTCTGGCCAAGGGGCGCCGCAAGTCTGTCATCGCCGTGCTCTTCGCCATTTCGGGCCTGATCTGCTGGTGCGGCATCAGCCAGGTCATCAGCAACTCCGTCTCCTCCGCATTCTATAATGCCTTCTCCGTACCGCCGCTCTATACCACGGTGGCCCTTGTGGCCGTGTCCGCCGTCATCGTGCTGCGCAAGCACGCCACGGTGAAGGTGCTGGACGTGCTGGTGCCCATCATGGCGGGGCTCTACTTCCTCATGACCATTTTCCTCATCGTGAAAAATGCAGCGCTTCTGCCCTCCGTGTTCTCCCAGATCTTTGAGGAGGCTTTCGGCATCCGCCAGGCAGTGGCCGGCGGCTTCGGCGCCGTGCTGATGCAGGGTGTCAAGCGTGGTCTTTTCTCCAACGAGGCCGGCTCCGGCTCCGCCCCCTGCGCGGCTGCCGCGGCGGACATCACCCATCCCGCCAAGGCAGGACTCCTGCAGGCCTTCGGCGTGTTCCTGGACACCATCGTTATCTGCTCCTGCACGGCCATGATCATGCTGCTGACCCCGGCAGAGACGATCGCGGGCCTCTCCGGCATGGACCTGCTCCAGACAGCCATGGACTACCATCTGGGCTCCTTCGGCGTGGTGTTCATCGCGCTGATCCTGCTGCTGTTCAGCTTCTCCACCTTCATCGGCGTACTGTTCTACGCCCGGTCCAACGTGGCCTACCTGTTCGGGGACAACTGGGCCTCTCAGACCGCCTACAAGATTCTGGCCCTGGTGATGCTGTTCGTGGGCGGCCTCGCCGCTTACACCTTCGTGTGGGACCTGGGCGATGTGGGCATTGGCCTGATGACCGTGTTCAACATTGCGGTGATCATCCCCATGTCCCGGGAAGCGCTGGCCTCCCTGCGGGAATATGAGTCTCTGCGCAAAAAGCGCTGACAAGCCCCCCTCCTTCAGGCAATAAAAAAGGACCACCCCACCGGAGCGATCCTTGAAATCTGCTTTTTTGCAATTATTGATGATATTACATTAACACATAACACAGGGAAGTAATACCCCGAAAAGGGTAAATATTTACTTAGTTTTGGCTAACAATAGATAAAAAGAAAGAGCGGAGATATTCCCCGCCCTGTATCATTACATATTTAGCGCATCAACAGCCCGCCGCAGGCTCTCCCGCGTCCATTTATGGCTTTTTCCGATCTCATTCGCAATCTGGTCCACCGTCAGGCCGTTAATATAGCGCAGCTCCAGGAGCATTTTCTGTCTGCGATTCTGCACACCGTCAACCAGCCGCCGCACTTCCTGCCGCTCTGCCCGGATTCCGTCCATATCCCGCC
>URKI01000033.1 GCA_900548505.1 uncultured Oscillibacter sp. | reverse complement strand
TAGGCTCCGGTCTCGTGGGCTCGGAGATGTGTATAAGAGACAGGGGCAAAATAGGCGTCCCAGTAATCCGCAGGCGCGGCCCAGCAGTAAACGGCGTATTCGATGGCGCTCTCGCCGTATCCCGTCAGCCGGACACTGGGCGCGGGGTCCGTGAGAAGATGGTCCGTCATGCTCAGGGCCTGCTCGCAGGCGGCTTTCACCGTCTCCGTGGGGGCATCGTAGGAGGCGGAGACCTTCCAGGTGATGCGCCGCTGGCCGTTGACGGTGTAGTTGGTCATTTTGGAGCTGGCCAGCTCCTTGTTGGGCAGCAGCACCATCAGTCCGTCCGGCGTGACGAGCTTGGTGTGGTTGAGGCTGATCTCCTCCACCGTGCCGGTGGTGCCGCCCACTTCCAGAAAGTCGCCCAGGGCAAAGGGACGGGCCGAGAGGATCACCAGGCCGCCGGCCACGTTGCCCAGGATATCCTCCGCGGCCAGGGTGATACCCAGGGAGCCCACGGACAAGAGAGCTACCAGGGAGGTGATGGGGATCCCCAGACTGTCCACCACGATCAGTGCCGTGATGACATAGAGAATGAGCCGCACACCGGCAGCCAGATATTTCTGCACCCGGGCGTCCAGCTTGGACCGGCCCAGCAGGCGGCCCAGAAGTTTCATCAGCACCCGGGTGACCACCAGGCAGATCAGCAGCGTAACGGCGGCGGAAATGATCTTGCCCAGGGTCAGCGTGCCCAGAGAGATGCCCATCAGACTGGACAGATCCAATGAAGAAGAGGACATATTCGATCCCTGCCTTTCGTACGGTATTCTTATCAGGAATTTAACAATATCTGAAATGGAGAAAAAAGTCAATCCGGAGATGAAAAACCTATGAAAAACAGATTATGAAGAAAGGGATTGATTGGTATCGGAAAAAGTAATAGCCAATTATATAAGATAGGTATTAACAGTTGCCACCAAAAAATGATATACTTTTACACAGAGACGAGAAGATCTGGAGAGCATATTCTGTGCAATAAGACGAAGAGAGAGGCGTATCAGCAAAGAGGACAAGAAAAGAGGAGGAAAATTTTATGGATCGTACCCTGAATAAGAAAGGCAGCGGCCTGGCTCTGGTTCCGTTCCTGATATTCGTTGTGATCTACCTGGGTGCCGGTTTGATCCTGCAGTCCCAGGGCGTCGAAATGGCGTTTTACCAGTTCCCCTCCGTAACGGCTATGTTCATTGCCCTGCTGGTGGCGTTTGCCATGACCAAGGGCAGCATCAACGAGCGTTTCAAGATCTTTGCCAAGGGCGCGGCCAATGAGGACGTGCTGACCATGCTGATGATCTATCTGCTGGCCGGTGCTTTCTCCGGCGTGGCAGCTGCCATGGGCGGCCGCGATGCCACCGTCAACCTGGGCCTGAGCCTGATCCCCGTTCACTTCCTGACTGCCGGCGTGTTCATCATCTCCGCGTTCATGGGCACTGCTACCGGTACCTCCATGGGCACCATCGGCGCCATCGTTCCCATCGCCGTCGGCGTTGCGGACAAGGCCGGCCTGAGCATCCCCCTGATGCTGGGTGCCTGCGTGGGCGGCGCCATGTTCGGCGACAACCTGTCCATGATCTCCGATACCACCATCGCCGCCACCCGCAGCCAGGGCTGCGAGATGCGCGATAAGTTCCGCGTGAACTTCTTCATCGCTCTGCCCGCCGCCGTCATCACCATCATCGTGCTGCTGGTCGTGGGTCGTCCCGACGTGATGCCCGAGATGGGCGTGCTGGAGTACAGCATCATCAAGGTCGTGCCCTATCTGCTGGTTCTGATCCTGGCTCTGGTGGGCATGAATGTGTTCCTGGTCCTGACCATCGGCATCTTCGCTGCCGGCATCGTGGGTCTGGCCACCGGCTCTCTGGATATCTTCGGCTTTGCCCAGAACGTCTGGACGGGCTTCACCGGCATGAACGAGGTGTTCTTCCTGACCCTGTTCTGCGGCGGTATGTCTGAGATGGTCACCCATAACGGCGGTATCACCTGGCTCATTGCGAAGCTGCGCGGCATGATGAAGGGCAACAAGTCTGCTCAGGTGGGCATCTCCGTTCTGGTGTCCCTGGCTGACTGTGCCACCGCCAACAACACTGTGGCTATCGTCCTCAGCGGCAGCATGGCCAAGGATATCAGCCATGAGTACAAGGTCGATCCCCGTCGCACCGCTTCTCTGCTGGACGTGTTCTCCTGCGTGCTGCAGGGCATGATCCCCTACGGCGCCCAGCTGCTGACGGCTGCGTCCCTGACCTCTGCTTACGGCATTGCCATGAGCCCCACGGACATCATCCCCAACCTCTGGTACTGCTGGATCCTGGCGGTTGTGGGCATCCTGTCCATCTTCATCCCCTTCGCCGACGGTATCTGCCGCAAGGATCCCTGGAACTGGGAGTATGACGTGGCTGAGTCCGGCGTGGAGGCCAAGAAGGCGCTGCTGGCTGCCGAGGCCGAGCGCGAGGCCAATCAGGCTTAATACATTAAAAAAGAGAGCGTCCGTTCGGACGCTCTCTTTTCTTCATTCAGATTTGTCGGAACAGATCTTGGGCAGTGACTGATGCAGGTTCTCCGTAAATCGGATGGACTCTGCCACAGACTGTTCCAGATAGGAGACGAATTGTTCTGCCAGGGGGGAGAGCTTGCTGTTTTTCGGCACGATCCATCCCAGCCGGATGCAGGTCTTGCCAGAGAGAGGGATGGTCACCACTGCCTGGCTGGTGATGTTTTCCACCAACAGGCCGCTGCCGGTGGTGAATGCGTCGGTGCGGGCCAGTACGTTCATCATGGTGGAGCGGTTGTTCACGCTGATGCACCGGGCGGGCTTTTTCAAAGACAGGATCTGATATTCCTCCGAAAAGTCGGCCGCCACGCCCTGATCGTGCTCAAAGGAGACGTAAGGGTAGCCGGCCAGATCCGCCTCGCTGACGGTGTTCAGCCCCGCCAGCGGATGATTCTTGCGGACGTAGACACACGGCGCCACGGCGGCTACCTCGTGGAATTCCAGATCCCGGGAGTCCAGAAGCCGGCGGATCATCTTTTCCGTCAGCTCCGTCAAAAAGATCACGCCGATATCCGCCCGGTGGTCATACACGTCATCGATCACCGCGTCCATGCCCGCCTCCTTGGCGGAAAAGCAGTAGCGGTTCTCCTCTGTGTTCTGCAGCATCCGCAAAAACGCATCCTCTGAAAAGGGATAGCGCTGGGTGGAGACGGAAAAGCGTACCGGCGCGGCGGTGTTTCTGGCTTCTCCGTAAAGACTTTCAATCCGCTGCTTCTGCTCCAGAAGGGAGACGGCATAGCTGAGGAATTCCTTGCCCTCCGGCGTGAATTCCACGCCCCGGTTGCTGCGAACGAAAAATTGAATCCCTAATTCCTCCTCCAGCTCCCGCACAGCGGTGGAAATGCCGGACTGAGAAAGAAAAAGCTTGTGTGCGGCCTTATTGATGGAGCCGCACTTGGAAATTTCAACGACATATGTAAGCTGCTGAAAAGTCATGCCATACCTCCTGTCCCAACTGGCCATGATTGTTTATTATAGGCCGTGCACCGGTGAAAGTCAAATTGCTATTGAAAAAAGTGAGAACAGATTGAGGAAATCCAATACTAACACACCCTTTGGAGATTGTGTTATCTTATAGTCAGAAGTTGGTAAAGAAATGACGAGTAAATGAAGATTTCTGGTCAATATTACCACAAAAGCGCTGATCGAAACAACTCTCTCTCAATTCTCTCTCCCACTGGCATCGAGCGGCTTTTGACCACTTGATGTTGAAAAAATGAACGCAAAAACGATTGCTCCGCCGGAGAAAGACACCGCGTGGGCCGAATTAGAAAGGAAGGATTTATCATGAACACTGAAAAGAAGCTTGGCTTTGCCACCCGTCAGATCCATACCGGCAAGGTGAAGAACGCTGCGGGTTCTCTGTGCGACCCCATCTATCAGACCTCCACCTTCGAGTTCGACACCGTGGAGCAGGGCGGTGCCCGCTTCGCCGGCCAGGAGAGCGGCTACATCTATTCTCGTCTGGGCAACCCCACCGTGGCTACCGTGGAAGCCAAGCTGGCTGAGCTGGAGGGCGGCGAGGCTGCTCTGGCTACCGCTTCCGGCATGGGCGCTATCTCCACCGCCATCTGGTCCAGCGTGGAAGCCGGCGATGAGATCGTCGCCAGCGACACCCTGTATGGCTGCACCTTCGCTCTGTTTAACCACGGCATCTGCAAGTTCGGCGTGAAGGTCCACTTCATCGACATGACCGACATGGCCGCTCTGAAGGCTGCCCTGAACGAGAAGACCAAGGTGGTCTATCTGGAGACTCCCTGCAACCCCACTCTGAAGATCGTTGACATCGCTGCCGTCGCCAAGGAGGCTCACGCCTATAACGCCGGTATCAAGGTCATCGTGGATAACACTTTCTGCACGCCTTACCTGCAGCGTCCTCTGGAGCTGGGTGCCGACGTGGTCGTTCACAGCGCCACCAAGTACCTCAACGGCCACGGCGACGTCATCGCGGGCGCCATCATCAGCAACAACGAGTTCGTCAACACCGCCCGCATGTTCGGTCTGAAGGACATGACCGGCGCTGTCATGAGCCCCTTCAACGCCTTCCTGATGGCCCGCGGCATGAAGACCCTGGACATCCGTATGGAGCGTCACTGCGCCAACGCCAAGAAGGTCGCTGAGTTCCTGGTGAGCCACCCCGCCGTGGAGAAGGTCTACTATCCCGGTCTGGAGAGCTTCGAGGGCCACGAGATCGCTGCCCGTCAGATGAAGCTGCCCGGCGGCATGATCTCCATCGAGCTGAAGGCCGACAAGGCTGCCACCGCCGCCGCTCTGAACAAGCTGCAGCTGTGCACCATCGCCGTCTCCCTGGGCGACGCTGAGACCCTGGTCGAGCATCCCGCCACCATGACCCACTCTACTTACACTGCTGAGGAACTGAAGGCCTCCGGCATCTCTGAGGGCCTGGTCCGCATCAGCGTGGGCCTGGAGGATCCCGAGGACATCATCGCCGACTTCAAGGCCGCGTTCGATACTCTGCTGTAATTTCGCTGGAAACTCCCCCTTCCAGCAGATATGCCTCCATGAGCCAAAGGCCTGCCACTACGGCAGGCCTTTGGCGTTTTTTTGTTTATTGATTCTCCCGGTGGTTTCCCGGTCGGGTCACTGAGGCAGCTTCCAGTGCTTGTCCACGTGATTGAGGATCTCGCAGCCGTCCTCTGTGACCAGCACCAGGTCCTCGATGCGGACACCGAACTCGCCGGGCAGGTACACGCCGGGCTCGATGGAGAAGATCATGCCCGGCTGGGCAATCAACGGCGTGGTGGCGCTGACATCACCCTGCTCATGCTCTGTCTGGCCGATGAAGTGGCCCAGCCGGTGGGTGAAGTACTCTCCGTAGCCTGCTTCCGCGATCAAAGAGCGGGCGGCGATGTCCAGCTCCTTGAGGGCAACGCCCGGCCGCACCATGGACTCGGCCAGGGCGTTGGCACGGCAGACCAGATCATGGATGGCGGCGTGCTTTTCGGAGGGCTCACCGCAGAAATAGGTGCGGGTCATGTCGGAGCAGTAGCGGTCTTTCCGGCAGCCCATGTCGATGACGATGCACTGTCCCTGCTCCAGGCGGGTGTTGTCCGCCTCGTGGTGGGGATCGGCGGCGTTGGGGCCGAAGGAGACGATGGGCTGGAACGCCATGGTGTCGCAGCCCTCGGCGGCGTACTGGGAGACGATGTAGTCGGCGATCTCCCGCTCGGTGACGCCCTCGTGGAGGCGCTTGGCGGCCCGCTCCATCACGGTGTCGTTGATGCGGGAGGAGATGCGCATGAGTTCGCGCTCCGTCTCGTCCTTGCAGGCGCGGGCGTTGTCCACGCAGTCGGAAGCCAGCACGCAGCGGCAGCCGGGGTGCTTGTCCATAAAGGGCAGCAGGAAGCGGGCGGGCCACTCCTTGTCGATGCCCATGGGACGGCTGCCGTCCACGTTGTCGGCGAGAATGGAGAGGTAATCGTCCGTGTCGGAGAACCAGACCTGCTGATAGGGAGCCTCCGGCGTGGGGAACATACGGTTCAAAAACAGCTTGTGGGCGCCGTCTGCGCGCAGGTACAGGGCAAACAGCCGCTCAAAGGGATAGACATAGTAACCGGTCAGATACCAGATGCTGTCCGGGTCGGAGACGATCATCTGGTCCATGCCCCGGGCTTTCAAAGCCTCCAGGACCCGCTGGATCCGCTGTTCATGCATAGCTTATACCTCCTTTTTTACGATGACCCGCTCCACCAGCGTGGGGCAGACCAGAGCCTTCACCGTCTTGACGCCGGTCTTGAGGGACTCCACCGGCGCATACTCAAACCGCCCGTGGGCGTTGTGGCCGGCGCTGGGCAGATTGGGGCAGGGCAGACCCTTGTAGGTGAGCATGCACCCGTCCGTGCCGCCCCGGATGGGGGAGTGGGTGGGCTGGGCGATGCCCGCGGCCTTCATGGCCTCCTCCGCCAGATGGACGATCTCCATGCGGTCTTTGAGCACCTCGTACATGTTGTAGTACTGGTCCTCTACTTCCGCCACCACGGTGTCCGCGCCGTAGCGCAGGTTCATCTGGGCGGCGGCCTTTTCCAGCATGGCCTTGCGCTCTTTGAAGCGCTCCATGCTGTGGTCCCGGATGATGTAGACCATGGTGGCCTGCTCCACCTTGCCGTGCATCTCCTGGAGGTGGAAGAAGCCCTCATAGCCCTCCGTGTGGCCGGGGGTCTCCAGGGCGGGCAGCAGGGCGTTGAACTCCATGGCCATGAGCAGGGCGTTTTTCATCTTGTCCTTGGCGGTGCCGGGGTGGATGCTGAAGCCGTTGACGGTCACATGGGCCATAGCGGCGTTGAACGTCTCGTATTCATAGTCGGTGATGTCGCCGCCATCCAGGGTGTAGGCAAAGTCGGCGCCGAAGCCCACCACGTCAAAGTTGCTGGCGCCCCGGCCGATCTCCTCGTCGGGCGTGAAGCAGAGGCACAGCTTGCCGTGGGGCGCGCCCTCAGAAAGCAGCTCCTCCACCGCCTGCAGGATGATGGCGATGCCGGCCTTGTCGTCGGCGCCCAGCAGGGTGGTGCCGTCGGTGCAGACAAGATCCTGTCCCACGAACTTGGAAAGCTCCGGGAACCGGGCGGCCTCCATGACGATGTTCTGCTCCTGGTTGAGCACGATGTCGCCGCCGGTATAGTGGATGATCTGGGGCTTGACGTCCTTGCCGGTCAGATCGGGGGTGGTGTCCATGTGGGCGATGAGGCCGATGGCGGGCAGATGCTCGTATCCCGGTGTGGCGGGGAGCCAGGCGTAGACATAGCAGTGCGCATCTACAAAGGCGTTGTCCACGCCCAGACCGTGGAGTTCGTCCACCAGAAGGTTGGCCATGTCGAATTCCGCCGGGTTGCTGGGGGTGCCGGCCTGACCGTAGTAATCGCTTTCGCTGAATACCTTGGCGTATCGGATCAGGCGGTCCACTACTGTATCCATGTGATTATGCCTCCTCTTCGTTAGACAAAAGATTTTCAGGGTTCAGGCACTGGAGCTCCGGGGGCAGGAACATGCCGTCCTTGCGGATGAGCACGTCGTCGAACCAGATCTCGCCGCCGCCGTATTCCGGCGTCTGGATCTGGATCAGGTCCCAGTGGACGGCGGAGTGGTTACCGTTGGAGGTGTTGTCATAGCTGTTGCCGGGGGTCAGGTGGAAGCTGCCGGCGATCTTTTCGTCAAAGAGGATATCTCCGATGGGGTGGTGGATCACCGGGTTGACGCCCAGGGCGAACTCGCCCACATACCGGGCGCCCTCGTCGATGTCGAAGATCTCGTTCATGTAGGGGGTGTTGTTGCTGGTGGCCTTGACGATCTTGCCGTCCTTGAACTCCAGATATACGTCCCGGAACAAAAAGCCGTCATAGGGGGAGGGGCAGTTGTAGGTGATGTAGCCATTGACGGAGTCCTTTACCGGGGCGGTGTAGATCTCGCCGTCGGGGATGTTGCGGTTGCCGTGCATACCGAAGCTGCCGATGCCCTTGATGGAGAAGGAGATGTCCGTGCCGGGAGAGACGATGTGCACCCGGTCGGTCCGGTTCATGAGGGCCTCCAGATGCTCCATGGCCCGGCCCATCTTCTCGTAGTCCACGAGACAGGCACGGAAGTAGAAGTCCTCGTACTCCTCCGTGGATACGCCGGCCAGCTGGGCCATGGCGTCGTTGGGGAAGCGCAGCACGGACCACTTGGTGTGGTTGCACCGCTCCGAGAGGTGGATGGGGCCCCAGTAGTACTGGCGGTAGCGGCGCTGGGCCTCGTCGGAGACGTTGTGCCACATGCTGATGTTGGTGGTGGCCCGGATGTCGATATAGGCGTCCATGTCCTTCATGCGCTGGAGTTCATAGGCGGCGATCTCAGCCATGTGGGCCTCGTCGGCCCCTTGGACCAGTGCACCCTCCACCGCGTAGTCAAAAATGTGGATAAAGGGCTTGCCGCCCACGGCGTAGGCCTCCTGCACCAGGGCCTTCATGAGGCCGGTCTCGCTGCCGTGGAGCTCAATGAGGATCTTTTCGTCCTTCTGCAGCTCCACCGCGCCCTGGATGAGGAAGCGGGCAAGCTTTCGGATACGGGGATCTTCCATAAATCATCGTCCTTTCTGATTATGTACAAAGAAAATGGGGCAGAAGGAAGTCCTTCTGCCCCGTGGGATGTATCAGCCTTCCTTGTAAAGTGCGTCCAAGGAGTGCTCCGGGTTGGAGCTGCGGGTCACGGCGCTGACCAGCAGGATCGCAATGACGGAGGCAGGCACCGCCACGATGGCGCACTGCACGCCGCCGGGGGTCCCCATCATGGTCCACACGATGGTGGCCGCACCGCCCACCAGAATGCCGGCCAGGCCGCCGGCGGGGGTGACCCGCTTGGAGAACAGGGCGAACAGGATGGCGGGAGTGATGGCGGCGCCGTACATGGTGTAGGCGGTCATCTGCAGCGCCAGCACGGTGGGGAAGTACAGCGTCAGAGCCACGGCCAGGGCGCTGAACACCACGATGGTGCCCCGCAGCACCAGCATCTTCTGGCGGTCGGTGGCATCCTTGCGGATGTACTTGACATAGATGTCGTTGGTGAGGTTGGTGGCCGAGGAGAGCAGGTAGCTGTCCGCGGTGGTGACGATGAACGCCATGCACGCGCACATGACCAGCGCGCCGAAGGCCAGGGGCAGGTAGTCCACGGACACCTGGAAGATGACGTTGGAGGGGATCTCCAGAGAGGGATAGAGCTTGGCGGCCTGGGTCACCATGGCGATGATGCTGACGATGACCAGCAGCTCACCGATGAACATGCCGATGTTGGACTTCTTGGCCTCGTCGCTGTTCTTGGCGGAGGCAAAGCGCTGGAGCATGTTCTGGTCGCCCAGCATGAGGGCCAGGGAGGGCAGGAAGTAGCCCAGCAGCTGCACGCCGGTCATGCCGCCGGTGAGGGTGGTCTTTTCCGGAGGCAGCACGGCACCCTGGGAGGAGGCCACGTGCATCAGGAAGGGAATGGCCAGGAAGAAGCCGCCGATCATGATGAGGGCGCTGACGGCGTCAGAGTAGGCAACGGACACCAGGCCGCCGCCCACGGTGATGACGGCGATGATGACCGTGCAGATGGTCAGAGCCAGACCGTGGGACAGCTCAATGCCGCTGGAGGAACACAGCAGCACCAGAATGTCCGCCGCGGCCTTGAGCTGGGTGGCCAGCACGCCCACATAGGCCAGCATGACGCACAGAGCGGAGATGATGCTGGCGGCCTTGCCGTAGCGGGCCTCCATGATCTCGGGCACGGTGACCTTGTTGGACTTGCGGACCTTGCCGGCGATGAAGTACAGCAGGATGATGCCGATGGGCGGAGCGGCAAAGGTGATGGCGCCCACCCAGGGGCCGCCGGAATAGATGATGCCGGCGGAGCCGGTGATACCGCCGCCGCCGCACCAGGTGGCAAGCAGGCTGCCTACCAGAATGATAAAGGGGATGCGGTGTCCGCCGGTGACCATGTCGTCTGCGGTCTTGACCTTCTTCTTGGCAAGGACCAGACCGTAGACCATCAATAAGAGTAAATATACACTGATGGCAACAATATAACTCATAGCTTACAATTTCTCCTCCTACACATGATGTGGTATTTTACATGATATGACAACGGATGTCAAGACAACTGGCCGCGGTGGGAGGAAGAGTGTGCGCTGCGAACGGATGAATGGAAACGCAGGGGAAAAAACCGGGAGGGAAGCCGGACGCATCGAGGTTCATCATAAACTTTCATGAAAGAGAACAGTGCATAAAAAAACGCCGGCGCAAACACTGCTTGCGCCGGCGTATCTAAGCGGGGGTGCGCTTAGTAGTTGGTGTCGTACTCCCAGGGGGCGCCGCCGCACAGGCAGCCGCCGTCCACGTGATAGGCCTGGCCCGTCATGTAGGAGGAGCTGTCGGAGGCCAGCATAATGGCCATGCCCACCAGTTCTTCCGGGGAACCGGGACGCTTCATGGCGATGCGGTCCCGCAGCCAGACGGAGCGGGTAGGATGGTCCCAGGTCACCTGGGTCAGTTCCGTGAGGATGTGACCGGGGCTGATGGCATTGCAGCGGATGCCGTACTGGGCCAGCTCCACAGCCATGGAACGGGTCAGCGCCACCACGCCGCTTTTGGCCGCGCCGTAAACGGAGCAGCCGCCCAGCATGCCCTCGTCGTTGTGGGAGCCGATGTTGATGATGTTTCCGCTTCTGCGCTTGTACATCTCCCGGGCCACTGCCTGGCTGACGAAGAAAAGACCCTTCAGGTTTGTGTTCATAATGCGGTCGTAGGTGGATTCCTCCACGTCCAGAAGGCCCTCCCGCTTGTTGATGCCCGCAATGTTAAAGAGTACGTCGATTTTGCCGTACTGGCGGACCACCTCGTCCACGCAGGGCTGGATGGTGGATATGTCCATCACATCCAGGCGATGTGCGCTGGCTTTTCCGCCCTCTTCCCGGATCTCCTTGGCAAGCATTTGGCACTTTTCCACCGTACGGCCGCAGAGAGCCACCTCGCCGCCGGCCCGGGCAAGGCCCCGGCTGATGGCGGCGCCGATCCCGCCTGCCGCGCCGGTGACCAGGATGGTCTTTCCCTCCAGACTGAATAAAGACTGCAAGTATGCGTTCTGATCCATGCTTCAAGCTCCTCTGTGTTTAGACTATACAACGGCATATCCCAGCAGGCTGGAAATGCTCTTTGCGGCGATCCGGACTTCCTGGACCATGTGATCCCAGTCACTGCGCATCCGATAGTCCGGGCCGGAGATGCTGACCGCTGCCACGGCCCGGCGATTCATATCGTATACCGGCGCGCCGATGCAGATCAGGCCCGCTTCGATCTCACCCTGGTCAACGGCAAACCCGTGCAGCCGTGCCTGTGCCGTCTCGCTGCGCAGCTGCGCCGGGTCTACAATGGTATTGGAGGTAAAGGACTTGGCGTTTTGCTGCATCCAGCTGCAGAATTCGTCCATGTAGCTTTCGCTCTGCTCTGCCAGGAGGATCTTTCCGCTGCTGGTCGCATAGGCCGGCACGCGGCTTCCCACCTTTGTGTTGCAGACAATGGAGCGGTGGGTCTCCACCTTGTCCAGATAAAAGATCTCATGCTCCAGCAGGAGACTGAGGTTGATGGTCTCCTGTACTGCGCAGCTCAGGCGTTCCAGCTCAGGCCGGGCAGTCTGGCGCAGACTGGATTGTTCCAGGATCGAACTGGACAGCATCATGAACCGGGGTCCAATGTGATAGCTTTTGCGGACGGGATCTTGTATCAGATAGTGCTGCGCGGTCAGGGTGGACACCTGGCGAAATACCGTGGTGGTGGGCAGACCCAGCCGCTCCACCAGGGCTTTCAGGGTCCATTCCGTCTCGCTGTCCATAAAGCACTCCAGGATCTGAAGAACGCGAAGGATACTGGAGACCGGTTCTTTTTGCATAAAACTCCTGCCTTTCGTGGCAATATTGTCTATAATAGACAATGCGGCATATACTTGACATGGGGTTATTGAGTGTTTATGATATAAGTATAACATTGCGTTTAGAATTTGTAAATTTCTATTTGCTGATTTTGAAATTTAATTCCGCAATACGGAATTAAATGGAAAAAGGCCCCGGCGCTGCGGTGCCGGGCTCATGATGACCCCGCTCAATACATACCAGGAGAGGTGTACCAGATGAAAAAGAAATACGCAGTCATGGATGGCAACACCGCTGCGGCGCATGTGGCGTATGCGTTCACAGAGGTGGCCGCCATCTATCCCATCACGCCGTCTTCTCCCATGGCGGAGAAGGTGGATGAGTGGTCTGCCAAGGGCCGCAAGAACCTGTTCGGCTCCACGGTGGACGTGATCCAGATGCAGTCCGAGGCCGGTGCCGCCGGTACCTGCCATGGCTCTTTGCAGGCCGGCGCCCTGACCACCACCTTCACGTCCTCCCAGGGCCTCATGCTGATGATCCCCGCCATGTACGCCATGGGCGGCCAGTTCCTGCCCAGCGTCATGCACATCGCCTCCCGCGTGGTGACCAGCAACCACCACTCCATCTTCGGCGATCACACGGACTTCATGACCTGCCGCACCACCGGCTACGCCATGCTCATGTCCTCCTGCCCCCAGGAGGCTATGGATCTGGGCGCCGTGGCGCACCTTTCCGCCATTGACGCCCGGTACGCCTTCATGCACTGCTTCGACGGTTTCCGCACCTCTCACGAGATGCAGCGCATCGAGGCCCTGGACTACGAGGACCTGCGTGGCCTGGTGAACCAGGACTCCCTGAAGGCCTTCCGCCGCAGCGCCCTGAACCCCGAGCACCCCACCAACCGGGGCAACAACGTCAACCCCGACGTGTACTTCCAGTGCAAGGAGGGCGCTAACGAGAAGGCCGCCTCTCTGCCTGATACCGTCCAGCACTACATGGACGAGATCAACAAGCTCACCGGCCGGGACTACAAGCTCTTCAACTACTACGGCGCTCCCGACGCTGAGGACGTGATCGTGGTCATGTGCTCCGCCTCCGAGACCGTGAAGGAGACCGTGGACTTCCTCAACGCCCAGGGCCGCAAGGTGGGCATGGTGCAGATCCACCTGTACCGTCCCTTCTCCGTCAAGCACTTCGCCGCCGCCATCCCCGCCACCTGCAAGCGCATCGCCGTGCTGGATCGCTCCAAGGAGACCGGCTCCGTGGGCGAGCCCGTGTATCTGGACGTGGTGACCGCTCTGAACCAGGCCGGCCTTGGCCACATCCGCGTGGTGGGCGGCCGGTATGGTCTTTCCTCCAAGGATACCACCCCCGGCCAGATCATCGCCGTGTATGATAACCTCCGGCAGGCCAATCCCAAGAACAGCTTCACCATCGGCATCGTGGACGACGTGACCCACACCTCCCTGGACTACAAGGACGTGGAGCTGCCTCATCCCGGCGAGGTGTCCTGCAAGCTGTGGGGCTTGGGCGGCGACGGCACCGTGGGCGCCAACAAGAACGCCATCTCCACCATCGGCCTGGTGGCGGACAAGTATGCCCAGGCGTACTTCTCCTATGACTCCATGAAGTCCGGCGGCCTGACCCAGAGCCACCTGCGCTTCGGCGACCAGCCCATCCGCTCCACCTATCTGGTGTCCTCCGCGGACTTCGTGGCGGTGCACGCCCCCACCTACGTCAACAAGTATGACACCACCGAGGACCTGAAGGACGGCGGCATCTACCTGCTCAACTGCCCCTGGAGCGTGGAAGAGCTGGAGACGCGCCTGCCCGGCAAGATGAAGCGTGACCTGGCCCGCAAGCACGCCCAGTTCTATATCATCGACGCCGCCAAGCTGGCGGTGCAGGTGGGCCTGGGTGAGAAGCGGATCAACAGCATCCTGCAGGCTGTCTTCTTCGCCCTGACCAAGGTCATTCCTCTGGACATGGCCGTGGAGGACATGAAGAAGAACAACTACAACTCCTACTTCAAGAAGGCCGGCCAGGCCATCGTGGACAAGAACAACGCCGCCGTGGACGCCGGCATCAGCGCCGCCGTGAAGGTGGAGATCCCCGAAAGCTGGGCCGACGCTGCCGATACCCCCGTGGCCGAGCCCAAGGGCGTGACGGACTTCGTGCGGGACATCGTGCTGCCCATGGACCGTCAGCAGGGCGACAAGCTGCCCGTGTCCGTGTTCAAGAAGCACGGCGTGCTGGACGGCACCTGGGAAAACGGCACCTCCGCCTTCTCCAAGCGCGGTGTTGCCACCATGGTGCCCAAGTGGAACGCCGAGAGCTGCATCCAGTGCAACCGCTGCTCCATGGCCTGCCCCCACGCCGCCATCCGCCCCGTGCTGCTGAGCGACGAGGAGAAGGCCTCCGTGCCCGCCTCCTTTGAGACCGTGCCCGCCAAGGGCCTGGGCAAGGACGTGCCCGCCTACTCCTTCCGGATGCAGGTCTCTCCCTATGACTGCCTGGGCTGCGGCGTGTGCCTGACCGTGTGCCCCGCCAACGCCAGCGACAAGACCGCGGACGCCCTGGTCATGACCCCCTTCGAGGAGATGAAGCCCGAGCAGGCCAACTTCGACGAGGTGGCCATGAACGACCAGTACCTGAAGAAGGACGTCATCAACGATAAGACCGTCAAGAACATCCAGTTCGCCAAGCCCTACTTCCAGTTCTCCGCCGCCTGCGCCGGCTGCGCCGAGACCACCTACATCAAGCTGGTGAGCCAGCTGGTGGGCGACCGGATGTACATCGGCAACGCGGCAGGCTGCTCCTCCGCCATCTCCGGCGGCGCCCCCATCCTGCCCTACTGCAAGGACAGCTGCGGCCGCGGCCCCGCCTGGGAGCACTCCCTGTTTGAGGACAACGCCGAGTTCGCCTACGGCTTCTTCCACGCCCAGGACGCCATCCGCAAGGAGATCCTGATCCGTCTGGAGGACCTGAAGAGCGCCGGCGTGGCCGTGGAGGCCATCGGCGATTACCTGGCCAACTGGGAGGACAAGGAGAAGACCCGCGCCGTGTCCGACGCCCTGATCGCCGCTCTGGAGCAGGCCGAAAAGACCGAGGATGTTCAGTTCGTGCTGGACAACAAGGAGTACCTCTCCAAGAAGTCCATCTGGGCCATCGGCGGCGACGGCTGGGCCTACGACATCGGCTTCGGCGGCATCGACCACGTCATGGCGCAGAACCGCGACGTGAACCTGCTGGTTCTGGACACCGAGGTGTACTCCAACACCGGCGGTCAGTCCTCCAAGTCCACCCCCACCTCCGCCGTGGCCAAGTTCGCCGCCGGCGGCAAGCAGGTGGCCAAGAAGGACCTGGGCGCCATCCTCATGAGCTACGGCTACGTGTACGTGGCCCAGGTGGCCATGGGCGCCGACCAAGCCCAGACCCTCAAGGCCATCCGGGAGGCCGAGGCCTATCCCGGCCCCTCCATCGTCATCGCCTACTGCCCCTGCCTGGAACAGCACATCAAGGCCGGCATGGGCTGCTCTCAGACCGAGATGAAGAAGGCTGTGGAGTGCGGCTACTGGCACCTGTACCGCTATGATCCCCGCCGCATCGCCGAGGGCAAGAACCCCTTCCAGCTGGACTCCGCCGAGCCGGACACCAGCAAGCTGATGGACTACCTCATGGGCGAGAACCGCTTCGCTTCTCTGAAGAACAACTTCCCCGAGAAGGCCGAGGCCCTCTATCAGCAGGAGATCGCCAACCTGAAGGCTCGGTACGAGAAGTACCGCAAGATGGCCGAGGAGCAGTAATTTTCTCCTGGCTACATAAAAGGACGGAGCGCACTTTCTGTGCGCTTCGTCCTTTTTTCTTGCGCGGCGCGGCGCTTTGTGTTATAAGTAACATATGTAACACCTTGAGAAGAAAGCGGGCGCGTCATGGGCATCAGTGAGGAAAAACAGAAAAAGCTGGCTTATGTTGCCCGGCGGTACTATCTGGACGACTGGAAGCAAAGCGACATCGCAAAGGAGCTGGGCGTGTCCCGACCTCTGGTGAGCCGCATGCTGGCGGAGGCCCGGGAGCACGGCGTGGTGGAGATCCGCATCCACGACCCGGCAGCCCGGCAGGGCCAGCTGGTGGAGCAGCTGCGCCATTCCACCTCCATCCGGGACGGCGTCCTGGTGGAGGACGGTCAGGACGACGACGCCACCAACCAGCTGCTCTCCCAGGGGGCTGTGCAACTTTTGTGGCAGCTGCGGTCCCGGCGTCTGGGCATCGGCTGGGGCCATCTCATCGGCCAGCTGGTCACCTGGCTGGAGGCCAACCCCCAGCTGAGCAGCACCGTCACCGACATCTGCCCCCTGGTGGGCAACGCCAGCATCCCCGCCCGGAATTACCAGTCCAACGAAAACGTGCGCCTCATCGCCCAGCAGCTGGGGGCCGCCCCTCACTTCATCTACCTGCCCGCCCTGCCGGACAGTCTGGAGGAAAAGCAGCTGCTGTGCTCCTCGGAGATCTATCGCCAGATCCAGAGCCAGTGGGACAAGATGGACACCGCCCTGGTGAACATCGGCAACTACCCCTCCAGCCCCGACTTCGCCTCTCTGGTGCGCTACGGGGACCTATTGCAGCAGGAGCGCACCTGCGGGCGGCTGCTGGTCTACTACTTCAACCCCCAGGGGAAGGTGATCCAGTCCGAGCAGGACTTCGCCATCCAGATCCCCCTGGAGCAACTGCGCCGCTGCCCCAACATCATCGGCGTGTGCTCCGCCAACACCAGCGTCCGGGCCTTGCAGGGGGCGCTGAAAACCGGCCTCTTCACCCACCTGGTGGCCCGGGCCGACTTGGTGCGGTCCGCTCTGTCATAATTTTTGACATAATTGTTACATATGTAACTCCTCCTTTTGTGCTTCCGGCCAAGGGGAGGAGTTGTTTTTTATTTATTGCACAATTTTCTGTGAATCGCTTTATTGTTTATGGAGAACCTGCCCAGTTTTGTTGACTTCCGTTACCCACCGCGCTAAAATCAAGGCACAAACGTAACACTTCTGTGTGGCAGTCTGCGCCGAGCCGGGCGCAAGATGACGCCATCTGAATGCCAAGAAAGAGGGTATGTGGCAGTGAAAAAGACCGAACTTGCCGCGCGGCTCCAGCACGCCTGCGCCTGCGTGACCGCCGCGGAGGACACCCTGACCCAGATCGACTCCAAATTCGGCGACGCCGACCACGGGCTCACCATGACCAAGATCGCCGGGGCCATCTCCCAGGCGGTGGAGGAGGCCGAGGGCGGCATCCAGTCCATGCTGGACGACGCCGCCATGGCGGTCATGGTCCTCAACGGCGGCAGTGCCGTTCCCCTGTGGAACACCTGGCTGGACGGTATGCAGGAGGCCGCTCCCGACGGGGAAGAGATCGACGTGGCCGGGCTCCAGGCCATGTTCGCCCAGGGTTTTTCGGCGCTGGACGACATCTCCGGAGCCAAAGTGGGGGACAAGACCATGATGGACGCCCTCATCCCCGCAAGCCAGGCCATCGCCGCCTACACCGGCAGCGACGAGGCAGAGCTCTTTGCCCTGGCCGCCCGGGCCGCCGCGGAGGGGGCCGAGGCCACCCGTCAGTTCACCGCCAAATTCGGCCGTGCCAAGAGCTACGGCGAGCAGACCATCGGCACCCCCGATGCCGGTGCCACCTCCATGTCCCTGTTTTTCCAGGGCCTTGCCCAGGGCTGATCTCATCTATTATTTGATACCGGGAGGTACATCACATGAAAATGAAGAAGTTTATCAACGCTCCTGAGACCATTACCGACGAGGAACTGGTAGGCCTGGGCCTGGCCTATCCCGACATCGTGGAAGTAGACGGCCACCTGGTCATCAGCAAGGACCTGGCCAACGCCGACCGGGTGACCATCGTGACCTACGGCGGCTCCGGCCACGAGCCTGCCCAGGCCGGTTTCGTGGGTAAGGGCATGCTGGACGTGCAGGCCGTGGGCGATATCTTCGCCGCCCCCAACGCCAAGCTGGTCTTTGACGCCATGAAACTGGCCGACAAGGGCCACGGCGTGCTGCTGCTGACCCTCAACTACGCCGGCGACCAGCTGGCCGGCAAACAGGCCATCAA
Source organism: uncultured Oscillibacter sp. (assembly GCA_900548505.1). Lineage (GTDB taxonomy): Bacteria > Bacillota > Clostridia > Oscillospirales > Oscillospiraceae > Oscillibacter. The sequence goes on along the minus strand of URKI01000033.1, from coordinate 7,396 downwards.
GCTGGCCCAGAAGGCCGGCCTCAACTTCCGCCAGGTGGTCACCGGGGAGGAAGTGCAGTACGATCCCAACGGCGAGGACAACAAGCGGGGCCTTGCCGGCGCGGTGGCCCTGTACCACATCGCCGCGGCCGCTGCCCGGGAGGGCAAGAGCCTGGACGAGGTGGCCGAGATCGCCCAGCGCTACGCCGACAACATGGCCTCCATCACCGTCAAGTCCACCGACGCCACCCATCCCCAGAACGGTATGTCCTTCGGCGACCTGGGCGAGACCGACATGATGGAGATCGGCGCGGGCCAGCACGGCGAGGGCGGCGGCGTCCGGGTGCCCATGATGTCCTCCAAGGACACCGTGGCCACCGTGGCCGAGGCACTGAGCAGCAAGCTGCAGCTCAAATCCGGCGACAAGGCCTTCGTCATGATCAACGGCTGCGGCGCCACCACCATGATGGAGATGCTGGTCCTGTTCAAGGACACCGTAGAGTTCCTGAAGGCCAAGGGCGTGGAAGTGGTGGCCAGCATGGTGGGCGAGATCCTCACCGTGCAGGAGGCCGGCGGCTTCCAGATGAACATCGCCAAGTGGGACGACGAGTTCATCCGCCTGTGGAACACCCCCTGCCACACCCCCGCCTACAGCAAGGAGTAAGCCATGGCAGACAATATCGGCAACAAGGCCGCCCACGATTACCATCTGGACGTACCCGCAGCCCAGGAGGGCTTTTACGTCAAGGGCGCGGCCCACTGTGATTTCGGCATGAAGAGCCGCCTGGGCCGCATGTTTGACCCCAAGTCCGGCAACACGGTCATGCTGGCCTTTGACCACGGCTATATCATGGGCCCCACCGCGGGCCTGGAGCGCATCGACCTGGTGATCCCGCCCCTGATCCCCCATGTGGACGTGCTCATGGGCACCCGGGGCGTCATCCGCGCCTGCATCCCGCCCGCTGCCCGGGTAGCCAAGTGCGTGCGGGTCACTTACGACACCACCGTCCTCTTTGACGAGATGTCCGATGGCGGCGGCATCGCCTGCGACGTGGAGAGCGCCGCCCGCATGGACGCCGACTGCATGGCCGTGCAGACCTTCATCGGCGCTCCCGGCGAGTCCCGCTCGCTGGAGCTCCTCAGCCGCACCGCCAACGCCGGCGAGCGCCTGGGCATCCCCACCCTGGGCGTAGTGGCCGTTGGCAAGCAGATGGAGCGCACGGAGAAGTTCTTCCTGCTGGCCACCCGCGTGCTGGCGGAAAACGGTGCCAACATCGTCAAGAGCTACTACTGCGACGGCTTTGAGCGGGTAGCCGCTGCCTGCCCGGTGCCCATCGTCATCGCCGGCGGCAAGAAGCTGCCGGAGCTGGAGGCGCTGGACATGGCCTACCGGGCCATCTCCGAGGGCGCCCACGGCGTGGACATGGGCCGCAACATCTTCCAGTCCGACTGCCCCGCCGGCATGGCCCAGGCCATCGGCAAGGTGGTCCATGAGGGCTACAATCCCCAGCAGGCCCTCGCCGTATACGAGGCCGTCAAGCACGGCGAGCTGTGAGCCAACTTTCAATCAAGGAGGAATCTCTATGTCCGCTGAATACATGCACATCGGCATTCCCGTCACCAACCGCAAGCCCAACATGACCTACAACGAGGGGGCCAAGTTCTGGGTGAGCAACGTGGACGACTACGACTACAAGATCGAGTACCTGAAGTTCGAGGAGGGCACCCCCTTCCCGGAGGAGATCCACCGCAATCCCCACGTGGCCTACAAGGTGGACGACCTGGAAAAGTACGTGGCCGACGCGGACAGCGTCATCTGCGGCCCCATGACCGCCAATGAAAAGGGCGACCGGCTGGCCTTCGTGTGGAAGGACGGCGCCATTCTGGAGCTCTATCAGGAGGCCTGAGCCTCTTTGGGAGAAAACGCCCCCGGAGATGAAGTTTTCCGGGGAAAACGGGAAAAACCGCCGCCGGGCAATGCCCGGCGGCGGTTTTTATGTGGTTTCAGCTGGCAGGACGCTGGCCGATCTCCTGGTTCCAAAGGCCATCCAGATCCGCATAGGACACCGTCTGGGTCACATAGTCCGCCTGGCCCTCCGGCCGGAAGAAGAACACCGCGCCGTCCGTGTCCAGGTAGAAGGACACCTGGGCGCCCTCCGGCGCCGTCTCCAGCAGCGCCAGCACGGCGTCCGGGTCGGTAAAGGCGTTGTCCATGGTCACCTCCGTGGCGGTGGCGCCGTCCAGGTTCACGGCGATCCAGGACTTCGTCTCCGTTCCGTCCGCCGCCGTCACCGTCTTGGTGTACAGCACGCTGACCCACGTCTCGTCGCAGCGGGTCACCGTGTACTCCAGGGACGCGCCCTCCTCCAGCTCTTTGGCCGGGCGGGCCAGGGACTGATTGACATAATCCAGCAGCAGCTCTCCCTGGAATTGGGTCAGCTGGGGGTAGTGGACCTGGTCGGAGAGCTGGGCGTCCTCATAGACCGCCTGGTCTGCCGGGGTCTGCTGGCCCTCCTCCTGTACCGGTTCCTCCTGGCCCTGCTGGGGCGTCTCCTCCGCCGGGGCGCTGGGCTTCTGACCGCAGCCAGTCAGCATAAGGGCCAGCGCCAGCGTCAGGATCCATATCCGTTTTTTCATTCGGTAAAACCTCCTGGTATTTGGCCCGGCGATCCGGGCTCTTATTCATATGACGGATGAAACAAGGAAAAGGTTTTCACTTTTTTTCGGGACCGGCACCAAAGACTTCCTGGGGCGCATAGACTGATAGCGGGAGCTCCCATATCCAGGGAAAGGACGTTGCCAAGTGCGCAGATTTGCTCTATAATAAGGAAAAACATCAAAATCCACTTTCTGTTTTTATTCATCAGGCAAAGGAGTCTCCCATGACCAACGAAGAGTTTCAGCACACCTCCGTGCTGTCCGCCCATACGCTGCTGATCGTCGACGACGACGCCATCAACCGGGGCATTCTGGAAAATATTTTCTCCCCCTACTACACCATCGAGGAGGCGGAAAACGGCCGGGAGGGCCTGGAGAAGATCCTCTCCCAGCCGGAGCGGCTGTGCGCCATCCTGCTGGACGTGATGATGCCGGAGATGGACGGGATCGAGGTGCTGCGCTCCCTGAAAGACTGCGATCTGACGGAGCACGTGCCCGTGTTCCTCATCACGGCGGAGGCCAGCGGCAGCGTGATGAAGGAGGCCTACGAGCTGGGCGTCATGGACGTGATCGGCAAGCCTGTGATCCCCTATATGGTGCTGCGGCGGGTGCAGTCCGTAGTAGAGCTGTACCAGGCCCGTGCCCGGCTCAGCGGCGTGGTGGACCGCCAGCAGGCAGAGCTTCTGGAGCGGGCCGCCCAGATCGTCCGGCTCAACCAGGGCATGGTGGAGGCGCTGTCCGCCGCCATCGAGTTCCGCAACGGCGAGTCCGGCCAGCACGTGCGCCGCATCCACGACATCACCCATTATCTGCTCACCCACACGGAGCTGGGGGACGGTCTTTCCCAGACGGATGTGGACAACATCGCCCTGGCCGCCATCATGCACGACGTGGGCAAGATCGCCATCCCCGACGCCATCTTAAGCAAGCCCGGCAAGCTCACAAAAGAAGAATTTGAGATCATGAAGACCCACACGGTCCAGGGCGCGGCCCTGCTGGAGAAGATCCCCCAGATGCAGGAGAGCGGTGCCTATCTCTACGCCTGCGACATTGCCCGCCACCACCACGAGCGCTGGGACGGCCGGGGCTATCCCGACGGTCTCAAGGGCGACGAGATCTCCATCTGGTCCCAGGTGGTGTCCCTGGCGGACGTATACGACGCCCTGACCAGCAAGCGGGTCTACAAGGACGCCTTCTCCTGCGAGGAGGCCCTGCGGATGATCCGGGACGGGGAGTGCGGCGCCTTCAACCCCAAGCTGCTGGAGGCCTTTTTCGCTGCGGAGCCCGCCCTGCGGGAGCTGTACCACATGCCCTGAGGGCCTGAGATCCATCCAACACCAGTCGGTCTTCCGGCATAGATACTGCAAGGAGGCACCCCATGTTTCCAAAGATGCGCAGAAGCAAACAGGCCTTATCCCCCGAGGAGATGGAGTCTATCCTGCTGGGCGGCACATCCGGCGTGCTGGCCCTCCAGGGAGAGGACGGCTACCCCTACGCCGTACCCCTGAGCTATGTATACACCGGCGGCAAGTTCTATTTCCACTGTGCCAAGGCCGGTCACAAGATCGATGCTGTCCGGCGCAGCCCCAAGGCGTCTTTCTGTGTCATCAGCCAGGACCAGGTGGTGCCGGAGGAGTACACCACCTATTACCGAAGCGTCATCGCTTTCGGCACGGTCCGCATCCTGGAGGGCGATGACGAGATCCGCCGGGCCATTGAGACGCTCTCGGTAAAGTACGCCCCGGAGGACACCCCCGCCGGGCGCAGCCGGGTCATTGACCGGGCCTGGGACCGGCTGTGCATCCTGGAGCTGACGGTGGACCACATGTCCGGCAAGCAGGCCATCGAGCTGGTGAGCCAGGACTGAGGGTCGCAAACAGAAAAAAGAAAGAGCCGGTGATCTGAGATCACCGGCTCTTTTTTCCACCTATTCAAAGGGACATAATGGCCGACACCGCCTCCGCCGTTGTGCGGGCGGGGAACAGCTCAAAGCCCACCAGGCCGTCGTAGCCCACCGTTTCCAGGCAGTCCAGCACGGCGGAAAAGGCGATCTCTCCAGTGCCGGGCTCGTGGCGGCCCGGCGCGTCCGCCGCGTGGACGTGGCCGATCTGGTCGTGCCAGGCGCGGATGTTGCCCATAAGGTTACCCTCGCTCAGCTGCATGTGGTAGATGTCGTACAAAATCTTCAGACAGGGAGAGCCCACCAAGGTCGTCAGCTCCGCCGCCATAGCCGTGGTCACCAGGAAGTTGCCCGGGTGGTCGGTGATGGGGTTCAGGGCCTCCAGGTGCAGCATGATGCCCCGGTCCTCCGCCATGGCCGCGCAGGCTTTCAGCCCCTCGTACAGGGCGCAAAGGCGCACCGTGTCCGAAAGGCCCTCGCCCCGGTCCGTCACCACGCCGCCCTCGCCCAGGGCGTTGGAGTGGATGGTGAGGGAAGCGGCCCCGGCGGCTTTCGCCGCGTCCATGGAGCGGGCCAGATAAGCAAGGTACGCCTCCCGCTGCCCCGGGTCGATGAGGGAAAACGGCCCGTCGCCGTTGAATCCGGCCACCCGGACGCCCGCAGCCTGGGCCGCGCGGCGCACCGCCGCCATGTCCCGGTCCTGCCAGGACCAGAATTCCACCGCCGCAAAGCCGTCCCGCCCCGCTGCGGCGATCCGCTCCAGAAAGGGAAGCTCTATATATAAGGTATCGATACAGGCGCATGGTCTGAGCTTCATCGCTGCCGCCTCCTTTGCTCCACCTTATCAAATCCCCCCGACCCTGTCAACGGCAGCAGGGGACCGGCGGGATTTTTTCCTCCGTCCCCCTTGCCCCCGGGCGGGAATGGGGGTATACTGACAAGGATTTTGTGTATGCTGGAGGCAGAACCATGGAGCATAGAGGCGTCCTTTCCGCAAAAAACCACCACGGACAGATGTCCGAGTCCTTTCTCACTGCCGGTCTTTTATCCCTGTCCGGCGGATTGCAGGACGCCTATACGTACCTTGCCCGGGGCGAGGTGTTCGCCAACGCTCAGACCGGCAACATCGTACTTATGAGCGTGCGGCTTTTCGAGGGGGCCTGGGCCCAGGCCCTGCGGTATCTGGTGCCCCTCACCGCCTTTTTCCTGGGCGTGCTGGCAGCGGAGCTGCTGCACCTGCGCTATAAAAAGATGGAGCGGTTCCACTGGCGGCAGCTGGTGCTGCTGGGGGAGATCGTCCTGCTGGCAGCGGTGGGCTTCTTCCCCGGGTCCTGGAACCTGCTTGCAAACTCCGTGGTGTCCTTTGCCTGCGCCATGCAGGTGCAGGCCTTCCGCAAGGTGGACGGCTACGCCTTTGCCAGCACCATGTGCATTGGGAACCTGCGCAGCGGCACGGAGTCCCTGTGCGCCTGGTGGAAATACGGTGCCCCCCAGGCCCGGAAAAAGGCCGGGCGGTATTTCGGCGTCATCGGCCTGTTCGGTATCGGCGCAGGCGCGGGCGGCGCACTGCTGCCCTATCTGGGCCTTGGCACCATCTGGATCTCCTGCGCACTGCTGACGGCAGCCTTTGTGGTCATGTTCGTGCGGGAAGAACAGTAATACGAAAAAGCATCCCCGGAGCTCTTGCTCCGGGGATGCTTTTTACTGTGCGCTGCGGACCTTGTGATACTCCTCCAGGTCCATGATGCCCTTTACGATCATTTCCGCCGTGACGGTGTAGGGGAACACCCGCACGTCGATGCCAGCCAGGGCCTTGGCCGTGACCGCCGCCAGATCCTCCGGCGTGGCGTGGACGTCGGCCAGGCAGGTGGGCAGGCCGATGGAGCGGCTGAAGTCGTAGAGCTTATCCCGCTCTTCAAATTGTCCGTCCACCGTCAGCATCACCAGGATGCCGTAGGAGACCACCTCGCCGTGGAGGTGATGGTTTTTCTCCGTGGAGGGCAGCACCGTAAAGCCGTTGTACACCGCGTGGGCAAGGCCCGTGGTGTAGTCCACCTGGACGAAGTTGGACACCAAGCCGGTGGAGATGATGATGCCCAGGATCACCTCGGTCAGCTCCCGGGTGACAGTGTGGGCCCGGCAGTCGGCCAGGGCCTGGCGGCCCCAGCGGAGGATGGGCACGGCGCACATGGAGCTCAGGGCGATGCCCATGGCGTCGGAGTGGGCAGGCACGTGGCCCCGGGAGGAGATGGTGCACTCATAGTGCTTGGCCATGGTGTCGCCCATGCCGGCCCAGAGGTAGATGTCCGGCGCGTCGGCGATGACCTGGGTGTTGATGAAAATGTGGTTGGGCGGGATCTTGGAAAAAGAGTACTCCCGCAGGCTCCCGTCCGGGTGATAGACGATGCCAAGGCTGGTGCAGGAGGCGCAGGTGGAGGCAATGGTGGGGAAGGTGAAGAAGGGGCGGTGGGTCTCCTGGGCCAATACCTTGCAGGTGTCGATGGCCTTGCCGCCGCCTACGGCGAAGATCATGTCGGCTTTTTCGATCTGGGGCCGCAGCATATCCATATTCTCCCGGGAGGCCTCGCCGCCGTACCAGATGGGGCCGATGACCTCCATGCCGGCGGCTTTCGCCGCCTGGATGATGGCGTCTCCGGCGGCCGCCAGAGCCCGCTTGCCGCCGATGACGGCAGCGGTCTTTCCGTAGGCGGGGCAGACGGCTGCAATGTCGTCATAGGCGTCCGGGCCGATGGTATATCCGGGAAACAGTGTCTTTTCCATGATAGTGATACTCCTTTTTTGACGGTTGCTCAGTCGCACTGGGCGGCGGGGCTGTCTCTTATACACATCTGACGCTGC
>URKI01000032.1 GCA_900548505.1 uncultured Oscillibacter sp. | reverse complement strand
CTCCGGTCTCGTGGGCTCGGAGATGTGTATAAGAGACAGAGAGAAAGGAGAGGGAAAATGTTGCCTGGATCACAAGCATTTCTGCTTGATGAGTTCATGATACCCACCCGGAGAGCGAAAGTCAACAGGTCCAAAGTAAGCTTCACAATTTGTTTACAACCCATTGGTTTTTACGGAATTTCATTCACAATCTGTTCAAAAATATTGGCAATATAGACATTGCAATTTTCCTCCTGTCATGGTAGTATTTAGCCTGCTAATATTTAGCAAGCTAAATGAAACGGGAGGTGCGTCATGCAGCAGATCAACGCTCTGGCGCCCCAGATGGGGCATGCGGCCCATCTGGCACGAAGCAGACTGGAAGCGCGGCTGAGTCAATACGACGTGACGCCGGTGCAGACCCATGTGTTGCTGTACCTATTTCACCACGGGGGCCAGGCGCCCCAGTGCCAGCTGACCGCATTTTTGAAAGTGAAACCGTCCACCGCCAACGGCATTTTGGACCGTCTGGAGGAAAAGGGCATGGTGGAGCGCAGCGTCAGCGGCGCCGATGCCCGCCGCCGCTTCATTACCCTCACGGACAAGGGGCGGCAGCAGCAGGCTCTGTTCCGCAAAAACTTTCAGGCGGCGGAGGAGCAGATGCTGCGGGGGCTGACTCCGGAAGAGGTGGAGATATTCCGCACGCTTCTGGGGCGCATCATACGAAATCTGGAGGAGGATCAGATCCCATGAGAAAAACACTCTGGCCGCATCTGCGGCCATACAGCCGGTGGATCTTCCTGGGCGTTGCCTGCAGCGCCATGGAGGCCATCTTTGAGCTGCTCATCCCCCTGGTGATGAGCGATATCGTGGACATCGGCATCGCAAACGCAGACCAGGGCTATGTGACCCAAAAAGGTATTTTGATGGTGGTCATGGCCATGGTGTCCCTGGCGTTCGGCCTGGGCAGTGCCGCCTGCTCGGCCATTGCCGGCCAGGGCTTCGGTGCCAATCTGCGCTCCGCCCAGTACCAGCACATCCAGGAGTTCGCCTTCTCCAACATCGAGAAGTTTTCCACCGCCTCGCTGGTGACCCGCCTGACCAACGACGTCAACAACATGCAGATGACGCTGATGTTCGGTATGCGCCTTCTGGTGCGTGCCCCGGTGATGCTGGTGGCGGCGCTGGTCCTGTCTGTCCGCATCAGCTACCAGCTCAGCAACGTCTTTTTGGTGGCGCTGCCCCTGCTGATCGTGGTGGTGGCTCTCATTCTGGCCAAGGCAAGCCCCCTGTTCCGCTCCCTGCAGGAAAAGACCGACGCGCTGAACCTGGTGGTGCAGGAGAACCTCACCGGCATCCGGGTGGTGAAGTCCTTCGTACAGGAGGACTACGAGCGGGAGAAATTCGCCAAGCGCAACGATGACCTGCGTGCCACCTCCCAGAAAGCCTTCGGCATGGTGGTCATCAACATGCCGGTGATGATGCTCATCGTCTACGGCACCATCATCGCCGTCATGTGGTTCGGCGGCCACATGGTCTATGAGGGCACGCTGGAGGCCGGCAAGCTCTTGACCTACTTCACCTACATCACCCAGATCATGATCTCGCTGATGATGGTGTCCATGATGTTCATGATGATGACCCGGTCCGTGGCCTGCGCCAGACGGATCGTGGAGGTGTTGCAGGAAGTGCCCGCCATCACCAATGAGGCGGCGGTCACGGAGCAGGACGAGAATGGCAAGGCCGTGCCCGCCACCGTCCATGACGGCAGCATCGACTTTGACCATGTGTCCTTCAAATATGATCCCGCCAGTCCCGAGTGGATCTTGCGGGATGTAGACCTGCACATCCGCTCCGGCCAGACCGTGGGCATCCTGGGCGGCACCGGCAGTGCCAAGACCACGCTGGTGTCCCTGATCCCCCGGCTGTACGAGGCCACGGAGGGCACCGTACGTGTGGGCGGCCGTCCCGTAAAGGACTACACCATGGAGCATCTGCGGGATGCGGTGAGCGTGGTGCTGCAGAAGAACACCCTTTTCTCCGGCACCATCCGGGAAAACCTCCTCTGGGGCAATCCCAACGCCACGGAGGAACAGCTCTGGGACGCCTGCCGCAGCGCCTGCGCCGATGAATTTCTGGAGCGCATGCCCGACGGGCTGGATACCGACCTGGGACAGGGCGGTGTCAACGTCTCCGGCGGCCAGAAGCAGCGGCTTTGTATCGCCCGGGCCATTTTGAAGCAGCCCCGGGTACTGATCCTGGACGACTCCACCAGCGCCGTGGACACTGCCACGGACGCCAAGATCCGCCAGGCCTTTGCCACGGAGCTGAAGGACACCACCAAGATCATCATCGCCCAGCGGGTGAGCTCCATCTGCCAGGCGGATTTGATCCTGGTCATGGACGGCGGCCGCGTGGTGGCCCAGGGCACCCATGAAGAACTGATGAAGACCAGCGATATCTACCGCGAGGTCTATACGGCACAGCAGGAAGGAGTGAGCATCGGTGGCTGAGAAGAAACCAATTTCCCCGCAGAACGGCGGTCCGGGACATGGTCCCGGCGGCGGTCCCGGCCGCCACGGCTATCAAAAGCCCAAGGACCTCAAGGGCACCCTGGCAAAACTCATGCGCTATCTGGGCCGCTACAAGGCGGCGCTGTGCCTGGTGGCGGTGCTGCTGGTCATCAGCTCTGCCTGCACCGTGGGCGGGTCCTACCTCATTAAGCCCCTCATCAACGACTATATCCTGCCCGGCGACTTCCCGGGCCTTGCGAAAATGCTGACAGTCATGGGCTGCGTGTACCTGGTTGGCGCGGTCTGCTCCTTCGGCTATGCCCGGATCATGGTGCATGTGTCCCAGAACACGGTGGCCCGCATCCGCAAAGACCTGTTCGACAAGATGCAGTCCCTGCCCCTGAAGTACTTCGATACCCACACCCACGGCGAGCTCATGAGCCGCTATACCAACGATATCGAGACGGTGTCCGAGGCTCTCAACAACAGCTTCGGCAGCCTCATCTCCTGCACGCTCAACTTCCTGGGCACCATCGCCATGATGATCGTCCTGAGCCCCCTGCTCACCGGCATCACCTTCATCATGTTGGCGGTAATGCTGGGCGTGGTGAAAGTGATCGGCGGACGCTCCCGCCGGTACTTTGCAAGACAGCAGGCGGCCATCGGCGCGGTCAACGGCTATATTGAAGAGATGATCGAGGGACAGAAGGTCATCAAGGTCTTTAACCACGAGGAGGCGGCCGTGGCCGGTTTTGCCGGACTCAACGAGGACTACCGGCAGGCGGCCACCCGTGCCCAGGCCTATGCGGGCGCCATGATGCCCGCCATGGGCAACCTCAGCTATATCAACTACGCCATCACCTGCTGTGTGGGCGCCATCCTGGCCATCGGCGGCGGCTCGTTCCGCCTGGGTGACCTGGGCGCGTTTTTGCAGTACACCCGTCAGGTGAGCCAGCCCATCACCCAGATCTCCCAGCAGGTGAACACCATCCTGGCCGCCGTGGCCGGCGCTGAGCGGGTCTTTGAGGTCATGGAGACGGAGCCTGAGGTGGACGAGGGCAAGGTCAAGCTGGTGCGGGTCGCGGAAGACCGCGGCGGCGCGCTGCAGGAGGCCTCCTATGATACCGGCGAGTGGGCGTGGAAAAAGGAGGACGGCACCCTGGTGCCCCTGCGGGGCGACGTGCGGTTTGACCATGTGGTGTTCGGTTACGATCCCCGCAAGACCATTCTCCACGACATCTCCCTGTACGCAAAGCCGGGCCAGAAGATCGCCTTCGTGGGCTCCACCGGCGCCGGCAAGACCACCATCACCAGCCTGATCAACCGCTTCTATGAGATCCAGTCCGGCACCATCACCTACGACGGCATCGATGTGCGGGACATCGAAAAGGACTCCCTGCGCCGCTCTTTGGGCGTTGTGCTGCAGGATACCCATCTGTTCACCGGCACCGTGGCTGACAACATCCGCTACGGCCGTCTGGACGCCACCGACGAGGAGGTGGAGGCCGCCGCCCGCCTGGCTGGCGCGGATACCTTCATCCGCCACCTGCCCCAAGGCTATCAGACGCCCCTCTCCGGCGACGGCGGCAACCTCAGCCAGGGCGAGCGTCAGCTTTTGAACATCGCCCGGGCGGCCTGCGCCAACCCGCCGGTGCTGATCCTCGACGAGGCCACCAGCTCCATCGATACCCGGACGGAGAAGATCATCGAAAAGGGTATGGACCGGCTCATGGCCGGGCGCACCGTGTTCGTCATCGCCCACCGCCTGTCCACCGTCCGCAATGCCAAGGCCATCATGGTCCTGGAGCAGGGCAGCATCATCGAGCGGGGCGACCACGACGATCTGATCGCCCAGAAGGGCCGTTACTATCAGCTCTACACCGGCCAGGCGGAGCTCTCCTGAGTACGTCCGGCCCGGTAAGAGGCAGCAGATCGGTCTGCTGCCGGAAATTATGAGAAAAGCGCGTCCCCCACTACGGGGGACGCGCTTTTTTCTCAGAAGTTCCAGTTGGCCGGGGCGTGGTCAGAGGTATCCGACGCGGAGACCCAGCCCAGCTCCCCGCCCGAGAGAACATAGGGAATGTCGCTGTACACCGCCTGGCGGCCATACTCGTCCGTCACCACAGCGGCAAAGACCAGCTCGTCCGTCTCCTCCGCCATGGCGAAAGTGGTTCCCTCACTCAGACGGAAGTAACGGGCATTGGCGCTGGTCTCGTCCTCCGGGGCGTCACAGGGCTCCAGCCAGGTCAGCAGAGTGTGGTTGAGGAATAGTCCCAGCTGGACGGTGGAGATCTCCGATTGGCCCAAGGGCGCATCGGCTGCGGAGGCAGTGCTGCCGGGCCACGTTGAAAGTATGAGTTCCGGCAGGGCGAAGCGCCCACTCACGTTGGGTTGCTGCCACAAAAGCTGTTCGCCGCCATATATCTGGACTTCGGGCATCGTGCTGCTGTACAGACCGTCAAAGCGCTCCAGGAGCTGGGTGGAGCGGGCGCCGTCAGGCGTTTCAAAGACGACGGAAACGGCAATCGAATCCGTGAGCTGGCAGGACAGGGTCCCGGTGAATCCACCATCCGGAGCAGCTACGCCCGGCGTGTAAATCGTGGCGCCGGTGCCATTGTCTACGGAGAATTTTACCTCCGTGCCTTCGGTATAGGACTTGGGAACCGCATGGACGGAGAATACCACCTGGTTTTCCTCTGCGCTGGAGGCGGTGGGAATCAGCTCCGCGCTGTAGTCCGCCGTCAGGCTGTTCTGGGCTTTGAGAATATCTTCGATCCGGCCGGTAGCGGAGCCCATCTGGCTGTTGACGCCGGATTCCACCTGGGCAAGGTCATTTTGCAGGTCGGTATACTGCTGGTTCAGCCTGTCCAGGCGGCTGAAGAGGCTGATCAGCACTGCGCCCAGACACAGTACGCCGGCGGCAATTCCGAACTGGTTCCAGCGGCGGCGCCTGAGAGAGGGCGGCTTGGGCAGTGCAGCAGTGTAGCGCTCCACGATTCTCTCCACCATGCGGAGCTGAGCCTCCGTCAGTTCCTCCGGGGCGGTTTCCGGGACCGCTGTTTCGTCTGCGGCAGCTGCTTGCGGCGGTTCCTCCACCCCCAGCAGCCACCCTACGGATACACCGAAGAGGCGGCTCAAGGCAATGAGCTTGTCGATCTCCGGCACGGCGGCGTCGGATTCCCACTTATAGATGGACTGGCGGGACACGCCCACCTCCTGCCCCAGGGCCTCCTGGCTGAGAGACAGCTCCCTCCGCTTTTGGGCAATGCGCTGTCCGATGGTCATGGGCAGCCCTCCTTTCCTGGGGTGAGTATAGCGCGCTTTGCGGCCCGGACGCCACCAACCATAGGGTGGAACGGTGTCAACCCACGGTTAGCAGCGCCCGGAACACCTTGGGACGCAAGGCTTTCAGACGATGGACTTTTCGTAGCAGTTCAAGATCTCGTGGATGTAGCCCTGGAAGAAGAACTCCGTGGCCCCGGCAAAGTGATAGCCCAGGGTGGGGTAGAGGTGGTTGGCGGGGACGTTGTGCTCCCAGGTATCCAGCCGGATGACGGTCTTTCCCTGGGCCCGGGCGGTTTCTTCGCAGAAAGCCACCATCTCCCGGCCGCGCCCCCGTCCGGCCTGGTCGGGGTGGATGCAGAGGGTGTGGATGACGCCTACCTGCTCCCGACCGACGGCGATGGACCAGGGGATGTCGTCGTACTCCGGCAGCTGCTCGCCGTTGAGGTTCACCACGCCCCAGATGCGGCCGTCCTCCTCACCTACGTAGAGGGTGCCTGCGGCCAGAACGGTGCGGGCGGTGTCCAGCGTGGGGTAGGCCCCCTTGCGCCAGTTGGTATAGACTACGCCGGTGGCAGCTTCTTTGTCCAAAATGGCGTCGTAGATGGCGCCCACCTGGGCAAGATCGGCTTCGGTTGCAGGACGGATCATAATGGATGCGCTCCTTTCTTTTATGAAAACGGCACGCCGGGAGGCGTGCCGTTTTGCGGTGTTGATTTACGGCTGGGGCGGGGTCTGGCCACCGTCAGGCTCCTGAGACTGGGCGGGCGTCTGTTCCTCCGCGGGAGCGGCAGCGTCCGCACCGGTCTCCTCCGTCGCCTGGGGCGCTTCCTCCGGCGCCTCGATCTTCTGGGAGATCATGTGCACCTTCTTGGCGGCGGGCTCGATCACCTCGGGAGAGGAGGGGCGGAAGCCCTGCTCCTTTGCGTTGGTGGAGGCATAGGCGTCCTCCACGGTGGCGGGGTCCCGGCCCTCGATAATGGCCACCATCTCTGCGCCGGTGATGGTCTCCTTTTCCATCAGGTAGGCCACCACCTTGTCCATGTCCTCCCGGTTCTCCCGGATGACTTCCACGGCGGACTTGTAGCACTTGTCCAGGATCTCCTTGACCGCCTGGTCCATGCGGGCGGCGGTGTCCTGGGCGCAGTCCATGCCGTAGCCGCCGTCCAGATACTGGTTGCGGCGGGAGGCCAGGGCCATCATGCCGAACTCCTCGCTCATGCCGAACATGGCCACCATGTTGCGGGCCACGTTGGTGGCGTCCTGGATGTCCTGAGAAGCACCGTTGGTCATGGTGTTCATGACCACCTCCTCGGCGGCGCGGCCGCCCATGGAGACGGTGATCTTGGCCATGAGCTCGTCCCGGGTGCGCAGCTCGGTTTTGTCCTCCTCGGGCATGAGCAGCGTGTAGCCCAGAGAGCCCTGGGTATGGGGGACGATGGTGATCTTCTGCACCGGCTCGGTGTTTTTCTGCTTGTAGGCCACCATGGCATGGCCCACCTCGTGGTAGGCCACCAGCTTCTTTTCAAACTCCGTGAGGACGCTGCCCTTTTTCTCCGTGCCGGCGATGACCAGCTCAAAGGCGGCCAGCAGGTCCTCCTGGGTCACCAGTTTGCGGCCCTTGCGGACGGCCCGGAGGGCGGCCTCGTTGACCAGGTTGGCAAGGTCGGCGCCCACGCAGCCGGCGGTGGCCAGGGCAACCTTCTTGAGGTTCACGTCCTCGGCCAGGCGGATGTTGCGGGTATGCACCTGGAGCGTAGCCAGACGGCCCGCCAGGTTGGGACGGTCGATGATGATGCGCCGGTCGAAGCGGCCGGGCCGCAGCAGCGCCTGGTCCAGCACCTCGGGCCGGTTGGTGGCCGCCAGCAGGATGATGCCCTTGGTGGGGTCGAAGCCGTCCATCTCCGCCAGCAGCTGGTTGAGGGTCTGCTCCCGCTCGTCGTTGCCGCCCATGCGGTTGTCGCGGGATTTGCCGATGGTGTCGATCTCGTCGATGAACACGATGCAGGGGGCCACCTTGCTGGCCTCCTTGAAGAGGTCACGGACGCGGCTTGCGCCCACGCCCACGAACATTTCCACAAAGTCGGAGCCGGAGATGGAGAAGAAGGGCACGTTTGCCTCGCCGGCCACGGCCTTGGCCAAAAGGGTTTTGCCGGTGCCCGGAGGGCCTACCAGCAGCGCGCCCTTGGGCAGCTTTGCGCCGATTTCCGTGTATTTCTGGGGATTATGCAAAAAGTCGATGATCTCGGTGAGGGACTCCTTGGCCTCGTCCTGGCCGGCCACGTCCTTGAACGTGACGCCGGTGGACTTTTCCATATAGACCTTGGCGTTGGCCTTGCCCACGCCGCCAAGGCCGCCCATACCGCCCATGCCGCCCTTTTTGGCCATCCAGCGCATGATCAGGGAGAACATGAGCATCAGGATCACAAAGGGCAGCACCAGCTCGATGAAGGCGGAGACCAACGGGTTGAGCTGGGCCTGATAGGGCTTGTTGAACTTGACGCCGTATTCATTGAGCAGATTGACCACTTCATCGTTGGACTGGATCTGCACAGTGAAAAAGCTTAATTTTGTCACCTGCTGCTTCCCTGTGGGGTCAGTAAAGGTGTAGCCGTCTTTGGTGCGGGTGTACTGTATGCCCTGGGGATCGGTGTACACGTAGCCTTCTTCCGGGGTGATGAGCAGGATGTTCTCGCTGTTGCTGAACTCCACGTACTCCACATCGCCGGCTTTGACCATGTCAGTGAACTGGCTGTATTCCAGCGTTACGGAGGAGGACTGGTGTCCCGCGCTGCCCAGGTACGCGGTGGCGGAATTGATGATGATGGTCAGAAGCAGCGCCCAGCAGACCAGGGATACGATCCCCCGCCAGTTGCCGCTGCCCTTCCCGCCGCTTTGGTTATTTTTGTTGTCGTTTGGATTCATGTATGGTGAACTCCTTTCAGGGTTGGCAAGGCATCCAAAATTATAACGCAGTATACCACAGATCTTGGAAACTCACAAGAACAAGGGATGGCTTTTTGATGAAGTTTCTGTAAATTAAGCTTTATTGTGCCCGGCTTGTATGATATACTACAACCTGAATGTCGAAAAACTTTTGAATGTGGAGAGCGCATATGGACGAACAGAGAAAAGACAACCTGTCCGCCGAGGCGGACGGCATCATTGAAGGGCGCAACGCCGTCATCGAGGCGCTGCGTGCCGGTACCGTGATCGACAAGATCTATCTCCAGAAGGGAGAGACGGACAAGACCCTGGGGCACATCGCCTCCAAGGCCCGTGCCGCCGGCGTGGTGGTGGTGGAGGCGGACCGGCGCAAGCTGGACGCCATGAGCCGCACCCATGCCCATCAGGGCGTCATCGCCCTGGCTGCCGTGCGGGAGTATGTGAGTGTGGAGAGCATGCTTGCCGCCGCCGCCGAAAAGGGGGAGAACCCCCTGCTGGTGGTGTGCGACGAGATCTCCGATCCCCATAACCTGGGCGCTATCATCCGTACGGCCTGCTGTGCCGGTGCCCACGGCGTCATCATCCCCAAGCGCCGCAGCGCGGGCCTCACCGCCGTGGTGGCCAAGACCTCTGCCGGCGCCGTGGCCCACATGCCCGTGGCCCGGGTGCCCAATATCCCCGCGCTTTTGAAGGACCTGAAAAAGCAGGGCGTGTGGGTGTTCGGCACGGCCGCAGGCGGCACCACGGGACTTTACCAGGCTGACCTCAAGGGCCCCGCGGCCATCGTCATCGGCAGCGAGGGCGACGGCATGACCCGTCTGGCGGCGGAAAACTGCGATTTCCTGGTGAGCATCCCCATGAGCGGAAAGCTGGACTCCCTGAACGCGTCCGCTGCCGCTGCCATTTTGCTTTACGAGGCGGTGCGCCAGCGGCTTGCATAAGCCTTTCCATTTGCGCACCCAGGTATCAACGCATCTTGAAGAGGAAGACCCATGACGTCAAAGGACCATGAAAAAAACTATGACCCCCTGATGGAGGGAACGGACGTGCCTGCCGACGGAGACTTCTCTCTGGAGGAGATCCTGGCGGAGTACGGCACCAGCCGGGAGCAGAAGATCCTGCAGGATGTGGAGCGTACTGTGAGCGCCGAGGCGCAGGAGCAGACGCCGGAGGAGCCGGAAGAGGAGCTGCCTGCATCGGATGCTGAAGTACAGGAGGCACCGCCTGCGGACGAGGTGCCCCCGGAGCCGCCGGAGGAGAAGGCGCCCCGGCGGAGCCATAAGCGGATTTTGTTTCCCGGCACCTACCGGGGAAATGCCGCGCCGCCGGAGCCGGAGGAGGCGGAAGAGGAGCTCGAGTCGGAGGAGATTCCTCTGGAGGAGGCCCTGCCCCGTTCCCCTCACCCAATCTCCCTGGAGGAGGTAGTGGGCAGCACCGTGGACGCGGTGATGGAAGAGGAACGTCGGGAGCCCCTTATCCGCCCCAGGCTGGGACTGTTCTCCCGGCGCAAGCTGGAGGAGACGGAGCAGATCCCGCAGCCGCCGGAAGAGCCCCCGGAGCCGGAGGAACCGCCGGAGCCGGAGCTTGCGGAGGTGTCGGAGGCCTGTGGCCGGGCGTGGAAGAGCCACCGCAGCACGGTGCCCGCGGCCTTTGCCATGGCGCTGGTGCCCATCGTGATACTGGCGGCGGAGGCGTACGGCGTGGTGATCCCCTGGTGGTCTGACGCCCTTGCCAACCGGGCGGCGGCCCTGCTGGGCTGCCTGATCCTCTCGGCGCTTTTGTGCCGGCAGGTCTTTTCCAGGGCGCTGCACCAGCTGCGCCGGCACCGCTGTACGGGGGAGGTGCTCATTGCCCTTTCCGCCCTGGTGTCCGCCGGCGACTGCGCGGCGGCTCTGCTCTCCCCGGAGCGAACGGCCGTCACCCCCTATGCCGCAGCAGCCTGTACGGCGCTGGCCTTTGCCCAGTGGGGGCTCAGCCGTCTCAGCCAGGGACGCTATGAGACCATGCGCACGGCGGCGCTGGACGACGAGCCGCCCTATCTGGTCACGGAGACCGACCAGGGTGCCTGCAAGCAAAACGGCGCGGTGCGCGGCTTCTACAATACCTTTAAGAGTGACGATATGCCTACGCTGTGGCAGACGGCGCTGCTGCCTATCGTGGCAGTAGGGTCCCTGGTGTTTGCGGGACTGAGCTCCCTGGGCCAGGGCCGCGGCGGCGACTTCCTTTTGAACTGGTCCGCCATTTTGTCCGCCGGAGCTACCTTTGCCCTGCCTCTGAGCTGGAGCCTGCCCTTTTCCCGTCTCAGCCGCCACCTGCAAAAGACGGGCTGCGCCGTGGCGGGCTGGCAGGGCGCGGAGAAGATCAGCGCCCGCCGGGGGCTCATCGTCACGGACGTGGACCTGTTCCCGCCGGGAACCATCCAGCTCAACGGTGCCAAGGCCTTTGGGGAGGAACTGCCCAAGGTGTACAGCTACGCCGCCGCCATGGCCCGCTGCGCCGGGTGCGGACTGGAGCGCCTCTTTGACGACCTCTGCCGCAGTGAGGGTGGATGGCGGGAAACTGCCTGCGATTTCAGCTTTTATGAAGAAGGCGGCTACTCCGCCACCATCCGGGGAGAGTCGGTGCTCATGGGCTCGGCCTCTTTCATGCGCAAGATGGAGGTGCGGCTGCCGGGCAACATCAATCTGAAAACCGGCGTTTTCCTGGCGGTGGACCGGCAGCTGGCAGCGGTGTTCGCCGTGAAGTACAATGCCTCGGAGAATGTGGACTTTGCCCTGCGGATGATCCGCCGCAGTCACATGGTGCCCATTCTGGCCTCCCGGGACCCCAACATCACCCCTGCACTGCTGCACCGCAAGTTCTATAAAAAGGTGAAGGTGGAGTATCCGGATCTGAGCACCCGGGTGGCTCTCAGCGAGGCGGAGATGGACCGGGGCGCGCCCCGGGCGCTGCTGCTGCGGGAGGGCCTGCTGCCCTACGCCGAGGCCGTGGTGGGCAGCCGCCGCATGTGTGCCGCCGCCCGGCGGTGCACGGGGCTTTCCCTGCTGGGCAGTGCCCTTGGCACGCTGCTGGCCTTTTATCTGACCTCCCTGGCGGAATACCGCTTGCTCTCACCGCTGTCCCTGGTGGCGTTTTTGCTGCTGTGGGTACTGCCGGTGCTGGTGATGGCAGACCGGGTGGGCCGTTATTAAGATCGTTTCAGGCGCCGCGGGAGGCTCTCCCGCGGCGCTTGCTTTTTACGCAAGCCTCCAAAATTTTGTGAGTTTTTTCTCCTTCCTGCCCAAAATGTGGAACATGCCAAAATTTTGGTTGTATTGCCCGGCTGGTCGTTGTATAATTTCTACATTAGGCGATCTGACATACGTCATCGGAGCCGATAGCGGCCCGGCGTACCGCCGGGCCGCTTGCAACAGCACTAACATAAGGAGTGGAACGATCATGAGCTATTCTGTACAAAACATCCGCAACGTCTGTCTGCTGGGTCACAGCGGAAATGGTAAGACCGCCCTGGCGGAGAGCCTGCTGTATATAACCGGCGCCATCGATCGTATGGGCCGTGTGTCTGACGGAAATACCGTGTGCGATTACGACGCGGAGGAGACCAAGCGTCAGATTTCCCTTTCCACCGCTGTGGCGCCCCTGGAGTACAAGGGCTGCCGCATCAATGTGCTGGATACCCCGGGCGCGTTTGACTTTGCCGGCGAGGTAATGGAGGCCCTGCGTGCCGCCGACGCCGCCATCATCGTCTGCTCCGCCAAGGACGGCGTGTCCGTTGGCCTGGAGAAGGCATGGAAGTACTGCGAAGAGCGCAATATGCCCCGCTTCCTGTATATTTCCAAGACCGACGAAGATAACAGCGACTACAACGCCACTTTCGATGCCTTGCGTGAGCGCTTCGGCAAGAAGATCGCTCCCCTGGTGGTCCCCATCTGGGACGAGGACAAGCATGTCACGGGCCTTATCGACGTGCTGAACAAGCGCGCCTATGAGATGCAGGATCTCAAGCGTGTGGAGATCGAGGTGCCCGAGGACAAGGTGGACGTTATCACCGAGTTCAACGACGCCCTCAAGGAGTCCGTGGCTGAGACCAGCGAGGAGTTCATGGATAAGTTCTTCGGCGGCGAGGACTTCACCTACGCCGAGATGATCCAGGGCCTGCGCCAAGGCGTCCGGGAGCTGAGCCTGTTCCCCGTGCTGTGCGGCTCCGCCGTCAACTGCATGGGTTCCCTCATGCTCATGGACAACATCGTGGATCTGCTGCCCAACCCCATGGAGGGCAACTATCATAAGGCTACCCGCGCTGACGGCGAGACCGAGGAATTCGTGGTCTCTCCCGGCGGCGTGCCCACCGCGTTCGTGTTCAAGACCGTGTCCGACCAGTACGGCAAGTACTCTTTCGTCAAGGTGCTCTCCGGCTCCATTACCCCGGATATGAGCATGGTCAACGCCCGCACCGGCGCTGCCGAGAAGCTGGGCCGCCTGTATGTCATGCGCGGCAAGAAGGCCACCGAGGTCAAGGAGCTCTCCTGCGGCGACATTGGCGCCATCGCCAAGATGGACAAGGTCAAGACCGGCGATACCCTGTGCGACGCCCGTAAGGTCGTGGCCCTCAAGAGCATTCCCTTTGCTGAGCCCTGCTACTCTGTGGCCATCGTGCCCAAGACCCGCGGCCAGGAGGATAAGATCGCCCAGGGCCTTGCCCGCCTGAACGAGGAAGATCCCACCTTCTCTGTCACCAACAACGCCGAGACCCACCAGATGGTCCTCTCCGGCACCGGTGACATGCAGGTGGATGTGCTCATGAGCAAGCTGAAGAGCCGCTTCAACGTGGAGGCGGAGCTGGCTCCCGTCCGCGTGCCCTACCGTGAGAAGATCCGCAAGGTGGTCCAGAAGCAGGGCCGCCATAAGAAGCAGACCGGCGGCAGCGGCCAGTTCGGTGACGTGTGGATCCGCTTTGAGCCCAATCCCGAGTCTGAGGAAATGGTCTTTGCCGAGGAAGTGTTCGGCGGCTCCGTGCCCAAGAACTTCTTCCCCGCAGTGGAAAAGGGCCTGCGCGAGGCCTGTGTCCACGGTCCTCTGGCCGGTTATCCTGTGGTGAACCTGAAGGCCGTGCTGTATGACGGCTCCTATCACCCCGTGGACTCCTCTGAAATCGCATTCAAGACCGCCGCGCAGCTGGCCTATAAGGCGGCGCTGCCCGAGGCCAACCCCGTGCTGCTGGAGCCTGTGGGTGAGCTGAAGGTCACCGTGCCTGACAGCTACATGGGCGACGTCATCGGCGATCTGAACAAGCGCCGCGGCCGCGTGATGGGCATGGACCCCACCGGCGACGGCAGCCAGGTGATCTCCGCGGAAGTGCCCATGGCCGAGATGGGCAGCTATGCCATCGATCTGCGGTCTATGACCCAGAGCCGCGGCAGCTTTACCTTCCACTTCGTCCGCTACGAGGACTGCCCGCCCGCAGCTCAGGAGAAGGCCATCGCTGAGGCGAAGGCTCTGGCGGAGAAGGAGTAATCCGATTCTGTACGGGCAGTCCGACCAGGGCTCCCGGCGCGGACGCAGTCCGCGGTGGGAAAAAGCCGGGACAAAGGAGCGCTGTGGAGCTTTCCGGTAAGGAAAGCGGAACGGAGCGAATTTCGGTCCGGCGCAGTGCCCGCCCGCAGCCCAGGAGAAGGCCATCGCTGAGGCGAAGGCTCTGGCGGAGAAGGAGTAAACGGTTTTCTGCCTGATAAAACAGAGAGGCGTAAGCCTCTCTGTTTTTATCTGATTGGCTCTGTACGCATGGGTTACAGGCCAAGCTGCTGCGTGCAAAAAATGAAGTTTTCGAAAAGTTTTTTAAAAGTTGCAAAAGCAACTTCAAAACATTAGAATATACTGTTATACTCAGACCATCCCAAGAGGAACTAAGCGAAAATCGATCAGACGATTGAAAAACATAAGGAGGATCTTTACTATGAAGAAGTGGGTTTGCCAGGTTTGCGGTTATGTGTTCGAGGGCGAGAATCCCCCCGAGAAGTGCCCCCAGTGCGGTGTTCCCGCCTCTAAGTTCACCGAGCAGAAGGGTGAGATGAGCTGGGCTGCCGAGCATGTGGTCGGCGTTGCGCAGGGCGCTCCCGAGGAGATCATCGAGGGTCTGCGTGCCAACTTTGCCGGCGAGTGCTCCGAGGTCGGTATGTATCTGGCTATGGCCCGCGTCGCTCATCGTGAGGGCTATCCCGAGATCGGCCTGTACTGGGAGAAGGCTGCCTATGAAGAGGCTGAGCATGCTGCCAAGTTCGCCGAGCTGCTGGGCGAGGTCGTGACCGACTCCACCAAGAAGAACCTGGAGATGCGCGTCGAGGCCGAGAACGGCGCTACCGCCGGCAAGTTCGAGCTGGCTAAGATGGCCAAGCAGCTGAACCTGGACGCCATCCACGACACCGTGCACGAGATGGCTCGCGACGAGGCCCGTCACGGCAAGGCTTTCAAGGGCCTGCTGGAGCGTTACTTCGGCTAATCCGAAGCAATACGGATGCAAGATCCCCGGTCCGAAAGGGCCGGGGATTTTTTTGTGACGGGCTGCATGGATGATAGAAGGAAGCTGCCCGGGTGGGGCAGGCGTTTTTCCGCGAGGGGACGGAAGGAAGGCCCATATCCGCAAATATAGAAAAAGAGTGGGCGGCTGCTGCCGTCCACTCTTTTTAAAAACTGGTCTTGCGCCTGCGGGCTTCATAAAATGGCCTCTCTTCATCCAGGATGCGGCCAAGCGTATCCCGACAGGAGCAGGGAAGATGATATTCCTGGGCCAGCTGTGCAGCGGCATGATACCGCTCCGCGGAGCGCAGATCTTCACTGCCTGTGATCCCGGCTTTTCGGCATGCTCGGTAGAAAAACTGGCGCCTGGCAGCGTACTGTGAGCGTCTGCGCTGGAGGTAAGACCGCAAAAAAATGCCTGCACCGATCACTGCCAGCAGCAAAAACGGCAAAACAAGCCAGAATCTATGAAATGAATCACACATAAGCCACGCTCCCGATCTGATGGCGATGGATGCGCTGCGCCGCTTTCATGGAAAGTCAAATGCCCCGAGCCAGTACTCTTTTATGACAGTATAGGGTAAGATTTAGTTTTAGTCAATGTTTACTTATAGTAATAATCAATTATAATTTGAAAATAATCCATATATCCTTGATGAAAAGGAGCGGCAAATATGGATTACAGATACAAAGTGGATTATCCGCTGATTGCAAAGCGCATCAAGACGGCACGAAAACTTGCGGGTCTCACGCAGGAGCAGCTTGCGGAAAAAATCGACATATCGACCAATGCAGTGGCCAAGCTGGAAAACAACCTGATGACAATCAGCCTCCAGACGTTGGTGAACATTGCCAACGTGCTGCATATGGATATCAACGATTTGCTGTGTGAGGAGCGCCCGGCGGAGGACGAGACCAGTCAGGACGCTTTCTTGAGCGGGCTGGTCCGCAGCCTGTCTCCCGCGGAAAAAGCGTTTGTCATTCATGTGATCAACGGGATGAAGCGTTATCAACCACCGGACGAGTGACCTGAAACGAGTGATTTTGCAAAAAATTTTACAGCTTGTAATTTATCATATTGCTCGGGCCAATACGATAGTCTGGCTGCATAGTCTTTGAAAAAAGCGCCGCCTGCCATGCGGCGCTTTTTTGCTGTGCCCGATACCGGGCAAAACCGCGGCATCCTCTTGCGCAGAGGCGGAAATGATGATAAAATCTCCCCAGCAAAAAAGGAGAGATGGTATGTACCGCTACATTTTATTTGATTTGGACGGAACGCTGACCGATTCCAAAGAGGGAATTCTCAACTGCCTGCGCTATGCCTTTGAGAAGATGGGCCAGCCGGTCCCACCGGAGGCGACGCTGCTGAAGTTCATCGGCCCGCCCCTGCAGGATTCCTATATGCGCTTTTGCGGCTTCACGCCGGAGCAGGCCGTGGAGGGGATCCGCCTGTTCCGGGAGCGGTACGCGCCCATCGGCAAATTTGAAAACGCCGCGGCACCGGGCATGCCGGAGCTGTGCCGCCGCCTGAAAGAGCGGGGATATGTGCTGGCCGTGGCCTCCTCCAAGCCGGAGGAGATGTGCGTGCCCATCTGTGAGAAGTTCGGCTTTACGCCCTCTATGGAGACCATCACCGGCAGTCCGCCGGTGGGAGACTGGGAAAAAGCGGACGTGATCCGGGAGACCATGCGCCGTCTGGGCCTGACGGATGCCCAGAAGCCCCAGATACTCATGGTGGGCGACCGGAAATTCGATGTGCTGGGCGCCCGGGAAAACGGTCTGGATTGTGTAGGCGTGGAGTTTTTCGGCTATGCGGCCCCCGGCGAGCTGGCGGAAGCAGGCGCCGTGGCAGTGGTTTCCACCGCGGAGGAGCTGGAGCAGTATATCCTGACCCACTGAATCATACGAAACAAAAAAGAGCCCTCCCACTGGGAAGGCTCTTTTTTCATGCCTGAGGCGGTTCCTCCGGCTCCACGTACATGATGGAGCGCACCTGCCGAAGCGTCTGGCCCTCGCCGGTCAGGTCCGCGGTGAGGGCGGCCTCGATGGGGACGGCCAGATACATGCCGTTGCCGTCCCGGTAGGCGCCGGAGGTGATGCCGATCACCTGGCCATACTCGTTGAACAGCGCGCCGCCGCTGCTGCCCTGGGAGGTATCGGCGGTATTGAGGATGCAGGGCAGGGTGTAGGGAGAGATACCCCGGGCCGGATCGCTGACCACGCCGCTGCTGACGGACAGGCCCTGGCCCAGGGGGCTGCCGATGGCATAGACGATGTCGCCGGGGCGCACATCGGCACTGCCGGAGGGGGCCATGGTCAGCGGGGGAAAGGCGGAGCGGACGTGACTTTCGGAAAGCGTGGAGATCTTCACAACGGCCACGTCTACGCCTGCGTCATAGTAGAGTACCCGCTCCACGGGGAAGCGCTGCCCGTCCTGGGTGACGGCCACCGCCTCCATGGCGCCGTGGATGACGTGGTAATTGGTGACCGCCAGTCCGTCGGCGGAGATAAAGAACCCGCTGCCGTCAAAGTCCGGATCGTTGTTGTCCACGCTCTCCTGGGTGGTGTAGGTCACCAGCTTGAATACGGAGGAAAGACTCCGGTCCGCCAGCTGCCGGGCGGAGAGGGTGGTGTCCAGCAGGCCCAGGGCACTGGCGGCGGAGCGGGGCGTCAGCTCCAAACGAATGAGCCGCTCCACCACGGTCTCGCTACCGTCCCGATAGGGGAAGGTCAGGGCGTCCTGCATGGACAAGAACAGCTGGCCACGGCTCATGGGGCCGTCGCAGGAGCGGGTGGTGAGTCCGGCGCGCCATGCAAAGGAGGCTGCGTCAGCCAGAGTAAAGTCCCGGCCCTCCTCATAGCCCAGCATCCGCAAGAGCGAGGCGAACCAGTCTCCGGCGTCGATATTGCCCGCTGCGTTGAACGACGTCTCGCTCACGCCCGTGACCCAGCCCTGGTGGGCGGCGTAGTCCACCGCGTCGATGGCCCAGGCGGGCACATCCCGGAATCCGGCGAACCAGGGATCGGCAGCGGCATCCGCCTGGGCGCCCGCCAGGCGCACCAGCAGCACGGCTGCCTGGGCGCGGGTGGCAGGAGCATCGAGATCATAATCACCGTCGGACGTGCCCTGCACCAATCCCAGGGTAGCCAGTGTATCCGCCGCCCGAAGGGACTCGCCCTCCAGCGCCCCGGCCAGGGGCACGCAGCCCAGCATCAGGGCGCAGATGCACAGAAAAGAAATCACAGTGCGCTTCATGGTGGTTCCTCCATTGAAAAAAGTATTCTCATTGTAGCACCGGCGGCCATGGCTGACAAGGGCATGGGCGCTGGACAGCCTTTCGGAAAACTGGTATACTACATCGTATAGACGCAAACCGCGCCGGTGCGGTATCAAACAATAAAGGAGAAATTGCAATGGAAGTGAAAAAGATCCTCAGCAAGTGCGATCATACGCTCCTTGGGCAGACGGCCACCTGGGACGAGATCCGGGCCATCTGCGACGACGGAATGAAGTACGGCTGCGCCAGCGTATGCATCCCCGCAAGCTACGTGGCCCAGGCGGCAGAGTATGTGGCGGGCAAGCTGCCCATCTGCACGGTCATCGGATTCCCCAACGGCTACGACACCACCGCGGCCAAGTGCTTCATGGCTGCCGACGCTGTAAAAAACGGCGCGGACGAAGTGGACATGGTCATCAACCTGGGCTGGGTCAAGGATAAGAAGTGGGATGAGCTGCTGGGAGAGATCCGGGCCATCAAGGAGGCCTGCGGCGGAAAGCTTTTGAAGGTCATCATCGAGTGCTGCTTCCTCACCGACGAGGAAAAGATCAAGATGTGTGAGATCGTCACCGACTCCGGCGCTGACTATATCAAGACCTCCACGGGCTTCGGCACCGGCGGCGCCACCCGGGAGGATGTGGCCCTCTTTGCAAAGCATGTGGGCCCCAATGTGAAGATCAAGGCCGCCGGCGGCATCGCCGACCTGAAGGACGCCGAGGACTTTATCGCCCTGGGCGCCTCCCGACTGGGCACCAGCCGCATCGTCAAGGCCGTGAAGGCCATGGAGGGTTAAGAGATATGGGTACACCGCACAATGAAGCCGCCTCCGGCGCGTTCGCAAAAACCGTTCTGATGCCCGGCGATCCCCTGCGGGCCAAGTTCATCGCCGAGACGTTCCTGGAAAACGCCCAGCTGGTGAACAATGTCCGGGGCATCCAGGGCTACACCGGCACCTATCAGGGCACCCGGGTGTCCGTCATGGCCTCCGGCATGGGCATGCCCTCCATCGGCATCTATTCCCATGAGCTGTTCCACGTCTACGATGTGGACAACATCATCCGCATCGGCTCCGCCGGCGCCATCTCCCCCAAGCTCAAGCTGCGGGATGTGGTACTGGCCCAGGGTGCCTGCACGGATTCCAACTACGCCCACCAGTTCGGCCTGGGCGGTACTTTCGCCCCCATCGCGGACTTCACCCTGCTGGAGACGGCGGTGGCCGTGGCCCGGCGCATGGGCGTGGAGCCCCCGGTGGGCAACCTTCTCAGCTCCGACGTGTTTTACAACAAGGCCGGCGACACCATGAAGTGGGGCGAGATGGGCGTGCTGGCCATCGAGATGGAGGCCGCGGCTCTCTACTATAACGCCGCCGAGGCGGGCAAGCGTGCCCTGGCCATGTGCACCATCTCCGACAGCCTGGTCACCGGGGAGGAGCTGCCTCCCGCTGAGCGGCAGACCACCTTCACCCGCATGATGGAGATCGCCCTGGGCGTGGCTGTGGAGATGGACAAAAAGGGCTGACGGACAAGTCCTGTGTTTGCCGTTAAAAATTTTCCTTTTTGACCAAAAATATGGACAAAAGGAAAACAAATGTGAAAATTGATTGAAATCCATGTAAAGAATGATATAATAGGGCTGTCCTGCAAGGACAGATCTGTCCATATGGAGAGATCAAACAATTTGAAGGAAGGTAGATTCCAATGAAGAAGTTTCTTGCTTTGACGCTTGCATTGGTGATGTCCCTGTCCCTGGTTGCCTGCGGCAGCAAGGAGGAGACCCCCGCCGAGGGCGGCGAGACTCCCGCTGAGGGCACCGCTGATTTCAGCGTCGCCATGATCACCGACTACGGTGACATTACCGACCAGTCTTTCAACCAGACCACCTACGAGGCCTGCAAGGCTTACTGCGAGGCCAACGGCGTCACGTTCAACTACTTCAAGCCCGCCGGTGACTCCACCGCCGAGCGCGTGGCCATGGTCGAGTCCGCTGTGGATGAGGGCTACACTGTCATCGTGATGCCCGGCTATGCTTTCGCTGACACCATCAAGGAGACCGCCGAGACCTATCCCGACGTGACCTTCGTGGCGCTGGACGTGGGCGAGGGCGACCTGGGTGACTACACCCTGCCCTCCAACGTGTACTGCGCTGTGTATCAGGAAGAGCTGTGCGGCTACATGGCCGGCTACGCTGCTGTGAAGATGGGCTACACCCACCTGGGCTTCCTGGGCGGCATGGCTGTCCCCGCTGTGGTCCGCTATGGCTACGGCTTCGTTCAGGGCGCTGACGCTGCGGCTGCCGATCTGGGCACCACTGCTACTGTGGAGTATGTCTACGGCAACGCCTTCGCCGGCGACGCCGACATCACCGCTTACATGGACAACTGGTATCAGACCCTGGGTGTGGAAGTCGTGTTCGCCTGCGGCGGCGGCATCTACACCTCCGCGGCTGAGGCTGCTGCCAAGGTCGGCGGCAAGGTCATCGGCGTGGACGTGGACCAGGCCGGCATCATCGACGGCGGCTACGGCGAGGGTATGACCGTTACCTCCGCTATGAAGGGTCTGGCTCCCACCGTGGAGCACATCCTCAGCGAGATCGCTGCTGGCAACTTCGCCAACTACGGCGGCAAGATCGAGACTCTGGGCCTGGTGTCCGGTGACGATCCCACCGCCAACTATGTCCAGCTGCCCATGGAGTCCACTCAGTGGACCGACACCTTCACCCAGGATAACTACAAGGAACTGGTGAAGAGCATGTTCGACGGCACCATCACCGTCTCCAACGACACCACCGCCATGCCCGCGACCACTGCTGTCACGGTCAACGAGTACGGCAACATCAAGTAATCACCCCTGCATCAAAAAGAGGACGGGAGTTTCCCGTCCTCTTTTTTTCTGTTTCCCGCAACTTTGTTTTGAATTATAAGGGGAAATATAGTACAATAAAGCATAACCCTATGTGAAAAAAACAGGAAGAAGGGGGAGGTCGTGAACTTGGAACATCCATATGCCATTGAAATGCTGCACATCACCAAGCGCTTTCCCGGCATTGTGGCCAATGACGATATTACGCTGCAATTGAAAAAAGGGGAGATCCATGCCCTGCTGGGCGAAAACGGCGCTGGCAAGTCCACGCTGATGAGCGTGCTGTTCGGACTGTACCGCCCGGAGGAGGGCGTCATCAAAAAGGACGGACAGGAAGTGGAGATCCGCGATCCCAATGACGCCAACGCCCTGGGCATCGGCATGGTCCACCAGCACTTCAAGCTGGTGGAGTGCTTCACGGTGCTGGACAATATCATCATGGGCGTGGAGCCCTGCCGCCACGGCTTTTTGCAAAAGGGCGAGGCCCGCAAAAAGGTCATGGCTCTGAGCGAGAAGTACGGGCTGCACGTGGACCCGGACGCCCTGGTGGAGGATATCACCGTGGGCATGCAGCAGCGCACAGAGATCCTGAAGATGCTCTACCGGGACAATGAGATCCTCATTTTCGACGAGCCCACCGCTGTCCTCACGCCCCAGGAGGTCGAAGAGCTCATGCAGATCATGCGCTCCCTGGCTGCCGAGGGTAAGTCCATCCTCTTTATCTCCCACAAGCTCAACGAGATCATGGAGGTGGCCGACCGCTGCTCCGTGCTGCGCAAGGGCAAGTACATCGGCACCGTCAATATCGCAGAGACCTCCCGGGAAGAGCTCAGCCGGATGATGGTGGGCCGCGACGTGGAGTTCGTGGTCCATAAGGAGCCCGCCAAGCCCGGCGAAACCATCCTGGAGGTGGAGGGGCTCACCATCGCCTCCAAGTCCCACAACAACAACGCAGTCAAGAATGTCTCCTTTACGGTCCGGGCCGGTGAGATCGTCTGCATCGCAGGCATCGACGGCAACGGCCAGACGGAGCTGGTCTACGGCCTGACGGGCCTGGAGGCTGCCAAGAGCGGCCGCATCTGCCTGCGGGGCGAGGACATCACCCACGCCTCCATCCGCCGCCGCTCCACCATGGGCATGAGCCACATCCCGGAGGACCGCCACAAGCACGGTCTGGTGCTGGACTACTCCCTGGAGGACAATATGGTGCTCCAGCGGTACTTTGAGCCGGAGTTTGTCACCAAGACCGGCTTCCTCAAGCGCCGGGCCATCCGCTCCTATGCCTCCCGGCTCATCGAGCAGTACGACGTGCGCTCCGGCCAGGGCCCCGTTACCGTGGCCCGCAGCATGTCCGGCGGCAACCAGCAAAAGGCCATCATCGCCCGGGAGATCGACAAGGACCCGGAGCTGCTCATTGCCGTCCAGCCCACCCGTGGCCTGGACGTGGGCGCCATCGAGTACATCCACAAGCAGATCGTCTCCCAGCGGGACAGTGGCAAAGGCGTGCTGCTGGTGAGCCTGGAGCTGGATGAGGTCATGGCACTCAGCGACCGCATCCTCGTCATGTACGAGGGCGAGATCGTGGGCGAGCTGGACCCCAAGACCACCACGGTGGAAGAGCTTGGCCTGTACATGGCCGGCGCGAAGCGGAAGGAGGCGTAAGCAGTGAAAAAGGAAAAGACATCGCTTTTGCGAAACGGCGCGGTCCAGTCACTGCTGGCGTCGCTGCTTTGCATTTTGCTGGGCCTCCTCATCGGCTACATCGCCCTGCTGCTCATCAATCCCAGCGGCGCGGGAGAGGCCATTTTGACCATCGTCAAAAACTTCATGACCTATTCCCGCTCTACCGCCCAGCTCAAGTACCTGGGCAACACCCTGGCCAAGACCGCACCCCTGCTGATGTGCAGTTTATCGGTTCTTTTTGCCTATAAAGTGGGCCTTTTCAACATCGGCGCCGCGGGTCAGTACGTGGTTGGCGCCGGCGCCAGCCTCTACTGCGCCCTGGCCTGGGGCATGCCCTGGTATGTGTGCATGCTGGTGGCCATCGTGGCGGGCGCGCTGCTGGGCGCCGCTTCCGGCATTTTGAAGGCCTACTGCAACGTCAATGAGGTCATCTCCTGCATCATGCTCAACTGGATCAGCCTGTATTTGGTGAACACCATCCTCACCGGCGTGAAAGAGCCCACCAGCCCCTATACGGTGAACATCTCCACCGTCAATCCGGACGCCCTGCTGCCGAGCCTGGGCCTGGGTGCCCTCTTCAGCAACAACCAGTATGTGACCATTGCAATTCCCCTGGCGGTACTGGTGGCTGTGGGTGTGTGGGTGCTGCTGGACAAGACGAAGCTGGGCTATGAGCTCAAGGCCACCGGCTGCAACAAGTTTGCCGCCAAGTACTGCGGCATGGCGGAAAAGCGCAACCTGATCCTCACCATGGCCATCTCCGGGGGTCTTGCCGCCATGGGTGCTGCCATGCTGTACCTGACCGGTTTCGAGCAGTGGCAGTGCACTCAGTCGGCCATCCCCGCCATGGGCTTCAACGGCATCGCCGCTGCATTCCTGGGCGGCCTCCATCCCATCGGCGCCGTGCTCTCGTCCCTCTTTATCCAGCACATCACCAACGGCGGCGCCTACGTGGATAAGACCATGTACTCCGCCCAGATCTCCGACTTTATCTCCGCCATCATCATTTACCTCTGCAGCTTCGTGCTGTTCTTCAAGTATATCCTCAACCAGCGTCTGGACCGCCGGGATGAAAAGCGCGCCCAGCGGGAAGCGGATCACGGGAAGGGAGGCGAGACGAAATGACACTGCTTCTGCAATATACGCTGATTTTCGCCTCCGTTCTGGTATTGGTGGCGCTGGGCGGATGCTTCTCTGAGCACTCCGGCGTCATCAACATCGGCCTGGAGGGCATCATGGTCATGGGCGCCCTGGGCGGCGCGCTGATGATGAAGTTCCTGCCTGCCGGCACATCGGCCCCGGTCATCATTTTGCTGGTGACGCTGGCCAGCATGCTGCTGGGCCTCCTCTATTCGCTGCTGCTGGCAGTGGCGGCCATCAACTTCAAGGCCGACCAGACCCTGGTGGGTACCGCCATGAACCTGCTGGGCACCGCGGCGGCCACCGTGTTCGTCAAGGCCATGAACACCGCCGAGAGCGTGGACAACGTCTCCTCCACCATCCAGTACATCGAGCCCAAGAAGGCCTTTTTGGTGAACATCGGCTCCTTTGAGTTCAACTGGTTCATGCTGATGGCCGCGGCGGCGCTGGTCATCGCCTATGTGACGCTGTACAAGACCCGGTTCGGCCTGCGGCTCATGGCCTGCGGCGAGCATCCTCAGGCGGCGGACAGCGTGGGCATCAACGTCTATAAGATGCGCTATGCCGGCGTCATGATCTCCGGCGTACTGGGCGGCCTGGGCGGCATCGTGTATATCACCGCCGGCGTCAGCGAGTGGAAATTTGAAAACGGCGTGGCGGGCTTCGGCTTCCTGGCCCTGGCCGTTATGATCTTTGGCCAGTGGAAGCCCACCCGTATCGCCCTGGCGGCTATCCTGTTCGGCTTCTTCCGGGCCCTGGGCAATGTGTACTCCGGCTTTGACGTGCTGCAGGCGCTGAACCTGCCCAGCTCTGTGTACAACATGCTGCCCTATATCATCTCCCTGGTGGTTCTGGCGTTCACCTCCCAGAAGTCCCGGGCGCCCAAGGCAGAGGGCATCCCTTACGACAAGGGACAAAGATGATACAAATTGTAGAATATTGACGAAACAATACCCTCCGTTGTCGAAATTGGCAGCGGAGGGTATTGTTATGCCAGCACATACCCGGCCAGCAGCCAGCCCAGCAGCCCCGAGAGCAGGCCGTGGACGGCCTTGCCCGCGGCGGCACGGCCCATGGAAAGACCGCTCTTCTCCACCACGGCCGCCGTCTGGCACAGCACGGAGAGGCCGCCCCAGCCGGACATGGCGGCGGCCAGGGCAAAGCCCATGCGGTCCGGCATCAGCAGCGGCGTCAGGGAAAAAAGCTCCGTGATGCCTACGGCCACGGTACCAGCTGTCCCACCCAGGGAGAGCAGCGGCCGGGAGAGCACGTAGAAGAACACCACAAAGGCGCAGACGGACAAAATGGCCCCCACTCCCTCCCGGACGGACTGTACCAGGGCGGTGGAAAAGGAGATATTCTGTGAAGCGGATTGCCTTTTCACATACTGGCGTCCAAAGGAACTTCCATTCCCGCGGAAGAAAAGCCCCGTCAAAAGGGCGCAGAGTATATGGATGAGCCAGAGCCACACGCCGGTCCGCACGGAGCCAAACACACCCACG
Source organism: uncultured Oscillibacter sp. (assembly GCA_900548505.1). GTDB lineage: Bacteria > Bacillota > Clostridia > Oscillospirales > Oscillospiraceae > Oscillibacter. Next base: position 205 of record URKI01000032.1, on the reverse strand, counting down.
CCAAGGACGCTGATGAGAAAGACGGGGTTGGAGTTGTTGGCAAAGCAGAGGAGCCGCTCCGCCTCCTCCCGGCTGAGGGAACCGGCGGTGTACAGCTCCGCCGCCGTCCGGGCGCCCACCGGGTAGCCGCCCGCAAGGCCCAGCACCAGCGCCGCGCCCCCCGCGCCGCCCACCCGAAAAAGCGGCTCCATGAGCCCTGCCAGCC
>URKI01000031.1 GCA_900548505.1 uncultured Oscillibacter sp. | reverse complement strand
CGTCGGCAGCGTCAGATGTGTATAAGAGACAGCCATGAGCCCTGCCAGCCAGGGGGCGAGGGCCTCGCCGAAGCCCAGCTTCAAAAGCAGCGTGGACACCACCAGAAACGGGAAGAGCGCCGGGATCACGGACGCCGCGCACAGCTCCAGCGCCTCCAATGCGGCGGAGCGGACGGACTGCGCGTCCATCAAAAACCAGATCAAAACGCCCAGGACCAGAAGGCACAGGGCCTGCCGCCGGAACTTCATACACATCACCCATGGATATCTATGCCGGGCCGGGAAGATCCATGCAAGGCAAGTGGGACGAGCCCGGCGCATAGGGTTGGATGTGAGGTGAACGCATATGGAACGGAACCGGAAAGAGCGCGGCAGTGTGCTGGGGAGCGTGGCGGAGCTCTTCGACCTGCCGGCGGATGTGGTGGCCCGGCTGCCCCACCTGGAGATGATCGGCAGCCGCCAGCTGTATCTGGAGCGGCACACGGGGATTCTGGCGTACAGCGAGACCCAGATCGACATCAATACGTCCGGCGGCGTGCTGCGGCTGCGGGGAGAGCATCTGACGCTGACGGCCATGACGGCGGAGGAACTGCGGCTCAGCGGCCGCATCGATGCGGTGGAGTGGGTGAGATAAATGCTCAAGGAGATCGTCAACCGCATGCGGGGGCAGGTGCGCATCCGGGTGGAGGCGCCGTTCCCGGAGCGGATTCTGAATCTGTGCGGTGAGCGGAATCTGGCGTTCTGGGATCTCGATTGGGAGAGCGAGACCACATTCACCTGCCGCTTGAGCCGCCGGGATTATCATGGCCTGCGGCAGGCCGCAAAGCATTTGGAGTGCACCATCACGGTGGTGCGGCGGGAAGGGATGCCCTATTTTGTGGGGCGCTTCCGCAAACGCTACGCCCTGCTTGCGGGGCTGGCGCTGTGCGCCGCATGTATGTCCATAGGCTCGTTTTTCATCTGGGACTTTACCGTGGAGGGAAATGAGACCGTCGCGGAGGAGGAGATATTGCGGGCGCTGGAGAAAAATGGCGTGGGCATCGGCACCTTCGGCTTTTCCCTGGACGCGGAGGATATCCGCAACCATGTGCTGCTGGAGATCCCGGAGCTGAGCTGGATGACGGTGAACGTGTCCGGCTGCCGGGCCTATGTGCAGGTACGGGAGCGGGTCATGGCTCCGGAGATGGTGGATGAGCGCCAGCCCACCAACGTGGTGGCCCGCCGGGCGGGACTGGTGCAGCAGGTGCGGGCCCTGGAGGGGGTCAAATGCGTGCTGCCTGGCACGGCGGTGGAAGAGGGGCAGCTGCTCATCTCCGGTGTGGAGGATACGGACACCTTCGGCGCCCGGCTGTTGGCGGGCATGGGCACGGTGCAGGCCCGCACCTGGTATACCCTCTCCACGGTGATGCCGCTGTCAGCCCAGGAAAAGCGCTACACCGGGGAGGAGAAGCTGTGCGTTTCCCTGGTCATCGGAAAAGAGCGGGTAAAATTCTTTTCAAACAGTAGCATCGAGGGGCGGAAATATGATAAAATAACCACCAGACATCCGTTTTCCCTGTTTGGACTTCCGCTGCCGGTGACCATGGTGACGGAGCGATACCGCTTCTACGAGACGGAGCCGTCGGCGGTGGACCCCCAGGCGGCCGAACAGGCGGCCGGGGCGCTGCTCGAGGCGTATCTCCACACCCTGGTGGACCCCTACGGGCAGGTGCGCTCCGTGCTGTGCTCCTCCCGGAGCACCGACGGCGGCGTGCTGGTAACGCTGCGGGCGGAGTGCGAGGAGCAGATCGGGGAAACGGTGCCCATCTATCAGGACAATCCGGACAGATCGCGTCCGGCAAAGCGATAGGAGTGGAGGAACCATTGGAACAGAGAATCAGCATCGAGCGGCTGGAGCAGGCCGTGAATATCTTCGGATCGTTTGATGAGAACATCCGCCTTTTGGAGCAGGAGTTTTCCGTCACCGTGGTGAACCGGGAGGGCGAGCTCCGGGTGGAGGGCGAGGCAGAGAACGTGTATCTTGCCGTCAAGGCCATCCAGGCACTGCTGACCCTCTCCTCCCGGGGAGAGACCATCGGCGAGCAGAATGTGCGCTATGTGATCGGCCTGGTGCGTTCGGGCAAGGAGGAGCAGGTGACGGAGCTGACGGGCGATGTGCTGTGCATCAGCGCCAAGGGCCGTCCCATCAAGCCCAAGACCATCGGACAAAAGGAGTATATCGCCTCCGTTCTCCGCAACACCGTGACCATCGGCGTGGGCCCGGCGGGCACCGGCAAGACGTACCTTGCCGTGGCCGCCGCCGTCCAGGCGTTCCGGGACAAGCAGGTCAACCGCATCATCCTCACCCGTCCGGCGGTGGAGGCAGGCGAGCGGCTGGGCTTCTTGCCCGGCGACCTGCAGAGCAAGGTGGACCCGTACCTGCGGCCCCTGTACGACGCCCTCTTCGACATGCTGGGAGCGGAGACGTACCAGAAGTACCTGGAGCGGGGCAACATCGAGGTGGCGCCCCTGGCCTACATGCGTGGCCGTACCCTGGACGACAGCTTCATCATCCTGGACGAGGCCCAGAACACCTCACGGGAGCAGATGAAGATGTTTTTGACTCGCCTGGGCTTCGGGTCCAAGATCGTCATCACCGGCGACGTGACCCAGATCGACCTGCCCGACGGCAAGGCCTCCGGCCTCAAGGAGGCCATGCGGGTGCTGCGGAACGTGGAGGGCATCGGCATCTGCCAGCTGAGCAACGCGGACGTGGTACGCCATGTGATGGTGCAGCGGATCGTGGAGGCCTACGAGCACTATGAGGACGTGAAAAACGGCGGGAAAGGCAGGAAGTAACATGGCAAAGCGGCATTATATCCCTGTGACGGCAGATGTGCCCGGCATCAGCGAGGACCGGCGGGCCTTTATCCGCAAGGTCATCCGCACGGCCCTGGCGGCAGAGGGGGTGGACTTCCCCTGCGAGGTGGACGTGCTCATCACCGACGACGAGGCCATCCACCAGGTGAATCTGGACATGCGGGGCGTGGACCGTTCTACGGACGTTCTGAGCTTCCCGGAGTTCGACCTGACGCCGGGACAGCTGCCGGAGGCAGAGGACGCCGACCCGGGCACGGGCCTGGTTCCCCTGGGGGACATGGTGATCTCCTGGGAGCATGTGACGGCCCAGGCCAAGGAGTACGGCCACTCCAACCGGCGGGAGCTTGCGTATCTGGTGGTGCACTCCGTGCTGCACCTGCTGGGCTATGACCATCTGGACGAGGGCCCTCAGAAAAAACAGATGCGGGCGCGGGAGGAGGCCATTCTGGCCGAACTCGGCATCACCCGCGGAGCGTAAATTGACAGCGGACAGCCCCGGCGCATAGACTATCCCGAGGTGATTTGGGATGGTATTGCTGCAAGATGGATGCATCGCCTTTTTCTCCGCCGTGGGCATGACCACGGTGGTGTGGCTGGTGGCCGGGGCACTGCTTCATGCCGGGCGGCCTACGGTGCCCGGCCTTTTGCTGGTGCTGCCCCTGCGGGGCCAGGCGCTGGCCATGGAGGCCGACGTGCGGGAGCTGAAGCGACTGTGCCACCGGCTGCCGGGGGCCAGGATCGTGCTGGCGGACTGCGGCATGAGCGCGGACGCCCGGTCCCTGGCCGAGTACATGGCGGGCCGGACGGAAAACATCACCCTGGCGGAGGGCGACCGCCTGGCGGTGGAATAAAAAGGAGCAAGAGGAAACGACATGGAAGAGCTGACCACCTACGACGGTACCGTACATAGTATCATCTTTCAAAATCAGGAAAACGGCTATACGGTCCTGCGCCTCCTCACGGAGGAGGGCGAGGTGGTCACGGTGGTGGGCTGCATTCCCTGCGCCGCGCCGGGCGAGCATCTGACGGTCTCCGGCGTCATGGAGCAGCATCCCCAGCACGGGGAGCAGCTGCGCACCGTGGAGCTGGAGCGGGCCCTGCCGGAGGACGAGGAGGAGATTTTCAGCTACCTGGCCTCCGGCGTCATCAAGGGTGTGGGGCCCGCCACCGCGCGGCGCATCGTGGACCGGTTCGGGCCTGAGACGCTGGACGTTCTGGAGACGGAGCCCCGGCGCCTGAGCCTCATCAAGGGCGTGACGGAGCGCCGGGCCCAGGAGATGGGCGAGAGCTTCCGCCGCCACATGGGCCTTCGTCGGCTCATGGAGTTTCTGGCTCGCCACCAGCTGCCCCCGGTGCTGGCCATGGAGCTGCGGGAGCGCTACGGGGACGCGGCGCTGGAGATGATCCGCGCCAACCCGTATCTTCTCAGCGCCGACGGCTGCGGCGTGGAATTCTCCCTGGCGGACGAGATGGCTCTGGGCATGGGTCTGGCTGCCGACAGCAGCCAGCGGCTCCAGGCGGCGGTGCTGTTTGAGCTGAGCCACAACGAAAATAACGGCCATGTATTTTTGCCTCGGGACAAGCTGGTGGCCGCCACGGGCCAGCTGCTGGAGTGCGAGAGTGAGCTGGTGGAGCGGGCGCTGGAGGAGCTGACGGAGCGCCGGGAGGTGATCTGCCAGCGCATCGCCAATGTGGAGGCCTGCTACCTTCGGCGGCTGTGGGAGGCGGAGAGCTCCGCCTGTGTGCGCCTTTGCGCCCTGCTTGCCGCTGACGCCGACCGCAGCGCGGAGGCGGGACGAGTCATCGACGACATCCAGCGCCGCCAGGGCATCACCTACGCCCCCCAGCAGCGCCAGGCGGTGGAATTGGCCGCCCGGGCGGGGGTGCTCATCCTCACCGGCGGGCCTGGCACCGGCAAGACTACCACCGTCCGGGGCATCGTGGCCCTGCTTTTGAACATGGGCCTGGACATCCAGCTGGCGGCTCCCACGGGCCGGGCCGCCAAGCGCATGAGCGAGCTGACGGGCATGGAAGCCCAGACGGTCCACCGGCTGCTGGGCATGAGTTGGAACGACGCCACCCACCAGCTCACGTTCCAGAAAACGGAGAAGGAGCCGCTGGAGGCGGACGCCGTCATCGTGGACGAGATGAGCATGGTGGACGTGGGACTTTTCTCCGCGCTGCTGCGGGCCCTGCGGCCCGGCACCCGGCTCATTCTGGTGGGCGACGCGGACCAGCTGCCCTCCGTGGGGGCCGGAAATGTGTTTTCCGACCTCATTCGCAGCGGCCGGGTGGAGACGGTATTTTTGCGGGAGGTGTTCCGCCAGGCGTCGGAGTCTGCCATCATCCGCAACGCCCACGCGGTGAACCTGGGCCAGCCGCCTCGGCTGAGTAACGACCAGGGGGACTTTTTCTTCCTGTGCCGCCGGGAGGCGGACCGGGCCGTGCGCACGGTGGTGGAGTTGGTGGAGCACCGCCTGCCGGAGAAAATGGGCGTGCCCGCCGACCAGATCCAGGTGCTCACCCCCACCCGCAAGGGCCCTGCGGGCACCATTCGCCTCAACCGCAGTCTCCAGCAAGCCCTCAATCCCCCCAGCCCCGACCGGCGGGAGATCCAGTGGGGCGAGCGGCTGTTCCGCCAGGGAGACCGCATCATGCAGACCCGCAACGACTACAACGTGGTCTGGGAAAAGGCGGACGGCACCGTGGGCACCGGCATGTTCAACGGCGACGTAGGCAAGATCGTGGACATCGACCCCTCCGGCGAATTTTTGACGGTGGATTTTGACGGGCGGGTGGCCCTTTACGGCGTGGAGCAGCTCAGTGAGCTGGACCTTGCCTACGCCCAGACCGTCCACAAGGCCCAGGGCAGCGAGTACCGCTGCGTGGTGCTGTGCGCTCTGCCGTCGGCTCCGTCGCTGATGGTGCGGGGCGTGCTGTACACGGCCCTCACCCGGGCAAGAGAGCTGATGATCGTGGTGGGGGACGACGCGGCCATCCGGGCCATGGCGGAAAACGACCGCCAGCAGCGCCGCTACTCCGGCCTCAGGTGGCGTCTGGCCCACAGCGGCGACGGAGAAAAAGTGTGAAAAAAGAGACTCTTCGGAGTCTCTTTTTTGCTTGCAGCCCGTCAGAAATAATGATAGCAAGAAAATAACAGACAGTTTGGACAAATAGTCCTAAAATGGATAGTACAATATGTCCTCTGGATAGAATCATCTCGGTGATGTATATGATTCTGAGAATCCGCGACTTGCGGGAGGACAAAGATTTGAAACAGCGGGAGGTCGCAGCGCTGCTGCTTTGCGACCAGTCTCTCTATTCCAAATACGAACGGGGCGAGCGGGAGCTTCCGCTGCACCTGGCGGTCCAACTGGCGGAGTTTTACGGCGTCAGTGTGGACTATCTGGTGGGCCTCACCGACGAGATGGCCCCGTACCCCAGGAGGAAAAAGTGAAGCGGACGTGGTATGCGCGGCTGCTGGATGTGCTGTTTCCGCCCAAGTGCCCATTTTGCGGCTGCGTGCTGAACGAGCCGGGGGTCTGCCCCAAATGCGAAAAGACCCTGCCGTGGATCGAGGAACATCTCTGTGAGCGGAAAGTGGGACAGAGCGTCTGCGCCGCGCCGCTGTGGTATGAGGAATCGGTGCGCCGGGCGCTGCTGCATCTGAAATTTCACTATGCGCCCGGAGCGGCAGAACCGTTGGGCCAGCTGGTGGCCCGGTGCGCGGCGGAGCATTTTTCCGGCGAATTTGACGTGGTGACCTGGGTGCCGGTGAGCCGCAAACGGCTGCGCCGCAGGGGCTATGACCAAGCCCGGCTCCTGGCCGAGAGCGCCTGCCGCTGCTGGGACACAAAGCCCGTGGCGCTCCTGGAAAAAATCGAGGACAACCCCGCTCAGTCCACTCTGACGGAGGCGGCTGCCCGCCGGGCCAACGTGCTGGGCGTCTATCGGGCGCTGCCGGGGGCCGCCGGACGGCGCATATTGCTCGTTGACGATATCTGCACCACCGGCGCCACGCTGGGCGAATGTGTCCGGGAGCTGTACGCCGCCGGGGCAAAGGACGTGGTCTGCGCGGCGGTGGCCCTCAGCCGTGAGAAAAAAGTTCACAAAAACACGGAAGAATAGGGTTGCAATCGGGCAAAATGCAGATATAATATAATCTGTATGACTCTGTGCGGGTAAACCGCTGCTGATAACGAAAGAAAGATAAATGAGGTGGAATATATGGCCATGGCAAAGGATATCGGTATCGACCTCGGTACCGCGTCGGTTCTGGTTTATGTAAAAGGTAAGGGCATCGTGCTCAACGAGCCCTCTGTGGTGGCGCTGGATAAAAATACCGGCAAGCTGCTGAAAGTGGGCGCCGAGGCCCAGGCCATGCTGGGCCGTACCCCCGGCAACATCATCGCCATCCGTCCCCTGCGCGAGGGCGTCATCTCCGACTACGACATGACCGAGCGTATGCTGCGGGAGTTCATCCACAAGGTGGCTGGCGTCTCCTTTTTCAAGCCCCGGGTCATCATCTGCGTCCCCTCCGGCATCACGGAGGTCGAAGAGCGCGCCGTCATCGACGCCGGCATCCAGGCCGGCGCCCGGAAGGTGTATCTCATCGAGGAGCCCGTGGCCGCCGCCATCGGCGCCGGCATCGACATCACCCAGCCTGACGGCCACATGGTGGTGGACATCGGCGGCGGTACCGCCGACATCGCCGTCATCTCCTTGAGCGGCGTGGTGGAGTCCGCCTCCATCAAGATCGCCGGCGACCAGCTCAACGAGGCTGTGGTGAAGTATATGCGCCGCAAGCACAACCTGCTGGTGGGCGAGCGCACCGCCGAGGAGATGAAAAAGCAGATCGGCTGCGTGTTCCCCAAGGAGGAAGAGGAGACCATGGACGTCAAGGGCCGGTGCCTGCTGACCGGTCTGCCCCGTGTGGTCACCGTCAGCTCCGTGGAGATGATGGACGCCTTTGAAGAGCCCGTGGAGCGCATCATGGAGGCTATCCACTCCGTGCTGGAGCGCACGCCCCCCGAGCTGGTGGCGGATATCTCCACCAACGGCATCGTCATGACCGGCGGCGGCAGCCTGGTCTCCGGCTTCGACAAGCTGGTCACCGCCCGCACCGGCATCCACACCGTCATCGCCGAGGACGCCATCTCCTGCGTGGCCATCGGCACCGGCAAGAGCCTGGACTCCCTGAACAACATGCAGGACGGCACCATGAACCTCTCCCGGCGCCGTCAGATGAACTGAAAAAGGAAGCGCCCGGACAGTTGTCCGGGCGCTTTTACGCTTGGGAGCGGGGGAGAGTTATGTTTCCTGGCGGGAGGCTGTGTACAGCTCCTCCTCATAGGCCCGGCGCTGCGATTGCCAGCGGGCTTCGTCCGCGTCGGTGATGGGCCGCAGCACCCGGCAGGGATTGCCCCCCGCCACCACGCCCGGCGGCACATCCCGGGTCACCACGGACCCGGCGGCAATGATGGAGCCCGCGCCGATGGTGACGCCGGGGCAGACGGACACGCCCCCGCCGATCCAGACATTATCTTCAATGGTGATGGGGGCGCCGAACTCCAGCCCCGTATTCCGTACGGAGGCTGCGATGGGATGCCCGGCAGCATAAAAGCATACCCGGGGACCCACCATCACGTTGTTTCCGATGGTGATGGGGGCCACGTCCAGAAAGACGCAGTCGTAATTGGCGTAGAAATAGTCCCCCACGGAGATGTTGGTGCCGTAGTCGCAGCGGAGCGTGGGCTCGATCCAGCAGTCCTTTCCCATGGACCCCAGCAGCCGGCGCAGAATGTCCGCCCGGGCGGCGTCGTCCCCCGGCGGGGCGTCGTTATACTGCCGGCACAGTATTTTCGCCCGCTGCCGGGCCTTTCGCAGAGCCTCATCTCCGGCGTCGTAAAGCTGGCCGGAGACCATCCGTTCCCATTGGTTCATGGGCATTGCCTCCTCTCTTGCATAGCAACAGTAAAGCAGACCGGCCCGGCGGTGTCAACCGCGAGACTCTTGCTTTTTTGGGGAAGTTTGCGTATAGTAGATACCAACTATTCGGCGTCAAAGCCGCGAAAGGAGCGCGACCATGGCTGTCCAGATCATTACGGACTCCACCAGCGATCTGACCGAGCAGGAGCAGCGGGAGCTGAACGTCCACATGCTGCACATGCGGGTCATCTTCGAGGACGGCGTCTATACCGACGGCGTTGACATTACCAAGGAACAGTTCTACGAAAAGCAGGCCCAGGCCAAGATCCTGCCCAAGACCACCCAGGTCAATCCCCAGGAGTACTGCGATGCCTTTGAGCCTCTCCTGGAAAACGGCGACGAGGTGGTGGCCATCATCATGTCCTCCCGCCTCTCCGGCACGTTCCAGTCCGCCCAGATCGCCAAGGACATGGCAAAGGGCGGCGAGCGGCTCCATCTGGTGGACTCTTTGAACGTCACCATCGGCGAGGGCCTTCTGGTGCGGGAGGCGGTGCGCATGCGGGACGCGGGCGCTACCGGCGCCCAGATCGCCGCGGCGCTGGAGGAGCTGAAGCACCGGGTGCGGTTCGTGGCCTTCATCGGCACCTTGAAGTATCTGAAAATGGGCGGTCGCATCTCCGCGTCCACGGCTGTGCTGGGCACCATGCTGGGCATCTCCCCGGTGGTGGCCATCGTGGACGGAGAGGTCAAGTCCGTGGGCCAGGTGCGGGGCAAGCAGAAGATCCTCAGCTACACCCTGGACTTTTTCCGGGAGTATCCGGTGGACAGCCGCCACTGCGTCGTGTTCGGCCACTCCCGGTGTCTGGAGACCATGGAAGGCTATCGGGACAAGTGTGTCCAGGCCCTGGGCATCCGGGACTACGCCTGGGACGAGCTGGGCGCCGTCATCGGTACCCACTCCGGCCCCGGCTGCTACGGCGTGGCCTATATCGGGTTGAAATGAGAAAGCAGAGCCATTTTGGCTCTGCTTTCCGTTCCTGTTGCATATACGATTGCATATTTCCGGGATTTGGAGTAAATGAAGCTTGGAGCTTCAGACGAACAATCCCAGGGCGAAGAAGTCATTCACCTGTCCCAGCAGCACCAACACCATGCCGATGGGCGTGATGAAGCGGATGCACAGCGAGTAGAACCTGTCGATCCGCCGCCTGCTGCCCAGATGGACCTCCTCCAGTACCAGCTTGGGCCGGATCTCCCAGCCTACCATGAGGCTCATCAAAAGGGCGCCCAGCGGCATGGCGATGCCCTCGGACATCATATCCATGAAGTCCAGCCAGTTGTCGTTCCAGGGGGCATATTTCACGGTGCCGGAGGCAATCATAGCCTCAGTGGCATCCTTGAGAGCCACCTCACTGCCGTCGGAGAGCTGCACCTGCGCGGCGCTTTCCTTAAAGGGCACGGGTACGCCGTTGCGGCCCAGGCCGTCCACGGCTACCAGCGCTGCCTCCGCCATAATGGCCAGGCACACGATGAGCACCACCCGCTCTCGCACGCCCTTTTTCCCGTGGAGCGCGCCCCGGTCCAGGAAGAAGGTGACCACTACCTCAATGAGGGAAATGGCGGAGGAGATGGCGGCGATGAGCACCAGCAGATAGAAGATCACGCCGAACAGGGGGCCGATGGGGCCCATGGCGCTGAACACGTCCTGCAGGGTGACGAACAGCAGGCTGGGACCGCCCAGCGCGATCTCACTGACGTCCATGCCCTGCTGGATGCCGTTGGCCACGGCGGCGGGGATGACCGCAACGCCGGCCATGACAGCCACCAGCGTGTCCGCGCCCACGATGACCATGGAGTTTTTCACCAGGTTTTCGTCCTTTTTCAGGTAAGAGCCGTAGGTGAACATGACGCCCATGGCCAGGGACAAAGAGAAGAACATCTGGCCGCCGGCAGTGGCCAGCACTGTCAGAAAGCCGGGGGCCTTGTCGATGAAGCCGGCGCTGACGGCATAGCCGGGCACGAACATGAACTTCAACCCCTCCATGGCGCCGGGCAGGGTCAGGCTGCGGCAGATGATGATGACCAGCATGATGAACAGTGCCGGCATGCCCACGGTGTTAAACTTCTCGATGCCGCCGGAGATGCCGCCCCGGTTGATGAGATAGCAGATCACCAGAAACAGCAGCGTGAACAAGATGCTGCCGAAGGGATTGGTCAGCATGGAGTCAAACAGCTCCGCTCCGGAGGCAAGCTCCGCGGGGAAGGCCAGCGTGCTCAGGTTCAGGGCCATATACTCGATGCAGTAGCCGCCGAGAACGGCGTAAAAGCTCATGACCACGAAGGGAGAGAACACGGCCAGCCAGCCCACCCACTTGAAGCGCTTGGAAAGGGTGGTGTAGCAGCCGATGACGCCCTGGCCCACCTTGCGGCCCATGGCCAGCTCGCTGACCATGACGATAAAGCCCACGAATACGGCCAACAGCAGATACACGATCAAAAACGTGAATCCGCCGGATTTTCCCATTTTGTACGGAAAGCCCCAGATGTTTCCAAGGCCCACGGCGGAGCCGATGGCCGCCAGCAGGAATCCCACGTTGCTGGCCCAGGAGCCTCTCTCATTTTTCACAATGATCCCTCTCTCCCATTCTATTTTTGAATACCCCTCATTCAAATCATGCATGTAGGATACGCCCTTTTCCTCCCGGTGTCAAGAGAGGGGGCGGGCGCGACGATAGAAAACTCTATTCCAAAAAAGAAAGACAAGGTAAAAACACATGTTACAATTTCAATCCGTGACCAAACAGAACGCCGCCAAGCTGCGCAAATATTATGAGCGGTGCAACTACGGACTATGCGAATACTCGGTGGGTACCAAGCTCATGTGGCGCAGTACCCTCCACCCCACCTGGACGGAGGCGGCCGGATGCCTCATCGTGCGTAACTGCATCGACGGACAGGTGGTCTTTGACTATCCCGTTCCCGGTCCGGAGGGGGACGAGGATGCGGCGCTGGATCTGATCGAGAACTACTGCCTGGAGGAGGGCATCCCTCAGGTGATCTCCGTGGTGCCCGAGTGCAAGGCGGGGCGGCTTTTGAGCCGGTACCCCTATGTGCACGTGAGCGACGTGCGCACCTGGCGGGACTATGTATACTATCGGGAGGATTTGCAGCTGTTCGCCGGCCGGCGCTATTCCGGCCAGCGCAACCACATCAACAAGTTCCGCTCCAAGTGGCCGGATGCCCAGTTCCGCCCCCTGGGCAAGGACGATCAGGCGATCATCGAGGCCTTCTGGCAGGACTACGAGGCGGAGTTCCCCAAGGGGGACAACGCCAAGGCCCGGGACGAGCTGAAGCTGGCCCAGAAAATGCTGGCCATGGCAGGCAAGCCCTGGTTCCTGGCCGGCGGCATGTTCGACGGGGACAAGCTCATCGCCCTGTCCCTTGCGGAAAAGTGCGGGGAGACCCTGATCATCCACATTGAAAAGGCCCTCTACTCCTATACCGGCGTGTACCCCACCCTGGTGCAGGCCTTTGCCGACGCCTTCGGCGACGGCTGCCAGTGGATCAACCGGGAGGACGACGCGGCGGACCGGGGCCTTCGGACCTCCAAGCTCCAGTACGGCCCGGCTAAGCTGGCGCCCAAGTACCGCTTTGAGCCCCAGAACGAGCTGTTGACCCATGTGAAAGCCATCCCGGAGCTAAAAACGGAGCGGCTCACCCTCTCGGCTCTGACGGAGGCGGATATCCCCGCCTACAATGCCCTGGTGCTGGATGGGGAGCGCAACCGCTGGTGGGGCTACGATGATGTGGGCGGCCTGGGCGGCCCCGTCACGGAGCGCAGCTTCTTCGACGTGGCCAACCGGGACTTCGAAAACCGCCAGGCGGCCAACTTCGCCGTCAGGCTGGACGGAAAACTCATCGGCGAGGCGGTGCTCTATCGGTTCGACTGCCGGGGCGGCGCGGAGCTGGGCTGCCGGATCGACAAGGCGTACGCGGGCTTTGGCTACGGTACGGAGGCATTCACCGCTGTGGCGGAGTGGGCCCTTTACAAGGTGCATCTGAGCCGTGTGGTGGCCAAGTGCTTCAAGGAGAACCAGGCCTCTTACAAGATGCTCTCCTCCTGCATGCGCAAAAAGGGGGAGGACGAGACGTTCTTCTATTTTGAAAAAGTGGTGTAAAAAAGGCGGCGGGGATTCCCGCCGCCTTTTTCCACCTTGCTGTGGAAAAAGTGCCGTGGTACACTAAAAGAAAAGGGGGCGGTGCCGCCCAGTGCAGGCCTCTGTCGGTATGTTTTTTCCGGTGGTGCTGGGAGCCGTATTCGGGGACCTGGCCGATTGGTTCATCCGGGTGTTCCGGGCAAGGTAAAGTGCGGTAAGAGAGAAAGGAGCGAGCGATGGGAGAGCTGGTCTGGCGGGCGCTCAGCGCCTTGGCGGGGAATTTTATTGCCGCAGCGGTCCTGCTTCCCGTGGGACTGATTTTTCTGGCCTATTTGGTCTATATCGTTGTCATGACCATCCGGGAACTGCGGAAAAAATGAGCAGAGACAAAAAAGCCCGCGCCGTAAGGCGCGGGCTTTGCTGATGTTTGCGGTTTTCAGGGAGTGGTGTGCCCCAGGAATTCCGGCCCGAAGCTGTGGGGCAGCAGCTCGGATAAGGTGAAAGTACGGGATTCTCCGGCGCCATTGAGACAGATGATCTCCAGGTCGGGGGCAAACTCCCGCAGCACCTGACGGCACACGGCGCAGGGCACACAGAAGTCCTCGCACCGGCCTGCCACGGCGATGCGGACAAAGTCCCGGTGTCCCTCGCTGACCGCCTTGGCCACGGCGCACCGCTCAGCGCAGATGGTGGGGGAGTAGGCGGCGTTTTCAATGTTGCAGCCGGTGAACACCGTGCCGTCGGCGCACTCCAGCGCCGCCCCCACCGGGAAGTGGGAGTAGGGCACATAGGCCCGGTCCAGCATGGCAACGGCAGCGGCTTTCAATTCTTCACGGGTCATGGAACCACTCCTTTTCTGTGTGGTGATGCGGCAGTCTCACGGGCGGCCGTATTGCTTTTTGAGTTTCAAAAGGTTTTTGGGATCGATCCACTCCTCGGAATAACCGCAGGAACAGCAGACATAACGGGGGACCTGGACACCGCAAAGCAAAACAGGCAGCGTATTATCTGTCAAAATGACATCTCCGCCGCCGAAGCGGTTGGTGTAGCTGAGAACTTTCAAAATGTCTCCGCTGCCGCATTTTGGACAAATACCGCTGTTTTTCATGGCGGTTCTCCTTTCCTGTATGGTCAAGCGCCGCTCTTGGGCGTCCAGCGGACGCCGCGGTCCGGCCGCACGTCCAGGTCGATGATGTCCCGGGCGTCATAGAACTGGCTGTACCAGCCGATCACTTTGTCGCTTCCGCGGAGGGTAGTGCCGTCCGGGTGGAGCCGGTCACAGATGACGGCGCTGATGTCCTTTTTGATATAGCTGAAGCTGTTGATGCCCACGGAGCAGAATACCCGGAAGCCCTGGCTCTGGAGGTACTGGAACACGGGGCCGGTTTTCTGCCAGTCGTCCCCGTCGGGCCGCTCGCCGTGGGGATAGAACAAAATGGTGGTGGGGCCCACCAGGGAGCCCACCTCGTCGAACCACCGCTTGGTGTCCGCCTGGATGGTCTCCAGGGACTTGGTGCCCAGGCGGATGTGGCCCCAGGTGTGGCTGCCGAAGGTCCAGCCGGTGCGCTTGAGCTCGGCAATGATGGGCTTGACGGCCTCCCGCTCCTTCTGGCGGTTTTGCTCCTGGGCTTCCGTCCAGCTCTTGGTGTCTGTCTGGGTGCGGTAGCCCAGGATGCCCTCATAGCCGGTGAGGCTCAGGCAGCCCTTGGCACCGAAGGGGGAGAAGTCCGGGTGCTCTTCCACGAACTTATCGAGGATGGGGATGGCATCCAGGTCCCGGGAGACGACCTCGTTGCCTTGCGGGTCCTTGCCGTAGGAGGCGATCTTTCCGTCTTCTCCGATGACGAGCTTCCAGGCAAAGCCGTTGGAGAGCATGTACTCGTAGTAGTTAGTGTCGTCAAAGGAGAGGATGAGGGGCTTTTTCCCCTCGGGGAGGTACAACGTGTTCTTCACCATTTTGGCGTTGCCGCTTTCATCGGTGGTCTCGCTCCACACGTCGGCAATATCCACCAGCACATAGCCCCGGTCATAGACGCTCTGGAGGATGGCGCGGTATTCGTCGGCGGTGACCATGAAGTCGTCGATGCCGTCGGCCTGGGCATCGCCGTCAAAGGCCAGCTCCGGGTAGGCAACTACCGGGTGGAAGAAGAGGTGCTCCACGATGCCGTCATAGGCGGCGTAGGTGACGCCGTCACGGCTGCCGCCCTCGGGCATGACGGTGGGATCGTAAATGGAATAGGGCTCCGGCTCCGGCGGGGCCTCCGGCTCCTGGGCTTCCTCCACAGGGGCCTCGGGAGAGTCGGCCTCCGGCTCCGGCGGGGTCTGCCCGCAGGCGGTCAGGGTCAGCAGGGAACAGACTGCCAGAAAAAAGCACATCCAGCGACGCATGACAATGATCCTTTCTGTCGAAAATGGTTGTAATTCAGTATACCATCTTTTTCGACGAAAGAACCAACAAAATGGTGACAAAACACGGCGAAAACGGGACGCGCTGCAAGGCGCGTCCCGTGGGTATTTATCGCTTGCTGCCGGGTCGGAACAAAAACGCCGCCGCGGCGCCGAACACCACCGCTGCGGTGATGCCGCCGGCGGCCGCGCTCAGGGGCCCGGTCAGGACCCCCAGCCATCCCTGCTCCGCCACGGCTTTTTCCACGCCGGCGGCCAGGGTGTGGCCAAAGCCCGTCAGGGGCACGGTGGCCCCGGCGCCGCCCCAGCGGATGAGGGGCTCGTACAGTCCCAGGGCGCTGAGGGCCACGCCGGTGACCACGTAGCCGGTGAGGATGCGGGCGGGGGTGAGGGTGGTGCGGTCGATGAGGATCTGTCCGATGGCGCAGAGAATGCCGCCGCACAAAAATGCATTGAGATATTCCATAGAGCCTCCTGGATGGGACCGGGCCGTCAGCGGAAGGTGCTGATGCACACCGCGTGGCAGATCCCGGGAATGGATTCTTTTTGAAACGCGCTGGTGGGGGAGAGCAGCGCCCCGGTGGGGGCGAACACGATCCGCCGCCACCGGCCCTCCCGAAGTCCCGAGAGCAGGTATCCGTTGAACACGGAGGCGGAGCAGCCGCAGCCGGAGGCACCGGCGTGCATGTCCTGTCCTTTCAGGTCATAGAGCAGCAGTCCACAGTCTAAAAATCGGCTGCCCAGCTCCACGCCGTCCCGGCGGAACAGGTCCCGCACGATCTCGTGGCCCAGCTTGCCAAGGTCCCCGGTGACGATGAGATCGTAGTCCTCCGGGGCCGTGCCGGTGTCCCGGAAGAAGGCGGAGAGGGTATCATAGGCGGCGGGGGCCATGGCGGCGCCCATGTTGTTGGCGTCGCAGATGCCTTTGTCCTGAATTTTTCCGCAGGTCACGTGGGTGATATAGGGTCCGTCCCCCTCCCGCTCCAGAATGGTGCATCCGGCTGCCGTGGCGGTCCACTGGGCCGTGGGCGGCCGCTGGTTGCCGTAGGGCACCGGCATGCGGTACTGCCGCTCCGCCGTGCAGAAGTGGGAGGAGGTCATGGCGGCAGCCCGGTCGGCAAAGCCGCCGTCAATGAGCAGGGAGGCGAGGGACAACGACTCTCCCATGGTGGAGCAGGCGCCGTATAGCCCGTAAAAGGGGATCTGGAACGAGCGCAGACAGAACGAAGAGCCGATGCACTGGTTCAGAAGATCGCCCGCCAGCACATAGTCCAGATTTTCCGGCGCGAGGCCCGCTTTCTCCAGCGCCAGGGAAAGGGCGGTTTGTTGCATATAGGACTCCGCCTTTTCCCAGGTTTGCTGGCCGAAAAAGGAGTCCTCCTCCAAACAGTCGAACCAGGCGGCCAGCGGCCCGGCCTTTTCCATTTTGCCCCCCACGCATGCCCCTGCGCGGATGGACGGCGGAGTGGCCAGTGCCACGGTTTGCTTGCCCAGTCGTTTGTTGGTCATTGTGGTCACCTCTCGTTGCGATATGCGTTAGCATGCCCGCCGGAGAGGAAAGTATGATGGAAGAACGCAGAAATTTCCACGTTCCATCGCCGCCGTGTGGAAAACTTCCCGCCTGACCGGAGCGCGCATAAAATCCCGGCGGCGGCAGACACTATGGGGCGAATACGGAAAGGAGACGCGTATATGCCCGAGAGAATTGTCATTGCCCTGGGCGGCAACGCCCTGCAGTCCAAGGGGGCCGAGCCCACGGCCCAGGCCCAGCTGGAGACAGTCAAGCGCACCAGCGAGTCCATCGCCCGCATCAGCCAGCGGGGCTATGAGGTGGCGGTGGTCCACGGAAACGGCCCCCAGGTGGGGCGGATCGTCCTGGCCAGTGAGGCGGCAAAGGACGTGGTGCCGCCCATGCCCTTTGACGTGTGCGGCGCCATGAGCCAGGGGTATATCGGCTATCATATCCAGCAGGCTCTGAAGTATGCTTTGAACAAGCGGCGCAAGGACTACCCGGTGGTGTCGCTGACCACCCAGGTGGTGGTGGACCGCAATGACCCGGCTTTCCAGAACCCCACCAAGCCCATCGGCCCGTTCTATAACGCGGAGGAGGCAAAGCGGCTGGAGGCGGAAAAGGGCTATGTGATGCGGGAGGACGCAGGCCGGGGCTGGCGGCGTGTGGTGGCCTCTCCGCGGCCCCGGCGGATCGTGGAGATCGGCGCGGTGCGGCTTTTGTGGGACCACGCCATTGTCATCACCTGCGGCGGAGGCGGCGTGCCGGTTGTGGAAAACCCGGACGGCACCCTGGAGGGCGTGGCCGCCGTCATCGACAAGGACTTTGCTGCTGAGCTCCTGGCCGAGGAGGTGGAGGCGGACGTGCTGCTGATTTTGACGGAAGTGGAAAAGGTGGCCATCCGCTTTGGAAAGCCCGACCAGCAGGATCTTGGCCAGCTGACGCTGGAGGAGGCTGCCCGGTATGTACGGGAGGGGCAGTTCGGCGTGGGCAGCATGCTGCCCAAGGTGGAGGCGGCCATGCAGTTCGTCCGTTCCAACCCCGGCAAGCGGGCCATCATCACCAGTCTGGACAAGGCCCTGGACGCCCTGGACGGCAAGACCGGCACCGTGGTGACCTTCGCATAAGGCCGGAGGGCGCAAAAAAATGCCGCCGTGGAAAACCACGGCGGCGTTTTCGGTTTTTCTCAGATCTTGACCAGCTCGTATTTCCGGCTGCCCAGGCCCAGCTTTTCGGCGTGCTCCAGGCAGACCTCCCAGTCGGTGTCCGGATGGGCGGCGCGGAAGTGGTCGGCGCAGCTGCCGTCGCAGCCATCGTCATACAGGGCAGAGCCGGGGGCGGCGGGCTGAGCCATCACCGCGTCGGCGCAGGCCTGATCCAGCGCCACGGGATCGAAGGAGGCGAACATGCCCACATCGGGGACGATGGGCACATCGTTTTCAGCGTGGCAGTCGCAGTTGGGGGACACATCCACCACCAGCGACACGTGGAAGCAGGGACGGCCGTCCACCACGGCCTTGGTGTACTCGGCGATCTTCTTGTTCAAAATGGCGGGCGCCTCGTCGAACAGGCACTGGATGGCGTCCTTGGGGCAAACCGCCAGGCAGCGGCCGCAGCCCACGCACTTATCCGTGTCGATGGTGGCCTTGCCATTGGTAATCTGGGGGGCATCGTGGGCGCAGATGCGCTTGCAGGCGCCGCAGCCCACGCACTTTTTCTCCTTGACAAAGGGCTTGCCGGAGTTATGCTGCTCCATCTTGCCGGCCCGGGAGCCACAGCCCATGCCGATGTTTTTCAGGCACCCGCCCATGCCCGCCTGCTCGTGGCCCTTGAAGTGGGTCAAAGAGACGAACACATCCGCGTCCATCACCGCCCGGCCGATCTTAGCGGACTTGACGTACTCGCCGCCCTCCACGGGCACCTCCACCTCGTCCGTGCCCTTGAGGCCGTCGGCAATGAGGATGTGGCAGCCGGTGGAATAGGGGGTGAAGCCGTTGACATAGGCGGAGTCAATGTGGTCCAGCGCGTTTTTCCGGCCGCCCACGTAGAGCGTGTTGCAGTCGGTGAGGAAGGGCTTGCCGCCCTGGCTCTTCACCAGGTCTGCCACGGCCTTGGCCCAGTTGGGCCGCAGGTAGGCAAGGTTGCCGGGCTCGCCGAAATGCATCTTGATGGCGACGTATTTATCCTCCATGTCGATGTCGCCGAAGCCGGCGGTCATCATCAGCCGGGCCAGCTTCTGAGGCAGGTTTTCCCGCCAGCTGGGGCAGCGGAAGTCCGCAAAATATACCTTGGATGTCTCGCTCATATCCGTTCTCCTTTTTATCCCTTTGTGCTTCCTTACGCCAAATGCGGGGCTTGCCCCGCCGGCGTCACTCGTCCAGATCCACGCTGATGTGGTCTGTCCCGTGCTGGTCGAATTCCGACAAGTACGTGTCGATCCGATCCATCAGCTCACTGTAATTTTCCCGGGTGAGAGGCTCACCATCCATATCCCGCAGCGCAAGCTCCTCGGCCAGGATCTCGTAGAACACCACATCTTCATAGTTTTCGATGGCCTCGTGGATGCCGCCGTCGGCAAAGGCCCTGGAGGGGATCAGCTCGCCCCGGTACAGCTCCACCAGCTTGCTCATCTTGTGCTGGAGACAGTGGGAAAACACCAGGCTCTCCACCTGGTCGTATTCCTGGATCCGGTCATCCTCACGGGTGGAGTTGATCACCCAGTTTCCTATGTATACCAAGTCCAGCAGATAGCGGAACTGCTGCTCCGTCAGCTCGATCTTCATTGGACAAACACCTCCCGCATGGTCCATAATTTCCATATGGTATGATTATAGCAAAGCCGCCGGTAAAATTCCACACAAAAAACAGGGTAAAAAGACTAAAATCTGTCTTGCGGCCTACGGCGGCCCATAGTATAATATATAACTTAGATGTAAGCCGGGTTCCAGGCGGCCCGGAGGGACAGAAGGAGTTTTGAAGAGCGTATGGATATGCGACCCATCGGCGTGTTCGATTCCGGCCTGGGCGGGCTGACGGCAGTGCGCGCCCTCTGGCAGATCCTGCCGGAAGAACATCTCATCTACTTCGGCGATACCGCCCGGGTGCCCTACGGCGGCCGGTCACAGGAGACGCTGCTCAAATATGCCCGGCAGGATGTCCGGTTTCTCCGGTCCTTTGATCTCAAGGCCATTTTGGTGGCCTGCGGTACCGTGACCACCACGGCGCTGCCCACACTGCAGAAGGAGAACGACCTGCCCATCGTGGGCGTGGTGGAGCCTGCCTGCCGCCGGGCCGCGGCTGTGACGAAAAACAAGCATGTGGGCATGATCGCAACGCCCGCCTCCGTCCGCTCCGGTGCTTACAGCCGGACCCTGCGCGATCTGGACCCGGAGATCCGGGTCATCGAGAAGGCCTGCCCGCTGCTGGTGCCCCTGGTGGAAAACGGTCGGGTGCGTCCGGGGGACGTGGTCATCGAGACGGTGGTCCGGGAGTATCTGGAGCCCCTGCGCCAAAGCGGCATCGACACCCTGATTCTGGGCTGTACCCACTACCCGCTTTTGACGGATGTGATCGCCGATGTCATGGGGCCGGAAGTGGAGCTGGTGTCCGCCGGAGAAGAGGGGGCATTCGAACTCAAGCGCATGCTCAAGTCCCGCGGCCTGCGGGCAGACGAGACCCAGCGGGGCGAGTCCGAGTTTTTCGTCAGCGACCGGGCGGAGGACTTTGAGAACCTGGCCTCCCTCTTTTTGCAGGAGGATCTTCATCACGGGGCACGGAGGATTGACATTGAGGAATACTGACCAGGAAAAGCTGCCGGTGCTGCTGCGCATCCGGGGCGAGCAGTATTTTGACGGCATCGACCCGGATCAGACGGAGCTGATGACCGAGGGAACACTGGAACTGACGGAGCAGGGCATGCGCCTTTCCTATGAGGAGACGGCCCTCACCGGCATGGAGGGGACCACTACCACGTTCGCCGTGGAGGGCGGCCGGGTGACCCTGACCCGGTCGGGCACGGTGAACTCCCAGATGATCTTTGAGGAGGGACGGCAGCACACCTCCCTTTACGAGACGCCCTACGGAGAACTGGCCGTGGATGTGCAGACCAGCCGGTTGCGCCACAACCTGACGGAGCGGGGCGGCATCATGGAGATCCAGTACTCCATCGCCGTAGAGCATACGGTCACGGGACGCAACTGCTTCAAGATCCGGGTAAAACGGAAATAACCAATAAACCAACGAAAGAGGATAGAGATATGATCAACATGATCCAAAACGCGAAAGACCAGGCGGCGGCGCTGGCCATGTCCGCCTACGAAGCGGCGGTGGCCGACGGTACGCTGCCCCGGGCGGAGGTCAAGACCGCGCCGGTGGAGATCCCCAAGGACACGGCCAACGGTGACTTTACCACTACCTTTGCTCTGGCAGCCTCCAAGGCGCTGCGCCAGCCGCCCCGCAACATCGCCCAGGCTCTGCTGGATCATATGAATCTGGAGGGCACCTACTTCACCTCCGCGGAGATCGCAGGCCCCGGCTTTTTGAACTTCCGCCTCCATGACAGCTGGTATGCCGGCGTCATGAGCGCCGTGGAGTCCGAGGGCGACACCTACGGTACCGCCGACACCCACAAGGGACAGAAGATCATGGTGGAGTTCGTCTCCGCCAACCCCACCGGTCCCATGCACATGGGCAATGCCCGGGGCGGCGTGCTGGGCGATACCCTGGCCGCCGTGCTCTCTGCCTGCGGCGCCGACGTGACCCGTGAGTTCTACGTCAACGACGCCGGCCATCAGATCGACAAGTTCGCCCACTCCATCGAGGCCCGCTATCTCCAGATCATTCTGGGCGAGGACGCGGTGGCCTTCCCGGAGGACGGCTATCAGGGCGGCGACATCCGGGATCTGGCCCAGGCCTACTATGACCAGCACGGCGACGAGCTTTTGAACGTGCCCGAGGCGGAGCGTCAGGAGAAGCTGGCCCAGTTCGGCCTTTCCGTGAACCTGCCCAAGATGAAGTCCGACCTGGAGCGCTATAAGATCCACTACGATAACTGGTTCTATGAGTCCACCCTCCACGAAAGCGGCTATGTGGCCGAGACCGTGGCGCTGCTGGAAGAGCGGGGCTGGACCTATGAAAAGGACGGCGCCGTGTGGCTCAAGACCGCCGATATTCTCCGGGACCACTTCCGCAAGGCCGGCAAGAAAGAAGCGGACATCGAGAAGCTGGACCTCAAGGACGACGTGCTGCGCCGCGCCAACGGGTTCTACACCTACTTCGCCGCCGACATCGCCTACCACCGCAACAAGTTCGCCGTCCGCGGCTTCGATAAGGTCATCAACGTCTGGGGCGCCGACCACCACGGCCATGTGGCCCGCCTGAAGGGCGCGCTGGACGCCCTGGGCCTCAATGGCTCCGAGAAGCTGGACATCGTGCTCATGCAGCTGGTGAAGCTCCTGCGGGACGGCGAGGTGGTGCGCATGTCCAAGCGTACCGGCAAGGCCATCTCCCTGAGCGACCTGCTGGACGAGATCCCCGTGGACGCCGCCCGCTGGTTCTTCAACGCCAAGCCCGACACCCAGATGGACTTCGATCTGGGTCTGGCCGTCCGGGAGGACAGCGAGAACCCCATCTACTACGTGGAGTATGCCCACGCCCGGATCTGCTCGCTGCTGCGGACTCTGGGCGAGGAGGGCGTGCAGGTGCCCGCCCAGGCTGAGGTGGACATGTCCCTGCTGACCGGCGAGACGGAAAAGGCCCTCATCAAGCAGATCGCCCAGTTCTGTGAGGAGATCAAGCTGGCAGCAAGAGATTACGACCCCAGCCACATCAACCGCTATCTCCAGGAGCTGGCCGGCTGCTTCCACCGCTTCTACACCGCCTGCCGCATCAAGGGCGAGGAGCCGGGCGTCATGGCTGCACGGCTCAAGCTGGCGGACGACACCCGCGTGGTGCTGAAAAACGGCCTGAAGCTCATCGGCGTGGACGCGCCGGAGAAGATGTGATCCGGAAAAAACAAGCACAAGCAGGGGGCGGGGCATACCCGCCCCCTTTTTTACATCCCGGATGGGGGACAGGAGGTACCTATGTTTGAAAATCGCTATGAGATCACCCGGAAACTGTATGCGGACTGGGCCCGGCGGCCGGTGCTGCTGTCCGGGCGGCGCCGGATCCCGCTTTTGCCGGTGTTGGTGGCTGTTGGCTGCGGCGTGATGCTGGTGCGCTCGGTGCTGGACGGCAGATGGGGCTACGGGGCCATGTTTGCCCTGCTGCTGGTGCTGACGGTGTTCCGGATGAAGTTTTACCTGCCCCTCATGGCTGCCCGGCAGCATGGCCGGATGATGGAGCAGTGGGGTGTGGACGCCTGGCACCGGACGGTGGAGTTCGGGGCGGAGAAGATCACTGTCCACGACGCGGCGGCTCAGGCGGAAAAGACCTATGACCAGGTGAAAGAGGTCCGGGACCAGGATGGCTGGCTGGCCGTGATCTTTGACGGCGGCACTGTGGTGCGGCTGGACAAGGCGGGCTTTTTCAAGGACGGGGAGGCGGTACCCTGTGAGGCGTTCCTGGCATTTTTCCGGGATGCCTGTCCCCAGGCTGCCTTTTCCTGAGGAGGCATCATGAACAAGACGAACACTACCAAGGCGGCGCTGCGGGCTGCCTTCCCGGCCACAGTGCCCGTTATGACGGGCTTTTTGGTGCTGGGATTTGCCTATGGCATCCTGATGCAGACCAAGGGCTACGGCGTAGTGTGGGCCACGGCCATGAGTGCACTGGTGCTGGGCGGCAGCATTCAGTATGTGGCCGTCACGCTGCTGACCACCGCTTTTGATCCTCTACAGGCCTTTTTGCTCTCCCTCATGGTCAACGCCCGCCATCTTTTCTACGGGCTGAGCCTGCTGGACAAGTACCGGGGGCTGGGCCGTGTCCGGCCGTTTTTGATCTTCTCGCTCTGCGACGAGACATTTTCCCTGGTGTCCACGCTGGACGTGCCGGAGGGAGTGGAGCGGAAGGACTTTTACTTCTGGATCTCCCTTTTGAACTACAGCTACTGGGTGGGAGCCACCGCCCTGGGCGCCCTGGCAGGCAGCCACATCCCCTTTGATACCACAGGGCTGGACTTTGCCCTGACGGCGCTGTTTGTGGTGCTGTTTCTGGAGCAGTGGAAAAAGAGGGAGAACCGCTTTCCCGGCGCCGTGGGCATCGGCGCGGCGGTGGTGTCCGCGGCAGTGTTCGGACCGGACAACTTGGTCATCCCCGCCATGGTCATCATGACGGCGATCTTACTGGGAGGGAGGAAGCGGCTATGCGCCTGAGCGGAACGGAGACCCTCATCATGATTCTGGCCCTGGCGGCGGGCACCCAGCTGACCCGGTGGCTGCCCTTCTGGCTGTTCCCGGAAAACCGCCGTCCACCGGCGGTGGTGCTGTACCTGGGACGAGTGCTGCCTCCGGCGGTCATGGGCCTTTTGGTGGTATACTGCCTGCGCAATATCCAGTTTGCCGCGCCCCCTCACGGTGCGGCGGAGATGTTGTCCGTGGCGGCGGTGGCACTGCTCCACCGCTGGCGGGGCAATGTGCTCTTATCCATCGCCGGCGGCACAGCCCTTTACATGGTGCTGGTGCAGGCGGTATTCGTGTGAGCGCGGGACGGGTATAATTTTCCTTTGTGCGGCGTACAATGAGACTGCGGCTGACGGGCCGCAGTCTTTTTGTTTGGAGGCACCGCGATGAAAAAGCGATTACTTCTCTGGGAGGCGGCGGGGTTCCTTTTCACGGCGGCGGTGGGCGCACTGCTGCACTTCACCTATGACTGGAGCGGCGGCACGGTGCTTGCGGCGGCGTTTTCCGCCGTGAACGAGTCCACCTGGGAGCACATGAAGCTGCTGTTTTTCCCGGTGTTTTTCTTCTCCGTGATCCAGGTGTGCTTTCTGGGGCGCAACTATCCCAACGTGCTCTCCGCCCGGGCGGCGGGGACGCTGGCGGGCCTGGTCCTGATCCCTACGCTCTTTTATACCTACACCGGTGTGTTCGGCCGCCACTGGCTATGGGCGGACATCGCCGTATTTCTGATCGCGGCGGCCGCTGTGTACGCCGTGGACTTTCTTTTGCTGGAACGCCGCCGACCCGGCGGATTGTGGCGGCAGGTGGCGGGGCTGCTGGTTTTGTGGCTTCTGGCATTTTTGTTCATCTATTTTACGTTCCGCCCGCCCCAGCTGCCGCTGTGGCAGGACCCTGTCACGGGGCTCTACGGCATTCCGCTTTCCTGATGCGCGCCCTCTCCCGCCGTGGGAGAGGGTATTTTCATTCACAATCATTTCACAACCTGCCGCCTTGACCCTAAAAGGCCGGCAGGGTATAATAACTGCAAAGCGGCAATTACCATTTGAACGGAGCCGCTTTCCCGCCCCTGGCGGGGCAACTGAAAAACATGGTGTGATGCCATTGAAATTTTGGAAGGAGGCTTGCCCGTGGGAGCGGAAAAGCGCAAAAGCACGGCGCCTTTTTATGCGGTAGGCGTGCTGTGGATCTGCTGGGGCGTGCTGCTGCCGCTGTATCATCCTGCCCATTATGTCGCTGCAGCGGTGGTGTCCGCAGTGGTATTTTTCCTGGTGAGCATGCTCTGCCGCACCGGTGCCGTCGGGCAGACGGAACAGGCCAAGAAGACGCAGGCTAAGGAAACGCAGACCAAGGAGGCCCAGCCGAAGGAAGAGAGCACCGGCAATCCGGAGCTGGACAAAATGCTCCGGGACGGCCGCCTGGCCATTGCGGAGATGAAGCGGCTGGACGAGAATATCGCCGATCCCGGCATCTCCGCCGATATCGTGCGGCTGGAGCAGGTTTCTGCCAAGATCTTTGAGGAAGTGGGCCGCAGCCCGGACAAGCTCCCTCAGATCCGCAGGTTTATGGACTACTACCTGCCTACCACCCTCAAGCTCCTCAACGCCTATGACCGCATGAGCGGAACGGGCGTGTCCGGCGAAAATATCGATGCGACTCTTGCACGGGTGGAGGGCATGATGCGCACCATCGTCTCCGCCTTTGAAAAGCAGCTGGACAGCCTGTACGGCACCGAGGCGCTGGACATCTCCACGGATATCACCGTGCTGGAGACCATGATGGCCCGGGAGGGGCTGACAGACCAGCCCCTCAAGGCGGACGAGCCCAAGGACGGCGCGGTCCGACCGGGACTTTGAACCATAAAACGATCGAATGGGCCCCGGAAGGGGACTTGAAACGGAGGAAAATGTGATGGCCGATGAAAAGAACACGATCCCGGAGCTGACCCTGACCCCCAGCGCTGCCCAGGAGGCCGTGCCGGAGCTGACACTGGACCCGGCGGCGCAGGAGCAACCGGCACAGGAGCCGGAAAAGCCGGAGGTGACCCCGGTACAGATGGATGAAAACCTCCTCTCTGACGCGGAAAAGCAAGCGGTAGCGGAATTTTCCAAGAAGATCGATCTGACGGATTCCCAGCTGGTCCTCCAGTACGGCGCCGCCGCCCAGAAAAACGTGGCGGGCTTTTCTGAAAACGCCCTCAACTCCGTGCGCACCAAGGACCTGGGCGAGGTGGGCAAGTCCCTTTCTGATCTGGTGGTGGAGCTCAAGGACTTCGGCGAGGAAGAGGAGAAAAAGGGCCTCTTCGGCCTTTTCAAAAAGACCGGCAGCAAGCTGGAGGCCATGAAGGCCCAGTACGCCAAGGTGGAGGCCAACGTGGACAAGATCGTCCGGGAGCTGGAGCAGCATCAGGTGACGCTTTTGAAGGACGTTGCTATGTTTGACCAGATGTACGAGCTGAACCTGAAGTACTACAAGGAGCTGACCATGTATATCCTGGCCGGCAAAAAGCGGCTGGAGGAAGTCCGCGCCACGGAGCTGCCCGCTCTGAAAGCCAAGGCGGAGGCCACCGGTGCCCAGGAGGATGCCCAGGCCTACAACGACCTGGTGCAGATGTGCGAGCGGTTTGAAAAGAAGATCCACGATCTGGAGCTGACGAGGATGATCTCCATCCAGATGGGTCCCCAGACCCGGCTCCTCCAGAACAACGACACGCTGATGGTGGAGAAGATCCAGTCCTCTCTGGTGAACACCATCCCCCTGTGGAAAAGCCAGATGGTGCTGGCCCTGGGGCTGGAGCACGGGCGGCAGGCCACCGCGGCCCAGTCCGCCGTGACGGAGATGACCAACGAACTTTTGAAGAAGAACGCCGATATGCTCAAGATGGGCACCATCGCCACCGCCCGGGAGGCCGAGCGCAGCGTGGTGGACATCGAGACCCTCCAGCACACCAATGAGCAGCTCATCTCCACGCTGGACGAGGTGCTGAACATCCAGAAAGAGGGCGCTGCCAAACGCAAGGCCGCTGAGGCCGAGCTGGGCCGCATCGAAGGGGAGCTGAAGCAAAAGCTCCTGGAGTTGCGCACTTGAGCGGCGGCACAGGAAAGGGAACATCATGAAAGCTTTGCAAAAACGCCCGGTGGCGGCACTGATCATGGTGCTGGCCATTGCGGCAGGTGTTTTGCTGGGCCAGATCCGCAAGCCGGACGAAAGTCAGGCGCCGTCCACCGCCATCGTCGGCACCTACACCTATGTGTACGACTATGCCGGTGTGCTTACGGACGAGACCATGGCCCATATCGACGCCATGAACGCCTCCCTCTTTGCCCAGACCGGCGCCCAGCTGATGGTGCAGACGGTATCCACCACCGGCGGGGGCGACATTGTAGATTATGCGACCAAGCTGGGCAACGAGTACGGCGTGGGCTCCCGGGAACGGAACAACGGCCTGGTGCTGGTGCTGGCCCTGGACGACATGTCCCCCAGCGGCCTGTTGGGCGACTACGGCGTCTCCGGGGGAGACGGCCTCTATCAGTACGGCCAGGAGCTGACCAGCCTGCTCTATGCCTACATGGAAGAGGACTTTGCCGCCGGGGACTATGACGCCGCCGTGCGCAAAACGGCAGACGCCTACTTCGACTGGTTCGCCGATTTCTACGGCGTCTCCATCCGTGAAAATTACATTCCCGCTGTGGGAGATACATACTCTGCGGGAAACGGCTACTACACGCAGAATAGCGGGTATCTGCCGCCTGCGCCTGACGTGATCGCGGCACGGGCAGTGGTGATGCTGGGCGTGCTGCTGGTGCTTTGGGTCATCCTGGACGGTATGCGCTACAGCCGTTACCGCCGCCGGTATCTGCGTCCCGGCATGGGACGGCCCACCGTGCTGTACTATCCTATTTTCTGGGGGCGGCCCCGCAGACCCAGGCCGCCTCGTCCTGTCTCTTATACACATCTGACGCTGCCGACGACTAGTCGAGTGTAGAT
>URKI01000030.1 GCA_900548505.1 uncultured Oscillibacter sp. | reverse complement strand
CGAGATAGGCTCCGGTCTCGTGGGCTCGGAGATGTGTATAAGAGACAGGGCATATTTTGCAGGGATGGGTGCATAGACTCCGAAGGAGAAGCGGTACGGGGAGGGTCGGCTATGGCACAGACGGTACGGGACAGCGTGGCGGCCGGGCGGCGTGTACCATCCGGCAGAGGACGAGGCGTGCAGAAAAAACCTGCTCCCATGAGCGCCGCAGAACGCCGGCGTCTTTTTCAGCTGGTGGCCTGCGGGGGAATGTTCGTCCTGCTGGTGACGGTAAAACTGCTGCTGCCGGGCAGGCTGGACGCCATCGGCCAGAAAGTAAACGCGGCCCTGCGGCAGAACATGGATATCCAGGCGGTTTTTTCCGCCATCGGGGAGGCCGCCTCCGGCCGGCAGGACGTGGGGCAGGCACTGGATGAAGTCTATGAGGCGGTGTTTCACCCAGAAACCTTTTCCGCCTATGAGACTGCAGCAAAGAGCATAGAGAAGGAAGAGGAGCCGGCGGCGATGGAATCTCTCCGTGCGTCCCGGGCAGAACAAGCGGCAGACACCCAGGAGCAGGAGGAGACGGCAGAGGTGTCCACTCTTGCATATGTGCTGTATTCCAATCAGAACCTGCCAGAAAATGCCTGCATGGAGCAAAAGCTGCTAGGCTTTGATTACTGTACGCCAGCAGATGGCCCCATCTCCTCCGGGTTTGGCTATCGGGACCACCCGGTAGAGGGCGAGGAGCGCTTTCACTACGGCGTGGACATCGCCGCGCCAGACGGCAGCGATGTGTGCTGTTTTGCCGATGGCACCGTCAAGGCAGTGGGGGAGAGCAGCAGCTATGGAAAGTATGTGATCGTCACCCATACAGGCGGATACGAGACGCTCTATGCCCACTGCAGCGCCATTTCCGTATCCTCCGGAACCGAGGTGGGGAGGGGCGATACTCTGGGCAAAGTGGGGCAGACCGGGATCGCTACCGGCCCCCATCTCCATTTTGAACTGCATCAGGAGGGGGTTTATCTCAATCCCATCTACTATGTATCCGCAGCGTAAGCTGCCGGTAAAGATCAACGGAGGCTTCTGGCTGCTTCTTGGGTGGTTCCTGCTGGGAAACGGCTGGGAGATGCTGGCGGTGATCCTGACGGCCGCCTGCATCCATGAGGCTGGGCACTGGGCAGTGCTGCGGCTCTGGGGGGCAGAAGTCCGCTTCGTGAGCATCGGCGTACTGGGGGCGGAAATGCAGATGCTGCCGGGCGGGCTTTCCTATGGCAGGGAACTGACCGCCGTGCTGGCAGGCCCTGCGGCGAATCTGCTCTGCGGGACAGCATTGACCGCCTGCGGGGCACCATGGCTGACGGCGGCTGGGGCTCACTTTGCGCTGGCTGGATTCAACCTCCTGCCCATACGGCCCCTGGACGGCGGCCGGGCGTTGCAGCTGGCGGCCATGTTTCTGGCAGGGCCGGAAGTGGGCGAGCGGATCGCCCGGTGGACCGGGTGCTGCTGCGCGCTGGGATTGGCGGTCTGCCTGACAGCGGTGATGTGGCGCAGCGGCGGCAGTTTGTGGCTTTTGCCGCCTGCATCTGCGGCTTTGGCCGCGGCCGCCCGAGAAGTTGCGGGAAAATAGAACTTTTTGTAAAATAATGCTTGCCTTTTCTGGTGAGCTGTGGTATTCTACTATGGCTTACAAAGGGCGGTCCTCTGCCGTGCGCCTGCTTATTTATTTTAAGGCGCGTTCAAAAGCGGTATGAACGCCTATAAATCAGGAGGAAAAACCAATGAATCTCATTCAGGAACTGAACAAGGAGACCCTGCAGAATGAAGTCACCCGTGTCCAGATCGGCGACACCGTGCGCGTGCACGTGAAGGTCAAGGAAGGCTCCCGCGAGCGTATCCAGGTCTTCGAGGGCACCGTCATCGCCAAGAAGCACGGCGGCATCGAGGAGACCATCACCGTTCGCCGCATTTCCTACGGCGTCGGCGTGGAGAAGGTCTTCCCCGTTCACTCTCCCTCCATCGACACCATCGAGGTCGTCCGCAGCGGCGACGTCCGTCGTGCCAAGCTGTACTATCTGCGCGGCCGCGTCGGCAAGGGTGCCAAGGTCAAGGAGAAGCTGTAAGAAAGAAAAAAAGAGAGGCGAAACGCCTCTCTTTTTTCTTTTCCGGGAAAATCTCTTGTGATTTTATCCTGCATTTGCTATACTGATTTAGATTATTGACTGGTCGGGAGCGCAACATGGAAAAGGAAAAGCAAACGGCAAAGGAACTGTATAGCTGGCTGCGGACACTGGTATGCGTGAGTTTGGGCATGGTATTGCTCTTCACGTTCGTGCTGCGGCTGATCCGGGTGGATGGAGAATCCATGCGGGAGACCCTGCAGGACGGCGATGTCCTGGTGGCAGTGAGCCGCTTTCTGGCGGGCGACCTGGAGCAGGGGGACATCGTCATCGTACGGGACGAATATTTTAAGGACGGCCAGCCCATCGTCAAGCGGGTGATTGCCACCGAGGGCCAGACCGTGGACATCGACTTTGACGCCGGCATCGTGTACGTGGATGGCGAGGCGCTGGACGAGCCCTATACCCGTGAACCCACCTATCAGGATGAGGGCACGGAATTTCCACTGACGGTGCCGGAGGGAGAGCTGTTTTTGCTGGGCGATAACCGCAACAATTCCGAGGACAGCCGCAGCGCGGAGCTTGGAACGGTGGAAGAGGAATGTCTGCTGGGAAAGGCTGTGTTTTTGCTGTTCCCCGGAAAGAGCGCGGATACACAGCAACGGGATTTCAGCCGCCTGGGCGGCGTGTAAGGAGCGAATCGGAACATGCGTGAGGACGAAGAGAAGAACGAAGAGATAACGGAAGAGGAGACCAAGCAGCGGGAGATCCCCGGCCGGGATCTCTATGAGTGGACGCAGGCGCTGGTGGGCTCGGTCCTGGCGGTAGTCCTGGTGTTTACTTTTTTGATCCGCCTCATTGGCGTAGACGGCCACTCCATGGTGCCCACCTTGCAGAATGGGGACCGTCTGCTGGTGCTCAGCTCCTTGCTGGATCATGACTATGAATACGGCGACATCGTGGTGCTGCGGGAGGAGAGCTTCCTGGAAGAGCCCATCGTCAAGCGGGTCATTGCCACAGAGGGCCAGACCGTGGACATTGATTTTGAGGCGGGCATCGTGTATGTGGACGGGGAGGCGCTGGATGAGCCCTACATCAATGAGCCGACCTACATGGAAGAGGGAACGGAGTTCCCGCTGACGGTGCCGGAAGGGTGCATTTTTGTTATGGGCGACAACCGCAATCACTCCAGCGACAGCCGGGACTCCCGGCTCGGCACGGTGGATACCCGCTGTGTGCTGGGCAAGGCGGTATTTTTGGCATTCCCGGGAGCGGATGATGTGACAGGGAAGCGGGAATTTGGCCGGATCGGCCTGATCGACGGAGTGGACGCATGAATATTCAATGGTATCCCGGTCATATGACCAAGACCCGGCGGATGATCGCCGAGCAGATCAAGCATATGGACGCGGTGTGTGAGATCCTGGACGCCCGCATCCCCATTTCCAGCCGGAACCCGGACGTGGACGAGCTGACGGCAGGGAAGCCTCGGCTGGTGGTATTGAACCGGGTGGACCAGGCGGACCCGGACTCTACCGCCAAGTGGGCTGCCTACTTCAAAGGAAAAGGCTACGCCGTGCTGGAGTCTGATGCCAAAAGCGGACAGGGTACGGCCCGCTTTGCTGCTGCCGTGCGGGAGCTGCTGGCGGACAAGATCCGCGCCTATGAGGAAAAGGGACAAAACCGGGTCATCCGGGTAATGATCCTGGGCATCCCCAACGTGGGCAAGTCCACCTTTATCAATAAGATCGCCGGACGCAAGACTGCCAAAACCGAGGACCGCCCCGGCGTCACCCGGGCCAAGCAGTGGGTGCCCATCGACAAGAATCTGGAGCTGCTGGACACCCCCGGCATCCTCTGGCCCAAATTTGAGGACCAGAGCGTGGGATTGAACCTGGCCTATACCGGCGCTGTGAAGGATGATATTCTGGATACGGAGACCCTGGGCTGCCACTTGATGGCCTATCTGGGACAGCGGTATCCTCAGGCACTTTCCGCTGCCTATAAGCTGCCGGACATCCCGGGACGGGAAGAAGAGGAAAACGACATCGCCTGGGGCTACCGGCTGTTGGAAACGGCCGGACGCAAGCGGGGCTTCTTGATCTCCGGCGGCGACGTGGACACCGAACGCATGGCAAAGATCCTGCTGGACGAGTTTCGTTCTGGCAAGTTAGGACGCTTTACACTGGAGCTGCCGGAGGGTGTATAAGTGGAAAGGATGGCAATATGAACTGTCCTGTATGCGGAAAAGAGATGGAGCCCGGATTTCTGAACACCTTTGGGATGTGGGAGTATTTTCTTCCCCAGGGTGCACCGAAGCTGAACTGGCTCACCATGAAAGGCATTGCCAAGCGGGGCGGGATCGTGCTGAAAAATCCCGATACCAGTCCGAAGGATGCCGGTTCTCTGGACCGGCCTGCCTGGGTCTGCCGGGATTGCAAGAGAATCGTCATGGAGTATTGGTAAGATGACTATGGATCTTTGGACATACGAGCGAGAGCAGTGGAGCGCAGGGTATGAGACCCTCTGCGGCGTGGACGAGGCGGGGGCAGGACCTCTGGCGGGACCCGTGTACGCCGCCGCGGTGATTTTGCCCCGGGAGATCGACATCCCCGGCCTGAATGACTCCAAGAAACTGACGGAGAAGAAGCGGGAGGCCCTGTATGACCTCATCACCGCCCAGGCCGCAGCATACAGCATCGCCTCCGTCTCCGCTGTGGAGATCGACGAGATGGATATCCTCAATGCCCGGATGCTGGCTATGCAGCGGGCGCTGGACGGCCTTCCTATAAAGGTGGATCTGGCTCTCATCGACGGCAACCGGGACCATGGCAGCCGCATTGCCATTGCGGTGCCCCATCTGTGCCTGATCGGCGGCGATGGCAAGAGCGCTTCCATCGCGGCGGCGTCCATCCTGGCCAAGGTCAGCCGGGACCGGTATGTCTCCACAGAGCTGGAAGAGCGTTTCCCTCAATATCATTTCGCCAAGCACAAGGGCTACGGCACCAAGCTCCACTATGAAATGCTGGATGCCTACGGCCCTTGCCCGGAGCACCGGCGGACGTTTTTGAAGAAGTGGGAGGCGAAGCGGCCGTGACCACCAAAAAGGCCGCCGGAGACCTGGGGGAGGCGGAGGTGGCCCGCTACCTGCGCAAGCAAGGCTATACGCTGCTGGCCAGCCAGTGGCGCTGCCGGTTCGGTGAGCTGGACCTGGTGGCCCGGGACAGACAGGGCACCATCTGTTTTGTAGAGGTAAAGCTTCGGGGTGCCGGCGCCATTGCCCTTCCACGGGAGGCGGTGGATGCCCGGAAACGGGAGCGGCTGCGTGCGGCTGCTGCATTGTACCTCAGCTGCCATGAGCTGGACGCCCCTGCCCGGTTCGATGTGGCGGAGGTCTATACGGATGAACAGGCGCGGATCATACGGCTGGAATATCTGGCCGACGCGTTTCAATAACCATTTTCCCTGAGAAAGCGAGGAGACGACCATGCATTATTACAGCACACGGGATCGCGCGCTGCGGTATACTGCGGCGGAGGCGGTGAAGCTGGGACTGAGCCGGGAGGGCGGACTGCTGACTCCCACCCAGATCCCGCAGATGGACCGGGCGTTTCTGGAAAGCCTGCTGACGGCGGACTACCAGGAGCGTGCGGCCCAGGTCATGGCCCTGTATCTGACGGATTACACGTTGGATGAGCTGCGGTCCTTTGCAAAAAATGCCTACGGCCCGGACAAGTTCGATACGCCCGCCGTGGCGCCGGTACGCACGGTGGATGAGTCCACCCACTGCCTGGAGCTGTGGCACGGTCCTACCAGCGCTTTCAAGGATATGGCGCTCCAGATGCTGCCCCAGCTGCTCTCTGCGTCTCTGGGCAAGACCGGGGAGGACAAGACCGTGTGCATCTTGGTGGCTACCTCCGGCGATACCGGCAAGGCCGCGATGGAGGGCTTTGCCGATGTGCCCCAGACGAAGATCCTGGTGTTCTATCCCAAGGACGGCGTCTCCGCGGTGCAGGAGTCCCAGATGGTCACCCAGGAGGGAGACAACGTGGGCGTCTGCGCCGTGGTGGGCAACTTCGACGATGCCCAGAGCGGCGTAAAGCGGATCTTCTCCGATCCGGACATCCGCCAGACGCTCTCGGAGCGGGGCTATGTGCTCTCCTCCGCCAACTCCATCAACTGGGGCCGCATCCTGCCGCAGGTGGTCTACTACATCTCTGCCTACTGTGATCTGGTGCGGGACGGGAAGCTCACCATGGGAGACAAGGTCAACTTCTGCGTGCCCACCGGCAACTTCGGCGACATCCTGGCTGCCTACTACGCCGGCCGTATGGGCCTGCCCGTTGGAAAGCTCATCTGCGCCTCCAACCGCAACGATGTGCTCACGGACTTCCTGCGTACCGGCGTCTATGACCGCAACCGTCCCTTCCACACCACCATGAGCCCGTCTATGGACATCCTGATCTCCTCCAACCTGGAGCGGCTGCTCTTTGACCTTTCCGGGGAGAACGACGAAGAAGTCCGGGGCTACATGGAAGCACTGGCTTCCCAGGGACGCTATCAGGTCTCCGATCAGATCCGTGCGGGCTTGGACGCGGCATTCTGGGCAGGCTCTTGCGGCGAGGAGGACACCGCCTCCACCATCGGCCGCTACTATCGCGACTACGGCTACCTCATCGATACGCATACCGCTGTGGCTGCCAACGTCATGGAGCAGTACCGCGCCGCCACTGGAGACATCACCCCCACGGTGTTCGTCTCCACGGCGTCTCCTTATAAGTTCTGCGACAGTGTGCTCAAGGCCATCGGGGAAGTGCCTGTGGGCGACGGGGTGGAGCTGCTGGACCAGCTCCATGCGGTCACCGGCACAGCTGTGCCCCGGCGGCTGGCGGCGCTCCGCGGCAAGCAGCGGCGCTTTGATCTCTCCTGCGAAAAGCAGGCCATGGACGGCGTAGTGCTGGACTTTTTGAAATAAAGGAGAGAAGCGGGTATGAAGCGGCGAGAAGCACCTGGTTTGCAGAACGGAGGCGGACCGCCCAAACGGAGTACGGGACAGGCGGTGCTGGTGCTTCTGGCAGTCGCGCTCATCTGCCTGCCAGGGAGCCTGCTGATCCCGTATACCCGCATCGGCTCGCTGGGCATCCTTGTCAATGATGCCTATCAGATCAAAAGCGCCATGCGCTCTGTGGGGATCATCTGCGGCACCATGGGTGCCGTCTGGTGGGTGCGACTGCTGCGCTGTCCCTACTGCAAAAAGGGCTTTCTGATGCCCTGGTGGAAAGCAGGCGAGCATCACTTCTGTAGCAGCTGCGGCAGACAGATCGCCTTTGAGGATGACAGACCCGCGTCCAAGTCATGATCTAAACGAAAGGGGAGTGGTCCTATGGCCCTCTATGCCATCGGGGATCTGCATTTGTCCCTGACGGCCGACAAATCCATGGAGGTCTTTGGCCCTGCCTGGGAAAATTACGTGGCGCGGATCGAAGCGTCTTTAAGCCAGCTGACGGCGGAGGATGTGCTGGTGCTGGCGGGAGATACCTCCTGGGGTATCGATATGGCCCAGGCAGAGGCGGACTTCCGTTTTCTAGAGCAGTTTCCCTGCAAAAAGCTCCTAATAAAAGGCAACCACGACTACTGGTGGTCCACAGTGTCCAAAATGAAAGGCTTTTTTGCTGAGAAGGGCTTCACCACCCTGGACTTCCTGCACAACAACTGCCATGTATATGGTGACTATGCCCTGTGCGGCACCCGGGGATGGTTTTTGGAGGAGGAACAAAAGCCCCACAACGCCAAGGTACTCAACCGGGAGGTGGGGCGGCTGGAGGCGTCGCTGAAGGCAGCGGAAGGGAGACCCATCCTTTGCTTTTTGCACTACCCGCCCCTCTACCAGGGCTACCAGTGTCCGGAGATCTTGTCCGTGCTGGAAAAATACCCGGTGGAGCAGTGCTGCTACGGCCATCTGCACGGCCCGGTCATCCGCCGCAGGATCGAGGGAACCCACGGGAAAACCGACTTTTCCCTGATCTCGGCAGACTATCTCGGATTTGTCCCGAAAAAAATTTGTGATTAACGGAAAAAAGTCTGGATTTTTCAAGATTTTTCTGGTAAAATATCAATTCGCACCGGCATTTGACCGGTGATGAACGGAGGAGTTAACATAATGAGTGTGAAAAGCTGCGAAAAAATTGAAAAGAGTCAGGTTGTCCTGACCATCGAGGTCGGCGCGGCAGAGTTCGATGCCGCCATCGAAAAGGCATATCAGAAGATGCGCAAGAAGATCAACGTGCAGGGCTTCCGTCCCGGCAAGGCCCCCCGCAAGATGATCGAGAAGATGTACGGCGCAGAGGTGTTTTTCGAGGAGGCCATCAATAACGCGTTCCCCGAGGCCTACGAGTCTGCCGTGAAGGAGCAGGAGCTCCGCGTGGTGGGTTATCCCGAGGTGGAGATGGTTGGCGAGTGCACGAAGGACGGCTTTACCTTCAAGGCCACCGTGCCCGTCTATCCCGAGGTGACTCTGGGCCAGTACAAGGGCCTGTCCGCTCCCAAGGACGAGGTGAAGGTCACCGCCGCTGACGTGGACGAGCGCCTCAAGCAGCTCTCTGACCGCAACACGCGCCTTGTGAGCGTGGACCGCGAGGCCAAGGAGGGCGACACCGCCGTCATCGACTTCGAGGGCTTCCTGGATGGTAAGGCTTTCGAGGGCGGCAAGGGCGAGAACCACAGCCTGGAGCTGGGCTCTCACAGCTTCGTTCCCGGCTTTGAGGAGCAGGTCATCGGCATGAAGGCCGGCGACGAGAAGGACATCGACATCACCTTCCCCGAGGATTATCACGCCGACCTGGCCGGCAAGGCCGTGGTCTTCAAGGTGAAGGTCCACGAGGTCAAGGAGAAGGAAGTTCCCGCTCTGGACGATGAGTTCGCCAAGGACGTCAGCGAGTTCGATACCCTGAAGGATCTGAAGGCTGACCTGAAGAAGAAGATCACCGAGGAGCGCCAGAAGGCCGCTGACCGCGCCTTTGAGGACGCCCTGATGGAGCAGGTGGGCGCCAACATCACCGCCGATATCCCTGACGCCATGATCGAGAACCAGGCCCGTCAGTTCCTGGACAACTTCAAGATGCAGATCGCCCAGCAGGGTATCCCCTATGACCAGTACATGAAGATGACCGGCATGGAGGAGTCCAAGCTCCTGGAGGATGCCAAGGAGCCCGCCACCCGTCAGGTGCGTCTGGATCTGGCTCTGGCTGCCATCATCGAGGCCGAGAAGATCGAGGTCACCGATGAGGACGTGGAGGACGAGATGAAGAAGATGGCCGAGCAGTACAACATGGAGCTCGAGACCGTCAAGAAGTATCTCCAGGCCGAGCAGGTGAAGGATCAGCTGATGACCCAGAAGGCCATCGCCATTGTGGTGGACAGCGCTACCGCTGTCAAGCCCGAGAAGAAGACCACCAAGAAGAAGGCCGACGACGCTGCCGAGGGCGAGGAGAAGCCCGCCAAGAAGACCACCCGCAAGACCACCAAGAAGGCCGAGCAGGAAGGCGAGAAAGAAGCCGAATAATCCCGAATCTTTTTCAGGCAACATTTTACAGATTCGACACATTCTCTCATGATACCGGTGGTATCATGAGAGAATGGTTTATAGGCCACAAAAGATCGGAGGTTTTCGAAAGTGAGTTTAGTTCCTTATGTAGTGGAGCAGACCAACCGGGGAGAGCGTTCCTATGATATCTTTTCCCGTCTGCTGAACGACCGCATCATTTTCCTGGGCGAGGAAGTCAATGCCACCACCGCGAGTCTCGTGGTGGCCCAGCTGCTGTACCTGGAGGCGCAGGACCCGGATAAGGACATCCAGTTCTATATCAACAGCCCCGGCGGCTCCGTGACGGACGGCATGGCCATCTATGATACCATGCAGTATGTCAAGTGCGACGTGTCCACCATCTGTGTGGGCATGGCGGCCAGCATGGGCGCGTTCCTGCTTTCTGCCGGTGCCAAGGGCAAGCGTCTGGCGCTGCCCAACGCGGAGATCATGATCCATCAGCCCTCTGCCGGCACCCAGGGTCAGATCACGGACATGGCCATCCACCTCAAGCGCCTGGAGACCATCAAAAAGCGCATGAACCGCATCATGTCCGAAAACACCGGCAAGTCCATCGAGGAAGTGACTGCCGCCTGCGAGCGGGATAACTTCATGAGCGCCCAGGAAGCGCTGGACTTCGGCCTGATCGACAAAATCATCACCAACCGCAAATAATTTTTTCTGCTAGAAACAATAGACCGAGGTAATACCATGAACGACGACGGCAAGAAGACACTTCGGTGCTCCTTTTGCGGCAAACATGAAAATCAGGTACAGCGGATGATCCAGGGCCCCGGCGTGCGCATCTGCGACGAGTGCGTCCATCTGTGCATGAGCATTCTGGACGACGGCTTCGAGGATGAGGCACCCGACGACCTGGAGGATCTGCCTGACAAGCTGCCTACCCCTCGGGAGATCAAGGATGTGCTGGATCAGTATGTGATCGGTCAGGACGAGGCGAAGGTCGCCTTGTCCGTGGCGGTCTACAACCACTATAAGCGCATCTTTTTCGGGGGAGACGAGGATGTGGAGCTCCAGAAGAGCAACATCCTCATGCTGGGCCCCACCGGCTCCGGCAAGACACTGTTTGCCCAGACCCTGGCCCGGATCTTGAAGGTGCCTTTCGCCATTGCGGACGCCACCACGCTGACCGAGGCCGGCTATGTGGGCGACGACGTGGAGAACATCCTGCTGCGGCTTTTGCAGGCAGCGGATTTTGACGTGGAGCGCGCCGAGCGCGGCATCATCTATGTGGATGAGATCGACAAGATCGCCCGCAAGAGCGAGAACACCTCCATTACCCGCGACGTGTCCGGCGAGGGCGTGCAGCAGGCGCTTTTGAAGATCGTGGAGGGCACTGTGGCCAATGTGCCTCCCCAGGGCGGCCGCAAGCACCCCCATCAGGAATTCATCCAGGTGAACACCAAGAACATCCTGTTCATCTGCGGCGGAGCATTCGACGGCCTGGAGAAGATCATTGAAAAGCGTCTGGACCAGAAGAGCATCGGTTTCGGTGCCAATGTCCAGGGCAAGAAGGACAAGGACATGAACCGCCTGCTGCGGGAGGTCCAGCCTCACGATATTCTGAAGTTCGGCATCATTCCCGAACTGGTGGGCCGTCTGCCTGTGATCGCACCCCTCAACGGCCTGACCCGCGAGGATCTGGTGCGCATTCTGCAGGAGCCCAAAAACGCGCTGGTCAAGCAGTACAAAAAGCTGCTGGAATACGATGACGTGGATCTGGAATTCACACCGGAAGCGCTGGAAGCCATCGCGGATAAGGCCATCGAGCGCAATATCGGCGCCCGCGGCCTGCGCGCGGTGATGGAGGGTATGCTGACCCAGGTCATGTATG
This sequence comes from uncultured Oscillibacter sp., assembly GCA_900548505.1. Classification (GTDB taxonomy): domain Bacteria; phylum Bacillota; class Clostridia; order Oscillospirales; family Oscillospiraceae; genus Oscillibacter. The sequence goes on along the minus strand of URKI01000030.1, from coordinate 16,692 downwards.
ACGTTCCCTCCGACCCCACCATTGTCAAGGTGGTTATTACGAAAGCGTGCGTGGAAGGAACCGAGAAGCCGGAACTGACCTATGATCCGGAAAAGGTGAACTACGCCGTGAAAATGAATCCTGGAAAGGGAGAAAAGCCGTCTTCCGGCTCCAGCGGTACGCCTGCATCGGCGTCATGATGAAAAACGGGGGCCGCCGTCTGGCGCGCCCCCTTTTCCCTGTTTGACCCCCTGATCAAGGAGAGACCCTATGGAAGAAGAGTTGAAGACTATGAATATTCCCGTCCTGGCCCTGCGGGGCCTGACGGTGTTTCCCCATATGAGCCTGACCTTCGATGTGGAGCGCAAGATCTCCATTGCAGCCCTGGAGCGGGCCATGGAGGCCGATCAGGACGTGTTCCTGGTGACCCAGCGGGAGATCGGCGTGAATGCCCCGACGGAGAAGGATCTCTATGCTGTGGGTACCATATCCCATATCGTTCAGGTGCTGCGCCTGTCCAATACCTCCGTGCGCTGCGTGGTAGAGGGACGGAGCCGCGCCCGGCTGCGCCGTCTGTGGCAGACGGAGCCGTTTTTGCAGGCCAATGTGGAGCTTTTGGAGGAGACGCCTGTCTCTGATGCATTCCTGGCCAGTCCCAGGACAGAGGCGTTGCTGCGCCAGACATATAACCTGTTCACCGACTATGCTCAGCAGGCGGGCAGCCTGCCGGAGGAAGTGGTGACCACGGTCATGGACGGCCGGGACCCAGGCTATCTGGCCGACTACATCGCCCAGAACATCGCCCTGCGCTATACAGATAAGCAGGAGATCCTGGAAGAGCTCTCTCCCTTTATCCGTCTGCGGAAGATGAACGCGTTCCTGGCCCGGGAGAATAACGTCCTGGGCTTCGAGCGGGAGATGGAGGGCAAGATCCGGGAGCAGCTGGTGCGCTCCCAGCGGGAGCAGATCCTCCGCACCCAGATCCGTGTGCTGCAAAACGAGCTGGGCGAGGGCGACGAGATCGACGATGAGCTGCAGAACTACCGGGACCGCATCGAGGCGCTGCATCTGGAAGAGGAGACGGAAAAGCACCTTTTGAAAGAGGTGACCAAGCTTTCCAAGCAGCCTTTCGGCAGCGCGGAGGGTGCCGTGATCCGCAACTATCTGGATGTGTGCCTGGAGATGCCCTGGAATGAGACCACCCGGGAGCGGGTCAGCGTGGACACTGCCCGAAAGGTGCTGGAAAAGGACCATTTCGGCCTGGAAAAGGTGAAAGAGCGGATTCTGGAGACCATTGCCGTCCGGCAGATGAATCCCGAGGGTAAGGGGCAGATCCTCTGCCTGGTAGGCCCGCCGGGCGTGGGCAAGACCTCTATTGCCATCTCTGTTGCAAAGGCGCTCAACCGCAAGCTGGCCCGGCTCTCCCTGGGCGGCGTCCGGGATGAGGCGGATATCCGGGGACACCGGAAAACGTACATCGGCGCCATGCCCGGCCGCATCATTGAGGCCATCAGCCGCAGCGGCTCCATGAATCCGCTGATGCTGCTGGATGAGATCGACAAGCTGGGCAGCGATTACCGGGGCGATCCGGCCGCGGCGCTGCTGGAGGTGCTGGACAGCGAGCAGAACGGCTCCTTCCGGGACCATTTCCTGGAGATCCCGGTGGATCTCTCCCAGGTCATGTTCATCACCACTGCCAACACCACGGACACCATCCCCCGGCCGCTGCTGGATCGGATGGAGGTCATCCAGCTGGGCAGCTATACGGACGAGGAAAAGGTGCAGATCGCAAAGCGGCACCTGCTGCCAAAGCAAATGGCGGAGCACGGCCTGAAGAAGGGAACCCTCCGGATGGGGGATGAGGTGCTGCGCGCCATCATTCGCGACTATACCCGGGAGTCCGGCGTCCGTCAGCTGGAGCGCCGCCTGGCTGCGGTGTGCAGAAAGGCGGATATGCGCTTGCTGACGGGAACTGTAAAGCGTATTACCGTTACAGAAAAAGAGCTTCCCAAGCTGCTCAATTGCCAGCCGTTTCCCCCGGCGCTCCATACGGAGCGGGAGGAGATCGGCGTGGTCAACGGCCTTGCGTGGACGGAGGCAGGCGGCGAGATCCTGGAAGTGGAGGTCAACGTCATGGAGGGCTCCGGCAAGCTGGAGCTGACCGGCAACCTGGGCGATGTGATGAAGGAATCCGCACAGGCCGCTCTCAGCTGCCTGCGGAGCCGGGCAGAAGTGCTGGGCATCGAGCAGGACTTCTACAAGACCAAGGACATCCACGTCCATTTCCCGGAGGGAGCGGTACCCAAGGACGGTCCCTCTGCCGGCATTGCCGTAACCACCGCCATGCTCTCCGCACTGACAGGGCGGAAGATCCGGGCTGGGGTCGCCATGACCGGCGAGGTGACCCTGCGGGGCCGTGTGCTGGCCATCGGCGGATTGAAGGAAAAGACCATGGCAGCCCTGCGCAACGGCATCGGCACCGTGCTGATCCCTGCCGACAATGTGCGGGACCTGGAGGACATCGATCAGACCGTCCGCGCTGCGCTGCACTTTGTGCCGGTATCCACGGTGGATCAGGTCTTTGCCGCGGCGCTGTATCCTGCGGTGGACGCTCCCGCGCGGCAGGAGACGCCGCAGGAGAGTCCCTTGGCGGCGTTTGCGCCGGCCGGGGAACCTGCAGCTGTAAAAACAAGGCTCAGCCTGTAAAGGAGAACTACATTTCATGTCTTTGAATTTCAATAAAGCTGAGTTTAGCCGCTCCGCAGCAGCCCGCAGCGGCTTCTTGCGGGACGGACGCCCCCAGTTTGCCTTTGCCGGCCGATCCAACGTGGGTAAGTCCTCCGTCATCAACCGTCTGCTGGGGCGCAAGAATCTGGCCTATGTGGGCGCGTCTCCGGGAAAGACCACGCAGATCAACTATTTTCTGGTGGATCAGCAGGCTTATCTGGTGGACCTGCCGGGCTATGGCTATGCGAAGGTGTCCAAGGCGGAGAAGGACCGCTGGGGCCGTCTGATGGAGAGCTATTTCCAGGATGAAGGAGAGCTCATCACCACCGGCGTGCTCATCGTGGACATCCGCCACAAGCCCACGGCGGACGATGTGACCATGCACAACTGGTTCCGCCAGACCGGCTGCCCGGAGATCATCGTGGCCAACAAGCTGGATAAGCTCAAGCGCAGCCAGGTTGAACCGGCGCTGGAGCTGATCCGTCAGACGCTGGAACTATATGAGGACGATCATCTGGTGCCGTTTTCCGCAGAAAAGGGCACCGGCAAGGAAGAGCTGATCAGCCTTTTGTGCCAGGCCTGCGAATAAGAAAAAAGGAACGGCAATTGCCGTTCCTTTTTCTTTTGGAATCAGATCACACGTAGGTCTGCTGGGTCACATCGAATACGCCGCGGGTAGTGATGCGCAGGGTGGGGATCACCGGCAGGGCCATAAAGCTGAGGGTCATGAAAGGATCGATCTCCCGGGAGACGCCCAGAGAGAACGCGCACTCCTTGGCGCCCTCCAACTTTTCGTTGACCACCACCAGAGGCTCCTCGCTCATGATGCCTGCAATGGAGAGGGGAACTTCCGCAAGAGGAGCTCCCTTATCCCAGACCACGATGCCGCCGCCCAGCGCCGCCACGCGGTTGGCGGCTTCGGCCATGTCCGCTTCGTTGGTGCCCACCACGATGATGTTGTGGGAGTCGTGGGAGACGGAGGTTGCCACGGCGCCGGACTTCAGGCCGTAGCCCTGCAAAAAGCCGATGCCGATGTGGTGGGTATTTTTGTGGCGCTCCACCACGGCGATCTTCAAAACGTCATACTCCACGTCAATGCGGTCGGAATAGCCAGCGTCCACGGTAGTGATCTCGCCGCCCACCATGCCAATGATGCCCCGGGGACGGGCCTCCTCGAAATCGGAGGCGGTCAGCGTAGGCAGATGGAAGGTGTTGTGGGCCCGGTCCACCAGATACTGCTCGATGGGCGGAGTGGGGAAGTCCCGGATCACGCCGTTTTCTACCATCAGCACGCCCTTTTTATAGACCTTTTCAATGTTGAAGTGCTGGAAATCGTCGATGATAACAAAGTCTGCCAGATAGCCGGGGGCAATGGCGCCGCGATTATTGAGCAGGAAGTACCGGGCGGCGTTGTGGCAGGCCACCTTGACCGCGGTGATGGGGTCGGCACCCAGCGCGATGGCCCGCTTGACCAGATAGTCGATGTGGCCCTTTTCCAGCAGGTCGCTGGGGTGCTTGTCATCGCTGCAGAACATGCACCGCTCGGCGTACTTGTCGCACAGCAGGGGAGCCAGGGCGTCCAGATTGCGGGCGGCAGTACCCTCGCGGATCATGATGAACTGGCCCCGCTGGAGCTTGGCGATGGCGTCGTTCAAATCGTGGCACTCGTGGTCGGAGTAGACGCCGGCGGCAATGTAGGCGTTGAGATCATTCCCCACCAGATCCGGCGCATGGCCGTCGATCTTTTTGTGGTGGGCCTGGGCAGCCACGATCTTCTCCACCGGCTGGTCGTCTCCGGCGATGATGCCCACAAAATTCATCATCTCCGCCAGTCCCTGCACTCTGGGGTGCTCATAGAAGGAATCAAGGCTGCGGTAGTCCAGAATGGCGCCGGACTCGTCCAGGGGCGTGGCCGGGACGCAGGAGGGCAGCATGAAGCGCACGTCCACCGGCAGATCCTCCGTGGCCTGGAGCATGTACTCGATGCCGTCCGTGCCCATGACATTGGCGATCTCATGGGGGTCCGTGATCACCGTGGTGGTGCCGTGGGGCAGCACAGCCTTGACGAACTCCGTGGGGCTGACCAGTGCGCTTTCCAGGTGGATGTGGGCGTCCAGAAAACCGGGCAGGACGATCTTGCCGCCGCAGTCCACCTCTTCCGCGCCGCTGTATTCGCCCATACCGACGATCAGCCCCTCCGCCACTGCGATGTCTCCATGGCAGATCTCATTGGAGAACACGTTGACGTAGGCTGCGTTTTTCAAAACCAGATCCGCTGGCTCACGTCCCGCTGCGGCGTTGATGATGCGCCGCTTTTTCAATAGCTTACGGTTGATCTTGCCGGCATAACTCTCTGTCATGGGACATACCTCCTGTTATAATTAAATTTTCTTATGTTTGACATTATTAAAACAAATAACACTATGGGTTGCAATGAGTATACGCCAATTGCGCACGTTTGTCCACAGAAAAAGAAAAGTTTACATTTCAGCAAGGCTGAAATTCGGGGCAGAACGGAACGCAAAGTAGGGAAGTCGGCTGCATCCTCCCGCCCTTTACAAAAAATTAGCGGGATCTGTACAGTGCGGCGCTGCAGAATGGGCGCAGCAGGGAGGGGCTGTATTGAAATCACCCGGCGGATGGGGTATAATACAGGCAATTTGTCTTTACTGGAGGGACTCCATGAAGCAACACCGTTTTTCGCTCAACGCAGTGCAGAATCTGGCGCTGAGTTTTACCTGCATCATTCTGCTGGGCGGCTTTTTGCTGATGCTGCCCATCTCCTCCCGCTCCGGGCAGCCGCTGCCATTTCTGGATGCGGTATTTACCTCCGCGTCGGCGGCCTGTGTGACCGGACTGGTGCTCTATGACACCTGGACGCAGTTCACTTTTTTCGGGCAGGCTGTGATCCTGCTTTTGATCCAGGTGGGCGGCCTGAGCTTTATGACCGTGACCATCTTCATCTCCATGCTGCTTGGACGGCGGATCGGCCTGCACAGCCGGGCGGTGCTGATGGATACGGTGGGCGCTTTGCAGATGGGCGGCATCGTCCGGCTGACCCGGCGGATCCTGACGGTGACGGCAGTGTGCGAGGGACTGGGCGCCCTGATTCTTCTGTTTTGGTTTTGCCCCCGCTACGGCCTGCGGGGCGTCTGGATGTCTGTCTTCCATGCGGTGTCCGCTTTCTGCAACGCAGGCTTCGACCTGCTGGGGACGGGCGCATCGTTGACCACCGTAGCCGGAGAGCCGCTTTTGAACATCGTGCTGATGGCGCTGGTGGTCTGCGGCGGACTTGGCTTTTTGGTCTGGGACGATATTCTGACCCATCGGTTCCACTTTTCAAAATGGCATCTGCACAGCAAGATCGCGTTCACCGGAACGTTGATGGCGCTGGTTCTGGGCACGGTGGCCTTTTTCATCCTGGAGGAGGACCACGCCTTTGCCGGTGTGTCCAGATCCCAGCAGCTTTTGATGGCGGCGTTCCAGTCCGTGACGCCCCGTACCGCCGGATTCAACACGGCAGATCTGACGGCTCTGAGCGAAAGCGGAAAGCTTTTGACCATGGTCCTCATGCTCATCGGCGCAGGCTCCGGCTCCACCGGCGGCGGCATCAAGATCAACACCTTTGCCGTCCTGGTGCTCACCGCCCTGGCACGGGTGCGGCGGAGAGAGGATGTGGAGCTGTTTGGCAGACGGCTGGACGAGGGCGATATTTTCAAGGCCTTTTCCGTCTCCATCATGTACTTTATGACCTGTATGCTTGGCTGCATGGTCCTTTGCCTGGATGGGATCTCCATGGACGCGGCGCTGTTTGAGTCGCTTTCCGCCATGGGCACGGTGGGACTGACGCTGGGCGTCACGCCCACGCTGAACACGGCAGGCAAGATCGTGGTAACGCTGATGATGTTTGCCGGACGGGTGGGCAGCATGTCCGTTCTGATGGCAATGGTGAAGGACCGTCCTGCGCCCAAGCTGCGCAGGATCCCGGAAAAGATTTTGATCGGATGAGAGGAGTAGCGCATGAAATCCTTTTTGGTAATTGGCCTTGGCCGCTTCGGAAATCACCTGACCGCCCGGCTTGTGGAGCTGGGAAATGAGGTCATGGTGGTGGACCAGGACGAAGAACGTGTTTCCAAAATGGCCTCCGTGGCCACTGCCGCCTGCGTGGGAGACTGCCAGGATGAGCAGGTGCTGGCATCCTTGGGCGTGCGGAATTTTGATGTGTGCTTTGTCTGCGTGCGGGATGACTTCCAGACTTCCCTGGAAGTGACTGCCACGCTGAAAGAGCTGGGCGCCAAGTGCGTGGTGGCCCGGGCGGACCGGGAAAAGCAGATCAAGTTCCTGAAGAAGATCGGCGCGGATCATGTGATCCATACAGAGATGGATATGGCCCGCCGGGTGGCGATGCGCTTTTCCGCCCGGAACGCCTTTGAATATATCGAGCTGACGCCCAAATACGCCATTGTGGAGATCGAAACACCCAAGGAGTGGGAGGGCCGGACCGTGGCGGAGGTGGATGTCCGCCGCCGGTATAACGTCAACATTCTGGGCCTGAAAACGGGCGACGAGATCATCCCGCTGCTGGACCCGGAGTATCGGTTCCAGGAGGACGCCCATCTGCTGATCGCGGGCGACAAGAACTCCAGCCTGCTTTTGATGAACAAGGTCTGATCCTCAAAGCCGCCCGGCTGAGCCGGGCGGCTTTGTTGTCAAATGGGCAAAAGCGTGATACACTAAACTAAAAGGGGGAATCCCATGAAACGATGTTTTATTTTTGCCGCAGGCACGTTTTTCGGCCTGCGGGAGCAACCCGGCGCACCGGATGATCTCGTGATCGCCGCGGACGCAGGCTATGAAACCTGCCGCAAGGCTGCCGTCACGCCGGATGTGATTCTGGGAGACTTTGATTCCATGGATGCGCCTTCGGAGGGGCCGAGCGTGATCCGCCTGCCTGTGGAGAAGGACGACACAGACACCATGGCGGCAGTGAAGCTGGGCCTGGAACGGGGCTGCCAGGAGTTTTACATCTACGGTGGCACCGGCGGAAAGCGACTGGACCACACGCTGGCTAATCTCCAGACGCTGCTGTATCTGCGCCGCCGGGGCGCACGGGGCTTTTTGTATGATGATGCGTTTGTATGGACCGTCATCGAAAATGAGTCCATCACCATCGAGCAGACGGTGGAGTGGGGGCTGCTGTCCGTTTTCTGCCTGGGAGACCGGGCAGAGGGCGTCTTTGAGCAGGGGGTCCAGTACCCGCTGGAGGATGCGGCCCTGACGGCGGAGTTTCCTCTGGGCGTCAGCAATCACATTCTCGAGCCCAAGGCCCAGGTGCGGGTTGGCCGCGGCGCTCTGGCGGTCGGCTGGGAACTTTTACCGCTATGCTCAAGATAGAATAGCGGATTGCACAAAGCACGGTTGCGGAGTCATAAATTATATTGTATAATAGACCAACGGAAAGGTTGACCTTTCAAAAACTAACACAACAGACCGTGGGACCAGGGTTGGGCACGGCGAGGAGGAGATTCCATGGCTACATTTACCGTGAATGGCCAAACCGTGAATGTGGAGGAAAACCAAAAGCTGCTGCGCTATCTGCGGGACACGCTGCGTCTGACCAGTGTCAAGGACGGATGCAGTGAGGGCGCCTGCGGCACCTGCACGGTGCTGATCGACGGCAAGCCCACCCGCGCCTGCATTCCGCAGACTGACAAGCTGGAAGGGAAGTCCATCTTGACGGTGGAGGGCCTCAGTGAGTTTGAAAAAGACGTCTATACCTATGCGTTCGGCACCGCCGGCGCAGTCCAGTGCGGCTTCTGCATCCCGGGCATGGTCCTGTGCGCCAAGGCGCTGCTGGACCAGAATCCCGCGCCTACCCGGGAAGAGGCGGCCTTTGCCATCCGCAACAATATTTGCCGCTGCACCGGCTATGTAAAGATCATCGACGCCATTTTGCTGGCCGGCGAGATCTTCCGGGCAGGGGAGGTACCCCCGGCACCTGAGGATTGGTCCTTGGGCCAGCGGGTGCCCCGCGTGGACGTGGAGGAGAAGGTCACCGGCACGGGCATCTATCCCGACGATATTTACCTGGACGGCATGATCTACGGCAGCGCCGTGCGCAGCAAGTATCCCCGCGCCCGGGTGCTGGCCATCCATACGGAGGAGGCCAAGGCCCTGCCGGGCGTGGTGGGCGTCTATACCGCCGCCGATATCCCGGGGCAGAACAAGGTGGGCCACCTGATGAAGGACTGGGACACCATGATCGCCGTGGGAGACATTACCCACTATCTGGGCGACGCCATCTGCCTGGTGGCCGCCGAGACGCCGGAAATTTTGCAGCGGGCCAAGGAGCTGGTCCGGGTGGACTACGAGGAGCTGCCCATGGTGCGCAGCCCCAAGGAGGCCATGGCACCGGACGCGCCGCTGGTGCATCGCTCCGGCAACCTGCTGGCCCACAAGCACATCCAGCGGGGCGATCCCAAGGCCGCCATCCAAAAGGCGCGCCATGTGCTGACCCGCCAGTTCTCCACCCCCTGGACCGAGCACGCTTTCCTGGAGCCGGAGTGCGCCGTGGCGTATCCCGACGGGGACGGCGTCATGGTGCTCTCTACCGACCAGGGCGCCTATGATACCCAACATGAGATCATGGGCATGCTGGGCATGGACGCCGACAAGGTGAAGGTACAGAACCAGCTGGTAGGCGGCGGCTTCGGCGGTAAAGAGGACGTGACCGTCCAGCATCAGGCGGCGCTGATCGCCTATCTTTCCAAGCGGCCGGTAAAGGTGAAGCTCACCCGTGCCGAGAGCATTCTCATCCATCCCAAGCGCCACCCCATGGATATGGAATTCACCCTGGGCTGCGACGAAAACGGCATTATCCAGGGCGTGGTGGCCACGGTCACCGCCGATACGGGCGCCTATGCGTCCTTGGGCGGACCAGTGCTGGAGCGGGCCTGCACCCATGCAGCCGGCCCCTACAACTACCAGAACTTTGAGATCGACGGCTATGCCTGGTATACCAACAATCCCCCCGCCGGCGCCTTCCGGGGCTTCGGCGTGACCCAGACGTGCTTCTGCATTGAGTCTTTGCTCAACGAGATGGCAGACGTGGTGGGCATCACCCCCTGGGAGATCCGCTACCGTAACGCCATCCGTCCGGGACAGGAGCTGCCCAACGGCCAGATCGTGGACGAGTCCACGGGCCTTGCGGAGACCCTGGAAGCCGTCAAGCCCTACGTGGACGGCGCCAAATATGTGGGTCTGGCCTGCGCCATGAAGAACGCCGGCGTAGGCGTTGGCATTCCGGACACGGGCCGGTGCCGCTTGGTGATCGAGGGCGGCAAGGTACACATCTTCGCCGGTGCCTCCTGCATCGGCCAGGGCCTGGGCACGGTGCTGACCCAGATGGTCTGCACCCAGACCGGCATCGCCCGCGCTGATGTGATTTACGAGCGCTCCAATACCTACTGTGCGCCGGATTCCGGCACTACCTCCGGCTCCCGCCAGACCCTCTTCACCGGTGAAGCCTGCCGCCGGGCCTGCGCGGACCTGGTTGAGGCTATGAAGGGAAAATCCTTGACAGAGCTGGAAGGCCAGGAGTTCTACGGAGAGTACCTGGGCAAGACCGACCCGCTGGGCGCACCGGTGCCCAACCCCGTGAGCCATGTGGCTTACGGCTACGCCACCCAGGTGTGCATCCTGAACGACGAGGGCAAGGTAGAGCGGATGATCGCCGCTCACGACGTGGGCAAGGCCGTGAACCCCACCTCCGTGGAGGGACAGATCGAAGGCGGCGTGGTCATGTCCCTGGGCTATGCTCTGACGGAGCGGTATCCGCTCACCGACTGCAAGCCCACCGCCAAGTTCGGCACGCTGGGACTGTTCCGGGCAAACCAGATTCCGGAGATCACGCCCATCATCGTGGAGAAGCCGGGCCTGAACGTGGCCTGCGGCGCCATCGGTATCGGCGAGATCACCTCCATTCCCACAGCTCCTGCTGTGGCCGACGCCTACTTCCGCTTTGACGGTGTCCGCCGTACGTCTTTGCCCCTGGAGGGCACCCCTTACAGCCGAAAAGGATAAAAATGCTGCCGCGGCGAAACTCGCCGCGGCAGCAATCTCCCCGCAGAGTCGAATTATGTGGGATGTGGGCCCTGTGATACATCCCTTTGTAAAGACTCCAGCGCCTGGATGGTATCCACATCGCAAAGCTCCTGCTCCGGCACCTCCAGCAGTGTGAGAAGCTCCGGGTGCTGCCGGATGACGGCACTGCCGCCCCGGTCGCCCGTCAGCTTCAAAAGCTCTGGGTACAGCGGGGCAGGGAACACGCAGGGATTTCCCCGGACTCCATGATGCCCCAGCGCCGCGATCTTGTCCGGCGACCGGCGCCACAGCCCGGCCAGGGCCGCCACGCTCTCCCGCCGCAGAAGCGGCTGGTCGCACACCAGGAACATGACGCCGTCCAGGTCCCGCAGCTGGGTCAGTCCCAGGGCGATGGTGTGGCTGGCGCCAAGGGCCGGGTCATCATTGAAAATGGCGGCAAAGTGAAATTCCGCCGCAAGACGCATGATCTCCGGGTAGGCGGTCACCACCACCACCCGTTCCATTTGTTCTGCCGGGACCGCTTCCATGGCCCGCAGAATGAGGCTCCGCCCGTCCAGGGCGGCCAGGAGCTTGTTTTCTCCATAGCGCCGGGCACTGCCGGCAGCCAGGAGCACGCACCCAAGCGTTTTTTCCTGTGTCATGGCAGAATTCCCCCTTTCCGTCTTTAGTATATCCGTTTTCGTACCGCGCAGTCAACGCGGCTGTGACCATTTCGCCAGAAGGAGGCATACCCCATGAGTAAAAGTGTGGGAAAAAGCGCTGTCCGGGTGGACGCCTATGATAAGGCGACCGGCCGGGCCAAGTACATGGATGATCTTTGCGATTCCTCCGCACTGATCGTCAAGATCTGTCACGCCACCATCGCCCACGGCTACGTCAAATCCATCGATACCGCCCAGGCCGAGGCCGTGCCCGGCGTGGTGCGGGTTCTGACCTGCTTTGACGTGCCCGACATCCCGTTCCCCACGGCGGGCCACCCCTGGTCCACGGACCCTGCCCATCAGGACGTTGCGGACCGGCTGCTTCTGAATCGCCACGTGCGCTACTACGGCGACGAGGTGGCAGTGGTCATCGCCGAAAATGAGGTGGCTGCCGCCCAGGGCGTCCGGGCACTGAAGGTGGAGTACGAGGAGCTGCCCTTCGTGCTGGACGTGCAGAAAGCCATGGAGCCGGATGCGCCTCAGATCCACGAGGAGTTCCCCGGCAACATTCTGGCCCACACGGATATCCGCAGAGGAGATTATCAGGCGGCCATCCAGGAGCCGGGCCTCATCCGGGTGGAGGGGTGGTACGATACTCCCACCGTCCAGCACTGCCATATCGAAAACCACGGCTGCTTTGCCTATATGGAGGCCGGGCGCGTGGTGGTGGTTTCCTCCACCCAGATCCCTCACATCGTGCGGCGTGTCGTGGGCCAGGCTCTGGGCATTCCCTGGGGCAAGGTGCGGCTCATCAAGCCCTATATCGGCGGCGGTTTCGGCAACAAGCAGGATGCCCTTTATGAGCCCCTTTGCGCCTGGTGCTGCACCAAGGTAGGCGGACGGCTGGTGAAGCTGGAGTGCAGCCGGGAAGAGACGTTCGTCTCCAACCGGGTCCGCCACGCCATCCGTACCCACATCATCTCCTGGGTCCGGCCGGACGGCACCCTGGCTGCCCGGAAGTTCGAGGCGTTCTCCAACCAGGGCGCTTACGCCTCCCACGGCCACGGCGTAGTGGCCAAGGGCATGGGCGCGTTCCCCCAGCTCTATCCCTGCGACAATCTGGAGTGCGACTGCTGGAGCGTGTTCACCAACCGCCCGGCTGCCGGCGCTATGCGCGGTTACGGCATCCCCCAGGCCATGTTCGCCGGAGAGAGCCACATCGACGATATCTGCGCCGCCATCGGCATGACGCCCCTGGAGTTCCGCCGCAAGAATCTGATGCCTGTTGGGTATCGGGACGCCTTCTCCAAAAACGAGCTGTACAGCGATACGTTCAACCAGTGCCTGGATAAGGGCATGGAGGCCATCGACTACCTGCGCAAATTCAAGGAGTACCAGAACCAGACCGGCCCCGTGCGCCGGGGCGTTGGCCTTGCGGTGTTCTGGTACAACACCGCCGTGTGGCCCATCTCTCTGGAGTCCTCCTCCTGCCGTATGGTGCTCAATCAGGACGGCTCTCTCCAGTTCCAGACCGGCGAGACGGAGATCGGCCAGGGCTGCGACACGGCGTACAGCCAGATGGTGGCCGACGCGGTAGGCGTGCCCCTGGAGGACGTGCATGTGGTATCCTCTCAGGATACGGACGTGACGCCCTTCGGCACCGGCGCTTACGCTTCCCGCCAGACCTACATCGGCGGCTTTTCCATCATGCAGACCGCCATGGCCCTGCGGGAGCGGATCTTGCAGGTGGCCCACGACCAGACCCGCATGCCGGTGAGCAACCTGGACCTGGTGGACGGCAAGATCATCCGCAAGAGCGACGGTCGGGTGCTCAAGACTTTGGGCGAGCTTGCCACGGAGTGCCTGTACTCCCTGACGGACAGCCAGCACATCACCGCCGAGACCACGGCTCAGATCAAGTCCAACGCCTATTCCTTCGGCTGCTCCTTTGCCGAGGTGGAAGTGGATATCCCCCTGTGCAAGGTGAAGCTTTTGAATCTGGTCAACGTCCACGACTGCGGCACCCTCATCAACCCCGCCCTGGCGGAGGCACAGGTCCACGGCGGTATGTCCATGGCCATCGGCTACGGCCTCTCCGAGGAGCTGAAGTTCGACGAAAAGACCGGCAAGCCCCTGAACAACAACCTGCTGGACTACAAGCTCTCCACGTTTATGGACCACCCCCATCTGCAGGCGGAGTTCGTGGAGAATCCCGAGCCCACGTCCCCCTACGGGACCAAGGCCCTGGGCGAGCCGCCGGCCTGCAGCCCCGCGCCGGCCATCCGCAACGCCATTTTCCAGGCCACCGGCGTGGCCATCGACTGCTGCCCCATTACGCCCCATGTCCTCTACCGCAAGTTCAAAGAGGCCGGGGTGATCGAGGACTAAGGAGGGATCACCATGTATGATATGAAAGCACTTTACCAGGCCCAGTCCGTTCAGGACGCCGTGGCGCTCCGCGTGGCGCATCCCGAGGCCCAGATCATTGCCGGCGGCTCCGACGTGCTGGTGCAGATGCGGGAAGGGAAGCGGGCCGGTGCCGAGCTGATCTCCATCTATGGACTGGACGAACTGCGTGGCGTGACTATGGAGTCTGACGGCACGCTGCGCATCGGCAGCCTCACCAGCTTCTCCCACATTACCCGTGATCCGCTGATTCAGCAGCATATGCTGGTGCTGGGCGAAGCGGTGGATCAGGTGGGCGGACCCCAGATCCGCAACATCGGCACCATCGGCGGCAACACCTGCAACGGTGTGACCTCCGCAGACTCCGCATCTACGCTCTTTGCCTATGACACCGTCATCGAGCTGACCGGGCCGGAGGGCGTGCGCCATGTGCCCATCCAGGAGTTCTACATCCGTGCCGGACAGGTGGACATTCGCCCCGGCGAGATCCAGACCGGCATCCTGATCTCCAAGGAGAGCTATGCCGATACCCACGGATTCTATATCAAGTACGCCATGCGCAATGCCATGGACATTGCGACCCTGGGCACTTCCGTGAACGTGCGCCTCTCCGCCGACAAGCGGACCGTGGAGCGCGCGCGGGTGGCCTTCGGCGTGGCAGGTCCCGTGCCTCTGCGGGCCAAAACGGCGGAGGCGCTGGCGGCCGGAAAGCCGCTCACAGCGGATTTGGCGGAGGAATTCGCCAAGGCAGTAAAGGAAGACATCCATCCCCGGGATTCCTGGCGTGCCGCCAAGGATTTCCGGATGCATATCGCCGTGGAGTGCGCCAAGCGCGCCTTCCGGGAAGCGGTCAAGCGGGCAGGAGGTGCGCTGTAATGGCACAGATGCAGACGATCCATTTCAATCTCAACGGAAAAGACGTGGAGCGCACGGTGGATGTGCGCGCCAGCCTGACGGACATGCTGCGCAATGATTTCCGCATGACCAGCGTGAAAAAAGGCTGCGAGGTGGGAGAGTGCGGCGCATGCACCGTCCTCATCGACGGGGAGGCGTTCAACTCCTGCATTTACCTGGCCGTCTGGGCCGAGGGCAAGAACATCCGCACGCTGGAGGGCCTGCTGGGCCCCAACGGCGAGCTGAGCGACATCCAGCTTGCCTTTGCTGAGGAGGCTGCCATCCAGTGCGGCTTCTGCACACCCGGCTTCATCCTCACGGCGGAGGAGATCCTGGAAAGCGGGAAGGAGTACACCGATGACGAGCTGCGCAAGCTGCTCTCCGGTCACCTCTGCCGCTGCACGGGCTATGAGAACATCCTCCGGGCAGTGAAGCGCACCATGTACCAGCGGCTGGGCAAGCCCATGCCCGAGTCCTGAGCGGGACACACCGAAAAACGACCAAGAGCCGGTCTGTAAATCAGACCGGCTCTTGTCTTGCCCGCCGGCAAGGGGATTTTTTCGGAAAATCTTGTCTACCCCCTATGCAAACAAGGGAAAATACGTTAAAATACATCTGTATGAAATTCCGTCCAAATGGAGGATCGAATATGGGAAAACCGATTTATAAGAGAGTCCTGCTGAAGATCAGCGGCGAGGCTCTGGCCGGCGATCAGCATGCCGGCTTGAATTTTGAAGTCATTGGTCAGGTGTGCGATGTCATCAAGGAGTGCCTGGACATGGGCGTTCAGGTGGGCCTGGTGGTCGGCGGCGGCAACTTCTGGCGCGGCGCCAAGAACTCCGGCGGCAAGATGGAGCGCACCCGTGCCGACCATATGGGTATGCTGGCCACGGTGATGAACTGCCTGGCTGTGGCGGATGTGTGCGAGCAAAAGGGCATCCCCGTCCGGGTCCAGACTGCCATTGAGATGCGCGCCATCGCCGAGCCCTATATCCGCTCCCGGGCCATCCGGCACCTGGAGAAGGGGCGCGTGGTCATTTTCGGCGCCGGCACCGGCAACCCCTATTTCTCCACGGATACGGCCGCCGTGCTGCGCGCCGCGGAGATCGATGCGGACGTGATCCTGCTTGCTAAGAACGTGGACGGCGTGTACAGCGCCGACCCGGTGAAGGACCCCACCGCCGTCAAATACGACTCCATCACTTACGACGAGGTGCTGGCCCAGCATCTGATGGTCATGGATACCACGGCTACCTCCTTGTCCATGGACAACCACATCCCGGTGCTGCTGTTCGCCCTCAAGGACCCGAAGAATATCGTCCGGGCCCTGTGCGGCGAGAAGGTGGGCACCATCGTCGGCGAATAAAAAAGCACGCGCGGTTTGCGCTTTCCACAATCAGTGAAAGGAAGGAACCACATTATGCTGAAAGACGAATACAAGATTTACGAGGACAAAATGAAAAAGAGCATCGACTCCGTCAACGCGGACTTTGCCTCCGTGCGTGCAGGCCGCGCCAACGCGGCGGTGCTGGACCGGATCATGGTGGATTATTACGGCAGCCCCACGCCCATCCAGCAGATCGCGGCCATTTCCTCTCCCGATCCCCGTGCGCTGGTGATCCAGCCCTGGGACGGCAGTGCCCTCAAGTCCATTGAAAAGGCCATCCAGAACTCCGACCTGGGCATCAATCCCCAGAACGACGGCCGCAGCATCCGGCTCAATTTCCCCCAGCTGACCGAGGAGCGCCGCAAGGAGCTGGTCAAGCAGATCCATAAGTATGCCGAGGCCGGCAAGGTGGCCATCCGCAATATCCGCCGGGACGCCATGGAGAACTTCAAGAAGCAGGAGAAGAAGTCCGAGATCACTGAGGACGAGCTCAAGCAGGCGGAAAAGGACCTGTCTCTTATACACATCTCCGAGCCCACGAGACCGGAGCCTATC
>URKI01000029.1 GCA_900548505.1 uncultured Oscillibacter sp. | reverse complement strand
TCTATAACCGGGCCATCTCCTGGGCCGTGACCGAGGGCATCACCACCGGCAAGACTGCCGACACCTTCGATCCCGACGGCATCTGCACCCGGGGCAACATCGTCACCTTCCTCTACCGTGACCTGGCCGAGTAATCGGGAGGAGAAATTTTTCCGCACCACCAAAAAGGACGCCTATCGGGCGTCCTTTTTTTGTGCTTGTGCCCCGGCGCGCATTGTTTTTTCCCCGCGGTTCGGGTACAATGTGGAAAAACAAGAAGGAGGAACCTCATGAAACTGGTTTCCTGGAACGTCAATGGCCTGCGGGCCTGTCTCGGCAAGGGTTTTCTGGATTTCTGCGCCGCCTCCGGGGCGGACGTGATCTGCCTGCAGGAGACGAAGATGCGCCCGGAGCAGGCGGACTTTGACCTGCCCGGCTACCACCGCTACTGGAACAGCGCCGACAAGGCCGGCTACTCCGGCACCGCCGTCTTTACCAAGGCCGAGCCCTTGTCCGTGACCTATGACTTCGGCGCGGACGTCCACCGCCACGAGGGGCGCATCATCACCGCCGAGTATCCGGGGTTTTACCTGGTGTGCTGCTATACCCCTAACTCCCAGGACCAGCTGAGGCGCCTGGACTACCGGATGCAGTGGGAGGACGACCTGCGGGCTTATCTTCTGGAGCTGGACGAGAAAAAGCCCGTGGTCTACTGCGGGGACCTGAACGTGGCCCATGAGGAGATCGATATCAAAAATCCCAAGACCAACCGCCGCAACGCGGGCTTCACGGACGAGGAGCGTGGCAAGATGACTGAGCTCCTTTCCTCCGGCTTTGTGGATACGTTCCGGGCCCTGTACCCGGACCGCACGGGGGCCTACTCCTGGTGGAGCTACCGCTTCAACGCTCGGAAGAACAACGCCGGGTGGCGCATCGACTACTTTATCGTCTCCGAGCGCCTGAGAGACAAGATCCGGGATGCGGACATTCTCAGCGATGTGACCGGCAGCGACCACTGCCCGGTGGTGCTGGAACTGGACGATTGACCGGGGCCAAATTTTATGAAAAATGCCGAGGAAAAAACGGCATCTGCGGAGGTATAATGGGGCCGGAAATCCATGGGGGCGGTGCCCCCGCAGAAAGGAAGCACCTGTTATGGCAGAAGCAATGCATTATGGAAAAACCTCCTTTCCGGTAACGCTGGCGCCGGAGGAGATCGCCGCGGAGCTGGAGCCCAACGCGGTGGAGCTGGAGCAAAAGACCGTGCCCGAGCTGGTACGTGACGCCCTGGCCCATCCTATCGACTCCAAGCCCCTCAAGGAGCTGGTCAAGCCCGGCGAGAGCGTTTGCATCATCATCTCCGACGTGACCCGCCGCTGGCAGTCCCCGGAGACCTATATCCCCATCGTAGTGGAGGAGCTGGAGTCCGCCGGCATCCGGGACGAGGACATCCTCATCCTCTCTGCCACGGGCACCCACCGCCGCCAGACCCCCGAGGAGCACATGGGCCTGGTGACGGAGGCTGTGTACCGCCGCATCCGGGTGGAGGACCACGTCTGCACCGATGAGGACAATCTCCAGATGGTGGGCACCACCTCCTACGGCACTCCCGTCCTGCTGGACAAGCGGGCCCTGGCCTGCGATCACATCGTCCTCACCGGCGGTGTGGTGTATCACTTCATGGCGGGCTTCGGCGGCGGCCGCAAGAGCATCCTGCCGGGCATCGCCGGCCGGGAGACCATCATGAAAAACCACAACCTGGCCCTGAACCCCGGCCTTGGAAACGGCTCCAACCCGGAGGTGCGCAGCGCCAACATGACCGACTCCAACCCGGTCCACGCGGACATGATGGAGGCCTGCGCCATGGCCAAGCCCAGCTTCCTCATCAACGTGGTGGTGGACGACAACCAGAAGATCATCGGCGTGTTCGCCGGCAACTGGATCACCGCCCACCGGGCCGCCTGCGACCTGGTGGACCGGATGTACGGCGTGCCTGCCAAGGAGCAGACGGAGCTGGTCATTGCCAGCGCCGGCGGCTATCCCAAGGACCTGAACTTCTACCAGACCATCAAGACCCTCTCCAACGCCCTGGTGGTGGCCAAGGAGGGCGGCACCATCATCCTGGTGACCAAGTCCGACGAGGGCTTCGGCAACGATGATACCCAGCGCCAGATCGCCGGGTACGAGACCATGCTGGAGCGGGAGAAGGACCTGCGGGAGAACTTCTCCATCGGCGCGTTCATTGGCTACCTCTTCGCCGAGGCCGGCGAGAAGTACAACATGATCGCCGTCACGGACATCCCCCAGGCGGACTTCGGCACTGCCAAGATCCACGTGGTGTCCACCCTGGACGAGGCGCTGGAGCTGGCCAGGGAGTACCACGGCGGCAAGCTCCCCCGCGCCACCCTCATGCCCCACGGTGCCAATACCCTGCCCAAGATGCAGTAATGAAAAAAGAGCCGCCGGAACCATCCGGCGGCTCTTTTCAGCTCAAAAGGGCGGTGATGTCCTCCACGTCCAGGTCCTGGAGGGCCCAGTTGATGCCGTAACCCACCACCTTGGAAAGGTCCCGCACCTGGGCGTCGATGTCCCGGGGAGTCACCATCATATTGCCCTGGCCCTGGCGCAGCCGGTCGGCGTCGATGTGCTCCACGCCGGCCTCCTCCAGAAGGTCTGCCGCCAGGGTGGCCGCATCCACCACCGTGGGGATGCCCACGGCGATCACCGGCACGCCCAGCGTCTCCTGATTCAGGGCCGAGCGGTGGTTGCCCACGCCGCTGCCGGGGGTGATGCCCGTGTCGCTGAGCTGTACTGTGGCGCACACCCGTTCCCGGCGGCGGGAGGCCAGGGCGTCCACGGCGATGATGGCGGCGGGCTGCACCTGGGCCGCGATGCCTGCTACGGACTCTGCCGATTCCACGCCGGTGGTGCCCAGCACCCCGGTGCGCACCACGCTCACCGGCCGGAAGCCCGCAAACTGCCGGGGCATGGCGGAGATCAGGTGCCGGGTCACCAGCACGCTGTCCGCCGTCAGGGGCCCTACGGCGTCGGGGGTCATGGCGGCGTTGCCGAGCCCCACCACCAGCACCGGCCCCTCCGCCGGCAGCATGGCCTTGAGCTGGGAGCCCACCGCCCGGACGGCCCGGGGAAAAAAGTCCGCCTTGCGCTGCCAGAACGTGGTCAGGTCGATGGTGAGGTAGCAGCCCGCGGGCTTGCCCAGGGCCTCCTCCCCCCGCTGATCCAGAATGTCCACCCGGGTCAGTCCGTAGCCCTCCAGCTTGGATTTGGTGGCCTTCACACCGGAAAGACGGCTGGTCCGCTGGGCGCTCTCCTGCCACAGCTCCCGGGCCTCCAGCGCCAGGTCTGTGCGTTTTGCAAACAAATGCCATGCCTCCCAACACAAAATCTTGTGGTCTTTTGCCTAGGATTTGCGGCGGAAGATACAATATACAAAAAATCACAAAAATTATAAAAAAACTCTTGCTTTTTGGGAACTTCCCTGCTAAAATATCATTCTGCACGGTGGAAATTATCTTTTCCCCTGCTGAATTTGCCTAAGGAGGTGTTTGGTTTGCCGAATATCAAGTCTGCCAAGAAGCGCGTTCTGATCGGTGAAGTGAGAAACGCACGCAACAAGGCCGCGAAATCCGAGCTGAAGACCGCCATCAAGAAGTTCGAGGTTGCTGCCGCAGAAGGCAATCGCACCGAGGCCGATGGCGCTTACAAGGTT
The DNA here is from genome assembly GCA_900548505.1 of uncultured Oscillibacter sp. Classification (GTDB taxonomy): domain Bacteria; phylum Bacillota; class Clostridia; order Oscillospirales; family Oscillospiraceae; genus Oscillibacter. The sequence continues at coordinate 24,588 of URKI01000029.1, read as the reverse complement.
GCAGTGAAGAAAGTCGATCAGGCTGTTGCCAAGGGCGTTCTGCACAAGAACACGGCTGCGCATCGCAAGAGCGCCATGACCCTGAAGCTCAACAAGCTGGGCTGATCGTTTCATGAACGAAATAGAAAGGACATCCTCTGGATGTCCTTTTTGTTTTTTCAAAAGAGAAACAGATATGTTCCGCGCCGGTACGGTACGGCTCTGTTTTGCGGCAGCATCCCGCTGGGATGCTGTTTTTCTTTTCTTCTGGCCCTGTTCATTTGGGCGGGACGTGGTACAATACAGACTGTAAAAAAGACGGAAAAAGCCCGCGGCGCCGCCGCGGGAAACGAGGTGACTTATGCGGATTTTCGATACCCATGCCCATTACGACTCCGGCTCGTTCAACGCCGACCGGGACGCGGTGCTCTCGGCCCTGCCGGAGGCGGGGGTGGAGCTGGTGGTGAACCCCGGATGCGATGTGCCCTCCTCCCGGGCCGCGGTGGCCCTGGCGGAGCAATACTCCCATGTGTACGCCGCCGTGGGCATCCACCCGGAGGACTGCGCCGGCTGCACGGACGCGGACTTTGACGCCATCCGGGCCCTGTGCGCCCACGAAAAGGTGGTGGCCATCGGGGAGATCGGCCTGGACTACTACTGGCCGGAGAACCCGCCCCGGGACTTCCAGAAAGAGGTGTTCCGGCGGCAGATCGAGCTGGCGCTGGAGCTGGACCTGCCGGTCATCATCCACGACCGGGAGGCCCACGGGGACTCGCTGGACATCGTGCGAGAGTACCCGGCGCTGCGGGGCGTGTTCCACTGCTTTTCCGGCAGCCCGGAGATGGCCCAGGAGCTTTTGAAGCGGGGCTGGTACCTTGGCTTCAACGGCCCCATCACCTACAAAAACGCCCGCCGTGCCCCCGAGGTGGCGGCCATCACCCCGCTGGACCGAATGGTGGTGGAGACGGACGCCCCTTATCTCACGCCGGTACCCTTCCGGGGCAAGCGCAACGACAGCCGCCTGTTGACCTACGTCTTGGAAACCTTGGCGTCGTGGAAGGGCGTGACGCCGGAGGAAATGGCGGACATTACCCTGGAAAACGGCAAACGCCTGTACGGATTGGAGTGAATTTTTATGGAAAAGGGCTTTACCATCACCTATGAGTACGGGGACAACCTCTATGTGAACCCCACCAACCGCTGCAATTTCAACTGCGCGTTCTGCCTGCGCCACAACGGCTCCGGCGGCAGCATCTATACCCATAACCTGTGGCTGGAGCGGGAGCCGACAAAAGAAGAGCTCCTGGACTCCATCGAGAGCCGGGACCTGACGAAGTACCGCCAGCTGGTGTTCGTGGGCTTCGGAGAGCCCACCTACCGCTTTGACGATATCTGCTGGGTCATCGACCAGATGAAAGCCCACGGCACAAAAATGTTCACCCGCATGGACACCAACGGCACCGGCAGCGTCATCAACGGCCGGGACATCGCCCCGGAGTTTGCGGGCCGGTTCGACATGGTGTCCATCTCCCTGAACACGGACACGGCGGAAAAGTATGATGCATTGTGCCACCCCAACTTCCCCGGGGCCTACGAGGCCATGCTGGACTTTGCCCGGCGGGTCAAGGCCTATGTGCCCACGGTGATGATGACCGTGGTGGACACCATCCCGGCGGAGGAGATCGAGCATTGCCGCAGGATCTGCGAGGAGGACGTGGGCGCCACCTACCGGGTGCGGGCGTACATCAAAGAATAAAAAAAGGACGCCGAAAGGCGTCCTTTTTTCTTACAGCATGTGCAGAAGTTCGATCTGCTCGCCGGAGGGGCCGGTGAAAAACCAGTTTTCCAGACCGCCGAAGAGGTTGGGCAGCACCACCTTCTCCTCCGTCATGAACGTATCCACCCCGGCCTCCCGGAGGGCGGCGGCAGCTGCGTCCACATCACGGACGTACACGGCGATGTGGGGGATGTTGCCCTCGGTCATGGGGGCGGGAACGGGAGACTGGATCAGCTCCAGCGTGGCCCCGGCAAAGTCCACCAGCGCCAGAAGCTTGTCCCCGTCCGGCGTGGGGATCGCGTCCTTTTTTTGCAGCGTGCCGCCGATGCGCTCATAAAAGCGGATGCTCTGGTCCATATCCCGGGTGTGGACGGCGATGTGGCCCAGACCCTCGTAAAGCTCCTTGCAGTTCATAAAATGCCTCCCCTGCGCGCCGGTAAGCGCGCGTTGTTTTGCTCCATCATAGCACAAATGACGCCGGAGGAAAACGGGAAATGCAAAAAGCAAAAAAATTTTGAAATTTTTCTTGACATTTTCCATGGTTGCTATATAATAATAAGGCTCGCAGTCTGCGGGCATATCCTTGCTCTCATCTTCGAATGAGGGCCATTTGTCCAAAAGGAGGTGCAATCATGGCAAAGGTTTCTGCCAATTATGAGGTCGTTTACATCATCGACCCTGCACAGGGGGAAGAGGGCATCGCCGCTCTGGTGAACAACTTCAAGACCCTGGCTGAGCAGAATGGTTCCGCTGTTGAGGTGGAAGAGTGGGGCAGCCGTAAGCTGGCCTATCCCATCAACTACAAGAACGATGGCTACTATGTGCTGATGAGCTTCACCAGCGAGCCTTCCTTCCCGAAGGAGCTGGATCGTAAGCTGCGGATCACCGACGGCATCATGCGTTCCCTGATCGTCTGCAAGGGCGAATAAGGAGGCATTTTCATGCTGAACAAGATCATTCTCATGGGTCGGCTGACCCGTGACCCCGAGCTGCGCCGCACGGGAAGCGGCACCGCTGTCACGTCTTTCTCCCTGGCCGTGGACCGGGACTTCAAGTCCCAGAGCGGCGAGAAGGAGACGGACTTCATCGACATCGTTGCCTGGCGCAGTACCGCGGAATTTGTCAGCAAGTACTTCACCAAGGGCCGCATGGCCGTGGTAGAGGGCCGGCTGCAGATCCGCGACTGGACGGATAAGGACGGCGGCAAGCGCAGAAGCGCCGAAGTCGTGGCTGACAACGTCTATTTCGGGGATTCCAAGCGGGACGGCGCCGGTGATTACGGTGCCCCTGCGTACAGCGCACCCATGGGTGGCCGCGCATCCGCCGCTCCCATGGACAGCCATTCCGATTTCGCCGAGATCGGCGAGGAGGACGGCGACCTGCCGTTCTGATCTTAAAAAAGGAGGAACCATTTCATGGCTTTTGATCGTGAAGCGAGACCCGCTCGTCCCATGCGCGGCAAGCGCCGCAAGGTCTGCCAGTTCTGCGCGGACAAGTGCGAGTCCATCGATTACAAGGACGCCGCCAAGTTGCGTCGCTTTGTTTCTGAGCGTTCCAAGATTCTGCCCCGCAGAACCACCGGCACCTGCGCCATGCATCAGCGTCAGCTGACCGAGGCCATCAAGCGTGCCCGTCAGATCGCTCTGCTGCCCTACGTCACCGACTAAGGCACAGCCGCAAAGAGAAAAAACCGGCCTGTTTTCGGACAGGCCGGTTCTTTTTTTGCATTTTCCGGCGGCTTTACACCGTCACGCCGGAGCCGTAGAGCTGGAGGAACTGCCGGGCTACCCGGGGGCTGCGCCCTCCGCTGCGCAGGGCAAAGGCCTCCGCCCGCTCCACCAGCTGCTCTTCCGGGCAGTCCACCCCGTACTGGGGTGCCAGCGCCAGCAGGATCTCCCGGAAGCGCTGCTTTTCCGGCCGCAGGAACGTGACCGTCAGGCCGAAGCGGGCAGCCAGACTCATCATCTCCTGGCGGGTGTCGGCGGCGTAGAGCTCGTCTCCGTCCCGGTCGGTGAAGGTCTCCTTGACTAGGTGGCGGCGGTTGGAGGTGGCGTAGACGGCGATGTTCCGGGGGCTGCCGCTGACGCTTCCCTCCAAAATGGCTTTCAGGGCGGCAAAGTTGTCGTCACCGGCGGTGAAGGACAGGTCGTCGATAAACAGAATGAACTTCAGCGGGTTGCGGCTCAGCTCGTCCATCAGGGCCGGGATCTGGTAGAGCTGGTGCTTTTTCACCTCCACCAGACGAAGCCCCTCCGGGGCAAAGGCATTGGCGATGGCCTTGACGGTGCTGGATTTGCCGGTGCCCGCGTCGCCGTACAGGAGCACGTTGGCAGCACCCGTCCCGGTAAGCAATGCCCGGGTGTTGGAGATCACCTTCTCCCGCTCCCGCTCGTAGCCGGGCAGCTCCGAAAGGGTCTGGCCGTCCGGGCAGCGCACGGGCACCAGGGCCCCGTCCGAGACGGTGAACACGTGGTACTTGGCAAACATGCCGTAGCCCCGCTGCCCGGCCTGGGCGGCCCGGGCTTCATAGGCGGCGGCAAAATCCGCGTCGCTTACCTCCCAGGGGGTGAGGAACTGTCCCGCCTCCTCCGCGTTCGCCATGGCCAGCAGACGGGAGAGGGTCAGCGACCCCAGCTCCGTGAGAAAGTCCAGCTCCCGGGCAAGGCAGGCCCGCAGGGCCGGCTCCGCGGGCAGGGGCGAGCGGCGCCGGACGCAGAGGTTCTCGTCCTCCAGTACCGTCTCCAGCAGATACTCCGTCCAGTCGCAGGTGTGGGCGAACAGGGCCGATTCAAAGTCCGCCAGGGCGCCCACGGCCCCCTCCCCTGCTTCCAGCGCCCCCAGCGCCGTGCGCAGACGCGTCACCACGGCGTCGTCCAGGACGGCGCGGAAGATCACCAGGCTTTCCAGCCGGTTGGATAGCTCCCGGATATTCATACACTGTGCTCCTCTCGTTTGTGGCTGTGCCGCCGGTGGGGCGGGTAAAGTTGCGTTTTACTATACACGTTTTTGAGATTGTCCGCAAGAGGCGGATAAATGAAAATTCCCTGTTGACAATCCGGAAAATTTACGGTATAGTAACCAACAACAAAATTCCAAATGCGTTGACGAGAACAAGTAGCGTTTCCTTTCCGCTTTCAGAGAGCTGTCGTTTGGTGCGAGACAGTAAGTATCGGGAGCCGTGAAATCATCTCTGAGCAGTCTGCTGAAGGTAAGTAGGTCGGACCGGGTGTACCCGTTATCGTACAGGGGGTTGTTGGACTCCCGTGAGTGGGCGCGATCTCGCGTCAAGAAGAGTGGTACCGCAGAGAGCTTTCTAAAGCCTTTGTCTCTTTCAGGAGACAAAGGCTTTTTTATTTTTCCAGTGGGACGGAGGGGCATATGAAACTGACAGGTGCGCAGATCTTTGTGGAGACGCTGGCGGAGCAGGGCGTGGAGCTGCTGTTCGGCTACCCCGGCGGCACGGTGCTGAATCTGTTCGACGCGCTGTATGAAAGCGCCGGGCGGGTGAAGTGGGTGCTGACGGCCGACGAGTGCGGCGCGGCCCACGCGGCAGACGGCTACGCCCGCGCCACCGGCCGCACCGGCGTGGTGCTGGCCACCAGCGGCCCCGGCGCCACCAACCTGGTGACGGGCCTGGCCACGGCCCATATGGACTCTGTCCCCCTGGTGGCGTTTACCGGCAACGTCTCCACCGGTGTGCTGGGGCTGGACGGGTTCCAGGAGGCCTACATCGAGGGTATCGCCATGCCGGTGACCAAGCACTCCGTCACCGTGCGGCGGGTGGAGGACCTGGCGGACACCATCCGCGCCGCTTTCCGCATCGCCCAGAGCGGACGGAAAGGCCCCGTGCTGGTGGACATCCCCAAGGACCTGACCACAGCGGTCTGCGAGTTCACCCCCCGCTCCCCCGCCGCGGCGGACACACCGCCGAAGCCGGACGCCGAGGCCCTGGCGCAGGCGGCAGCCGTCCTCAACGAGGCCAAGCGGCCCCTGGTGTACTTCGGCGGCGGCGTCATCTCCGCGGGAGCGGCGCCCCTTTTGCGGCAGCTGGTGGCTAAGGCAAACCTCCCCGCTGTCCACACGCTCATGGCTGCCGGAGCCCTGCGGTGGGACGACCCCATGAACCTTGGTATGCTGGGCATGCACGGCCGGTACAGCGCCAACCGGGCGGTGGAGGAGGCGGACGCGCTCCTTTGCGTAGGGGCCCGGTTTTCTGACCGGGTGGCCCTCCGGCCCGAGGGCTTTGCCCGCCGGGCCAGGGTGGTGCAGATCGATATCGACGAAAGTGAGATCGGCAAGAACGTGGCGGCGGACGTGTCCGTGCCTGGCGACGCGGCGGCGGCCCTGGAGGCCCTCCTCCCCCTGCTCCGCCCCACAGACCGGACGGCGTGGATGGAAGATCTCCGCGCCTGGCAGGCCAAAGACTACCGGCCCCGGACGGAGGAAACGTTCCTCCAGCCCCATCAGATTTTGGAGGACATCTCCTCCATGGCAGGCGAGGATGCCGTGTACGTCACGGACGTGGGCCAGCACCAGATGTGGTCGGCCCAGTACCTGCACCACACGGCCCCCCGGCAGTTCCTCACCAGCGGCGGTCTTGGCACCATGGGCTTTGGCTACGGCGCCGCCATCGGGGCCCAGCTGGCCCTGGGGCGGCAGCGGCGGGTGGTGATGCTCACCGGCGACGGCAGCTTCCACATGAACCTCAACGAAGCCTGCACCGCCGTCAGCTACGGCTTGCCCATCATCACGGTCATCTTCAACAACCAGGTGCTTGGCATGGTCCGCCAGTGGCAGACGCTCTTTTACGACCACCGCTACGCCGCCACGGACCCCTGCCGGGCCACGGACTTCGTGAAGGTGGCAGAGGGCTTCGGCCTCAAGGGCTGGCGGTGCGAGACACCGCGGCAGTTCCGGGAAGTATTTCAAAAAGCATTGCAGGAAGACGGCCCCGTTTGGATCGACTGCGCCATCGGCAAGGATGAGGTGGTGCTGCCCATGATCCCCGGCGGAGGCGGCCTGGAAGATATCATCATGACATGAAAGGAGTTACGGTTATGAAGCAGACGAACGTTGTCACCATGCTGACGGAAAATCCCAATGGGGTGCTGGGACGCATTATTGCCCTCTTCGGCCGCCACGGCGTGGCCATCGACAGCCTGAGCGTCTCCGCCACGGCGGAGCAGGGCGTCAGCCGCATCACCGTGACTACTCTGTGCGGCCGTCCCCTGACCCAGCTGGCCCTACAGGCCCGGCGTCTGGTGGATATCCGCCAGGTGACGCTGCTGGAGGGCGGCGCCCGGCGGGAAGTGCTGGAAGTGAAGCTCTGCCGCTGCGACGACGGCCTTTTTGATTTAGCCCGCCGCTACGGCGCGGCGGTACTCACCGCCGATGACGGCTGCCCGGTGCTGGAATGTGCCCACACCCCCGCTGCGCTGGACGCGCTGCTGGCGGAGCTGGAGCCCTGGCAGGTGGCGGAGCTGAGCCGCACGGTGGTGGCCGCCCCGGCCCTGCATCCCGTGGCCTCCTGGGGCTGAGATACAAAAAGCCCCCTGAAAAACAAACAAAATCGACCATTCACGTGGAAAAAGGAGAAATGAAGCCATGTCTATCAAGAAGTATTACGACAGCGACTGCAATCTGGGTGTTCTGGACGGCAAGACCGTGGCCGTCATCGGCTTTGGCAGCCAGGGCCACGCCCATTCCGAGAACCTGGCCGAAAGCGGCGTGAACGTGGTGGTGGGCCTGCGCAAGGGCTCCGGCCACTGGGAAAAGGCCGCTGCCTTTGCCGCGGAGCACCCCAACTTCCGCGTCATGGAGGTGGAGGAGGCAGCCGCCGCCGGCGACATCGTCATGATGCTGGTGCCTGACGAGCTGGCTGCGGATATCTACAACAAGCAGGTGGCCCCCTACATGACCGAGGGCAAGACGCTGGCGTTCGCCCATGGCTTCAACATCCACTTCAAGACCATCGTGCCCCCCGAGAACGTGGACGTCATCATGATCGCTCCCAAGGGCCCGGGCCACACGGTGCGCAGCCTCTACCGGGACGGCCGGGGCGTGCCCAGCCTCATCTGCGTGGAGCAGGACTATTCCGGCCGGGCCAAGGATACGGCTCTGGCCTACGCCTGCGGCATCGGCGCGGGCCGTGCGGGCATCCTGGAGACCACCTTCAAGGAGGAGACGGAGACCGACCTCTTCGGCGAGCAGGCGGTGCTGTGCGGCGGCGTGTGCGAGCTGATCCACGCGGGCTTCGAGACGCTGGTGGAGGCGGGCTACGCCCCGGAGATGGCCTACTTCGAGACCTGCCACGAGATGAAGCTCATCATCGACCTCATCAACGAGGGCGGCTTTGCCAAAATGCGCTACTCCATCTCCAACACCGCCGAGTACGGCGACTACCGCACCGGCAAGCGCCTCATCACCGACGAGACCCGCAAGGAGATGCGCAAGATCCTCCGGGAGATCCAGGACGGCACCTTCGCCTCCGAGTTCCTCACGGAGATGAACCCCAACGGCGGCCGCCGCACCCACTTCCTGGCCCAGCGCCGCATGGCGGCGGAGCACCCCATCGAGAAGGTGGGCGCCCAGCTGCGGGCCATGATGAGCTGGCTGAAAAAGTAAGGGAGGCAGACACATGCGAAGCGACAATGTGAAAAAGGGCAGCGAGCGCGCCCCCAACCGCAGCCTCTTCTACGCCCTGGGCTACACCCCCGAGGAGCTGGAGCGGCCCCTCATCGGCGTGGTCTCGGCGTACAGCGAGATCGTCCCCGGCCACATGCACCTGGATAAGCTCGCCCAGGCGGTGAAGTCCGGCGTGGAGATGGCCGGCGGCACCCCCATCCTCATCCCCGCCATCGGCGTGTGCGACGGCATCGCCATGGGTCATGTGGGCATGAAGTACTCCCTGGCCAGCCGGGAGCTGATCTGCGACAGCGTGGAGACCATGCTCATGGCCCACCAGCTGGACGGACTGGTGCTGGTGCCCAACTGCGACAAGATCGTGCCGGGCATGGTCATGGCCGCCGTGCGCATGGACGTGCCGGCGGTGGTCTGCTCCGGCGGGCCCATGCTCTCGGGCACCTACGGCGGCGAGTCCGTGAGCCTTTCCAAGATGTTTGAGGCGGTGGGTGCCTACAAGGCCGGGCACATCACCGACGCCCAGCTGGAGGACTGCACGGAAAACTGCTGCCCCAGCTGCGGCAGCTGCTCTGGCATGTACACCGCCAACTCCATGAACTGCCTGTGCGAGGCCATCGGATTGGCCCTGCCCGGCAACGGCACCATCCCCGCCCCCTACTCCAAGCGCCTCCAGCTGGGAAAGCGCGCCGGCATGGCCATCATGGACCTGGTGCGCCGGGGCGTCACCGCCCGCCAGATCGTCACGGAGCGCTCCATCCGCAACGCCCTCACCTGCGACATGGCCCTGGGCTGCTCCACTAACACGGTGCTGCACCTGCTGGCCATCGCCTACGAGGCGGGGGTGCCGCTGGACCTGAAGCTCTTCAACGAGATCTCCGCCGCCACGCCCAACCTCTGCCACCTGGCCCCGGCGGGCCCCACCCACATGTCCGACCTGTACGCCGCCGGCGGCATCGCCGCCGTCCAGGCGGAGCTTGCCAAGGCAGGACTGCTGGACCTGGATGTGATGACCGTCACCGGCAAGACCCTGGGCGAGAACATCCAGGGCGCGGTGAATCTGGACACCAACGCCATCCGGCCCATCGATGACCCCTTCAGCCCCACCGGCGGCCTCCAGATCCTCTGGGGCAATCTGGCTCCCGACGGCTGCGTGGTCAAGCGCAGCGCCGTGGCGGAGGAGATGCTGCGCCACACGGGCCCCGCCCGGGTGTTTGACGGCGAGGAAGACGCCATCGCCGCCATCTACGCCGGCAAGATCGTCCCCGGCGACGTGGTGGTCATCCGCTATGAGGGCCCCAGCGGCGGCCCGGGTATGCGGGAGATGCTCAACCCCACCTCGGCCCTGGCCGGCATGGGGCTGGACAAGACCGTGGCCCTCATCACGGACGGGCGCTTCTCCGGCGCCTCCCGGGGTGCCTCCATCGGCCATGTGAGCCCCGAGGCGGCAGCGGGCGGCCCCATCTGCCTGGTGCAGGAGGGAGACTCCATCACCATCGACATCCCCGCAGCCTCCATCACCCTGGAGGTATCGGAGGAGGAGCTCTCTCGCCGCCGGGCAGCCTGGACGGCTCTGGAGCCCAAGGTGAAAACCGGCTGGCTCAGCCGCTATGCCCGCATGGTCTCCAGTGCCGATCTGGGCGCGGTCATGCGCTGAAATAAAAAAAGAGACGGGTTTTCCCGTCTCTTTTTTTGCCTATTTGCTCCGGCCCTCCAGAAGCTCCACCATGCCCTGGGCCAGCAGCGTGCCTGCCAGATGCGCCTCCTCCGGGGAGTTGCCCGCGGCGCCCACCTCCACCAGAAGGGACCCGGTGGTGGCGTGCTGGTTATAGCGGGAGTTTCGCAGCAGAATGGGCCGCATGAGGGTGGGATAGTCCTGGAGCAGCTGGTTTTGCAGGGCCACCGCCAGCTTCAGGTTCTCCATCCAGTCCGGGTGGCTGAGGCCGCTTCCGTCGCTGCCCACCACCAGCGTCATCTGGGCGGAGGTCTGGCCGTCCACGTCGGAGACCACCTTGTACTGGTTGCCTTGACTGTCCTCAATGGCGTCCCGGTGTACGTCCAGGATAAAGCGGATGGTGGGATACTGGGCAAGATAGCTCTCGATGGCCGCAAGGGAGCGGTCATAGGCCCCGGAGTAGGCCGGGTAGTCGTAGAGGGTCCGGTCGTGGAGCACGCTGATGCCTGCGGCGGAAAACACCTCCGCCATGGCGTCGCCCACGGCCACCACATTGTAGCGGCTGTCGGTGGTGCGGTGGTCGCCGGACCAGACTACGTCCGTGTCCCCGGCGGGGGTATACGACTCGCTGCCGTGGGTGTGGACGATGAGGACCTGGGGCCCCTCCCCCGTCAGCTCCGCGTCAAACAGCTCCCCCAGCTCCGTGACAGAGAGGGTGTGGTCCGTGCTGTTGGTGATGTAGGCCCGTCCGCAGACGGTGTAGCCGCTGGGGTCCGTGGGCACCAGAGTCCGGGCCTCCACCCCGTTGTCCGGGGCATTGGGCGCATCCAGCGGTGTCTCCTCCACCGGCTCGGTGACAATGTCGTCCCCGGCGGGACGATCTTCGGCGGGGGTCTCCCCCTGGCGCTTCTGCCACAGCTCCGCCACGTCCGCCCGGGCGGACAGCAGCAGCGGCGACTGGGAAATGGTCAGCACCGCCGCGGCGGACAGTGTGTCCGCCGTCCAAAGGTCCCCCAGCTCCCAGCGCACCGCCCCCAGAGGCGAGGACTGGGCCAGGGCCTTTGCCGCGCTGACGGCGGTGTCGCTTCCAGCGGTGACGGCGGTCAGATACAATGTGCCCGCGGCCAGGGCCAGCGCCTCCAGCCGCCGCAGGGCGTTTTTGAACGAGGGCCTTGTCATGGCCTCACCTCCCGGGACAACCTTATGCCCCGCCGGGGGCGGATATGACAAAAACGAGGACTGCCTTTTGGCAGTCCTCGTCCTGCAAATGAATTTTAAAGTTCCATCGGCTCTACCGCGGACAGCTTCTCCGCTTCTTCGGCGGTGAGGGTACCGGCGGCGTCCAGCAGCGCCATGTGGAAATGGCCGGGGCCCAGCGCTGCGGCGGACGCTTCCGCCCGGTGAGAGCAGGCTTTCCAGAAAGCGGCGGCAGCCACGGCCGCCTTTGCCGCGTCGCCTTCCGCGGCGCAGAAAGCGCCGCACAGGGCCGAGAGCATACACCCGGCGCCGGTGATGCGGGACATCACATCGCTGCCGCCCCGGATGCGCCAGGCACGGACACCGTCGGTGACGATGTCGGCCGCCCCGGTGAGCAGCACGGTGGTATGGAGCTTTCGGGCCAGGGCTGCGGCGCAGGAAAGATGCTCTTTTTCCTCCGCGTCGGCGCTGTCCACGCCCCGCTCCCGGCTCTTTCGGTGCAGCAGAGCCTGGGCCTCCCCCAGGTTCACCCGCACCAGTGTGGGGGTGAACGCCTCCAGCAGCGACTCCACTCCCGCAAGGCGAAAGGCGGAGGCGCCCACGCCCACCGGGTCCAGCACCACCGGCTGGCGGTCCGCCGCGGCCAGCTGGCCGCACAGGCGGCAAAGGTCCCAGCGGTGGGGGCCCTCCGGCGTGCCGGTGTTGAGAACGGTGGCGTCGCACCCGGCGGTGATCTCAGCCATCTCCTCCATGGCCTGGGCCATGATGGGGCTGGCGCCGGCAGCGAGCAGCACGTTGGCGCAGTCGTTGGCGGTGACGATGTTGGATACGCAGTGCACCAGGGGACGACGGCGGCGCAGAGCGTCCAGGGGGGAGAGAATGGACATGGGGGCTCCTTCTTTCAGACGGTCAGAAAACGCTTCTCAGTGCTCCAGGGCGGACTGCATGGACTTGAGGGCGCCGCTGGATTTCAGGGCCAGCACCAGGGCGCCGGCGATGAGGCTGCCGCCCACGGTGGACACCAGGAACGGCACCACATAGGCGGTGTAGCCGATGGTGCCGGCCACCACGCCCATGAAAGCGATGGCGATGGGATAGGACAGCAGGCCGCCGATGATGCCGGTGCCGAACACTTCTGCGCAGAGGGTAGCGGGCAGGTTCGCGGTCTTTTTGTACATAAGGCCGCACAGCAGGGCGCCGCACATGCTGCCGGGGAAGGCCAGGAGGCTGCCAAGGCCCAGGAGGTTGCGCAGCAGGCTTGCCACAAAGGCAACGCCAAGGCCGTAGCCCGGGCCCAGGAACACGGCGCACAGCACGTTCACCATGTGCTGCACGGGGGCGCACTTGCTGGAAAAGACGGGGAAAGAAAAGGTGCTGCCGGCCACGGCCACGGCGCACAGCATGCCGGCCAGGGCCAGCTTCTTCACATAACTGCGGTTCATAAGATCGATCTCCTTTGATATGTCAGAATCGGCAGGGAGAAAACGGGATGTACACAGCGTTTTCCCCTTGCATGGCAAGGCACAGGCGTACACTACGCCTGTGGGTGGAAACTTCGGTCGAGGCTTACTGGCCTCCTCTCACGCCGGAACACGGCTTCCCATCGCTGTGTTTTTGGCCCGGACACAGGGCGCTCCCCCTCTGTCCGCTCCCGGAAAACCGGGGCGCCGCAGGTATTCTCCCTTACACATCCTTTCTTCAAAGAAGTGGAAAACGGCAAGGCCGCGGAGGGCCTCGCCGTTGCTGCATCGCGATGTCCCTACGGTGGCATTACCCACATCAGGTCAAAGGGTCGGAGCGTTCGCTCCCTCTCAGCCCGAGGGCTCCCCTGTTTTCCGCCGAATATTATTGCATTTTCGCCAAAGATTGTCAAGAGGGCTTGCAAAGGCCGGGAAAGGAGCGTATGATATTTTCGTTGAAAAAACGGGGAGTCCGCTGGCGCGGGCTGAGAGGAGGCCGCAAGGTCTCGACCCTAAACCTGATTTGGATCATGCCAACGGAGGGAAATAGTGTGCTTTGCGCCGCAGGCTGCCCAACATCGGGTGTCTGCGGATTTTTTGTTTTTTGGAGGAGCGAACTATGAAGCTTACACACCAGCAGATGCGGCTTTACGCCGTGACGGACCGGGCCTGGGCGGCGGACGAGGACGCCTTTTTCGCCCAGATTGAAGCGGCCATCGACGGCGGCGCCGGCGTGGTGCAGCTGCGGGAAAAGCATGCATCCCGGGAGGAATTTCTGCACCTGGCGGAGCGCTTCGTGGCCCTTTGCCGCCGCCGGGGCGTGGTGAGCATCATCAACGACAATGTGGACATCGCCGCCGCCGTGGGCGCCGACGGCGTCCATGTGGGCCAGGAAGATCTGGAGGCGGGCCGGGCCCGGGCGCTGCTGGGGCCGGACAAGATCATCGGCGTCTCCACCCACTCCGTGGCGGAGGCCCGGGCGGCCCAGGCCGCCGGCGCGGACTACCTGGGCGTGGGCGCGGCCTTTGTCACCGGCACCAAGACCGACGCAAAGCCTGTTGGGCACGACGTGATCCGGGCCGTGACGGCGGCGGTGGATATCCCGGTGGTGGCCATCGGCGGCATCGGCCGTGACAATATCCTGGAGCTTTCGGGCTGCGGCCTTGCCGGCGTGGCGGTGGTATCCGCCCTGTTCGCCCAAAAAGACGTGGCCGCCGCGGCCCGGGAACTCCATGGCCTTGCCGAGCAGATCGCCCGGTAAGATATCAATTTTGTCCCAACTCGGCGAAAGCCTCGCTTTCGCCGAAGAAGGAGGAAATTTCCCCTCCGGTAAGCGGCAAGGGAGATTTCCGACGCGCGGTGCATTGGGGGCACCACCTTGCATCGCGGAATAAAACTTCAATGCAGAAAGGAAGCATCCACATGAAAACAGCATTGACGATCGCTGGAAGCGACTCCAGCGGAGGCGCCGGGATCCAGGCGGACATCAAGACCATGACGGCCAACGGCGTATTCGCCATGAGCGCGGTCACGGCTCTCACCGCCCAGAACACCACCGGCGTCACAGACATTCAGGAGGCCACGCCCGCCTTTTTGGCGGCGGAGCTGGACGCCGTGTTCACGGATATTTTCCCCGACGCGGTGAAGATCGGCATGGTCTCCTCGGCGGAGCTCATCCGGGTCATCGCCGAAAAGCTCCGGCACTACGGCGCAAAGCACATCGTGGTGGACCCGGTCATGGTGGCCACCTCCGGCGCCCGGCTTTTGCGGGAGGACGCGGTGGACGCCATGAAGGAGTGCCTCCTGCCCCTGGCGGAGGTCCTCACCCCCAACATCCCGGAGGCGGAGATCCTGGCCGGTATGGAGATCCGCACGGCGGAGGACATGACCACCGCTGCCCGGATCATCAGCGAGAAGTACGGCTGCGCCGTGCTGTGCAAGGGCGGCCACCAGCTCAACGACGCCAACGACCTTTTGTGGAAAGACGGCCAGGCCCGTTGGTTTATGGGCCGGCGCATCGACAACCCCAATACCCACGGCACCGGCTGCACCCTCTCCAGCGCCATCGCCTCCAACCTGGCCAAGGGCTATGACCTGGCTGAATCTGTGGAGCGGGCCAAGGCCTACCTCTCCGGCGCTCTGGCGGCCCAGCTGGACCTGGGCCACGGCTCCGGCCCCATGGACCACATGTTTGACCTGAAGGGAGCGTTCGTGGAATGATCTCTTCCGTCATCACCGCGGTATTTGCCGTGGCCTATCTGCTGGTGACGGTGTGGCTTTGCCGCGGCGTGAAGCTGGATACCCGGGCCGTGTGCCTGGGCGGCGTGGTGTGCGCCCTGACGCTGGTGCTGGCCACCATCCGCATCCCCCTGCCCACCGGCTCCAATATCACCTGCGGGTCCTGGATCCCGCTGATGCTGCTGGCCTTGGTGTATGACTATCGCCTGGCCATGCTGACGGGCTGGGTGTGCGGCATCCTGGCCATGTTCCTCATCCCCGGCTGGGAGGCGGTCCACTGGGCCCAGATCTTCGTCCAGCAGCTGGTGGTCTTTTCCTGTCTGGGCTACGCCGGCGTGTTCGGCGCGGACAAGCGGTGGAAGGCTGTGTGCGGCATGACGGTGGCCGTGGCCATCCGCTGCGTGGGCCATGTGCTCAGCGGCGTGATCTTCTATTCCCAGAACGCCTGGGACGGCTGGGGCGCCTGGGGCTACAGCCTGGCGTTCAACTCCTCTCGCCTCATCGAGGGTATTTTGAGCATTGTGATCGTAACGGCTCTGCCGCTGGGCATCATGCGGCGGGCCATGGTGAAAAAAGGAGGCATGGCATGAGCACGGTGGAACGGCTGCTGAAAGCCACGGAGGATATCTGGGCCAGCTATCATGAAAAGCCCTTCGTCCAGGGACTCCGGGACGGCACGCTGGATGTGGAAAAGTTCCGGCGCTACATCATTCAGGACTACTGGTACCTGATGGACTACACCAAGGTGTTTGCCGTGGGTGTGGCCAAGAGCAAGAGCGTGGAGGTCATGAAGCTCTTCGCCAAGTACATCCAGGCCATCCTGGACGGCGAGGTGAACGTCCACAACGGCTATATGGGCATGTTCGGCATCACCCAGGAGGAGCTGGACCGCACGCCCATCGCCCAGGACAACCGCTCCTATACCTCCTACATGCTCAGCGTGGCCTACAAGGGCGGCGAGGCGGAGGTGCTGACGGCCATCTTCTCCTGCGCGTACAGCTATGAGGTCATCGCCCGCAAGATCGTGGAAGAGCGGCCCGACGCCCCCGACCATCCCCTGTACGGACGGTGGGTCCGGGGCTACATCACGGACCGCTACACCGGCAACAACGTGATCCTCAAGGACATGCTGGAGCGGCTGACGGCGGACTATACGGAGCCCCAGCTGAAGTATCTGGAGGAGATCTTCACTGCCTGCTCCCGGTACGAGGCCTCTTTCTGGGACATGGCTTGGGAGCAGCGGGACTGAGGTCCTGTTTCTTCCGCAGAATGAAAGAAAAAACGGACGGCGCTATGCGCCGTCCGTTTTTTGTCCCCGGCGGCAAAAAAAGGAAAAATTCAAGTAAAAAACCGGAATGGGCCCGTTCCTTTCAGCTTTGTTTTAGCTTTCCCGGTTAAGCTGAGACCGGATTTTCACAGAGAACCCATAGAAAGGAACGGCAAGAAATGGATGAAAAACTGCTAGAATCGCCCGCTCGTACGGAGGAGCCTGCGCCCCAGGGGCCCCGGCGCAAGTGGAGCGGACTGAAGGGAAAAAAGAAGTGGATCGCGCTGGTGCTGGCCATCGCGGTGGCGGCGGGCGGCTTTGGCTGGAGCCGCCACCGCGCGCCGGAGGCCTCTGCCGCGGAGATCTCCTACATGGAGGAGCAGGCCCAGCGCCGCTCCATCACCAACTCCCTCAGCTCCAGCGGCACGCTGGAACCGGCCAACTCCTACACGGTGAATACCCTGGTGTCCGCGGAGGTGCTCTCGGACACGTTTGAAGAGGGAGACCTGGTGGAGGAGGGACAGCTTCTCTACACCCTGGACGCTTCCGACGCCTCCAGCAGCCAGACCCAGGCCCAGAACAGCTACTCCCAGGCACAGACCAGCTACGACCAGGCTGTGGCAGCCAAGTACCCGGAGGCGGATCTGGGCGGCACGGTCAGCGAGGTGTACGTCCGCAACGGCGACAGTGTCTCCGCCGGTACAGAGATTTTGAAGATCGTGGGCGACAATAACCTCTACATCGATTTCCTCTTTGCCTACGCCGACAGCAGTGATTTCTATGAGGGCCAGACGGCCACCATCTTCATCGACGGCCTGGCCGGCACTCTCACGGGCACGGTGACGGCGGTGTCCCAGGGAGAGATGGTCTCCGACAACGGCATGATGCTTACCACCGTCCGGGTCAAGGCGGTGAACCCCGGCCTGGTCACGTCCAGCTATACTGCCAGCGCTTCCATCGGCAGCTACGTCAGCTACGGAGAGTCCCCCATCCAGATCAGCGAGAGCAGCGTCATCACTGCCCAGGCCTCCGGCAAGATCAGCGGACTGAACTTCCTGGCCGGCGACTCCATCTCCGCCGGGGACCGGATCTGCACCATTACCGGCGACAGCGTGGACAATCAGATCGAAAATGCCCGCATCAACCTGGAAAATGCCCAGAGCAACGTCCAGAACGCGGCGGATAAGCTGGAGGACTACCAGATCACCGCGCCCATCTCCGGCACGGTGGTCACCAAGACGGCCAAGGCCGGCGACAAGGTGGAGGGCGGCTCCTCCGGTGCCCTGTGCACCATCTACGACCTGAGCTACCTGGAGATGACCATGAACATCGACGAGCTGGATATCGGCTCCGTGGCCGTGGGCCAGACGGTGGAGATCACCGCCGACGCCGTGGAGGGCAAGACCTACACCGGCACGGTGACCCGGGTATCCGTGGCGGGCACCACCTCCGGCGGCATCACCACCTACCCCGTCACCGTCCGCATCGACGAGACGGACGGCCTCCTGCCGGGCATGAACGTGGATGCCGAGATCGTGCTGGACCAGGCGGAGGACGTGCTGGCCATCCCGTCCGGCGCCGTGAACCGGGGCGACACGGTGCTCATCACCGCCGACTCCCCCAGCGCCGTCAACGCCCTGGACCAGGAGGCCCCCGAGGGCTATGTGTACGTGGCTGTGGAGACCGGCGTCAGTGACGACAGCTACATCGAGATCCTCTCCGGGCTGCAGGAGGGCGACACCGTGGCCTATATCCCCACCTCCTCCGGCGGTGAAATGGCCATGATGATGCCCATGGGCGGCGGCGCCGTGATGGTCAGCGGCGGTCCTGCCGGCGGCGCAGGCGGCGGAGGGCCCAGAGGATGAGCGCACTGATCGAATTCCGGGACGTATGCAAGTTCTATCAGATGGGTGAGAGCACCGTCCGGGCGGCGGACCACATCTCCTTTTCCATCCGGAAAGGGGAGTTCGTGGCCATCGTGGGCCAGTCCGGCTCCGGCAAGTCCACCTGTATGAACATCATCGGCTGTCTGGATGTGCCCACCTCCGGCACGTACCTGCTGGACGGTCAGGATGTGGGGCAGATGAACAAAAATCAGCTGGCAGCCATCCGCAACAAGATGCTGGGCTTCATTTTCCAGCAGTATAACCTGCTGCCCAAGCTGACGCTGCTGGAAAATGTGGAGGTGCCCCTCATGTACGCCGGAATGCCCAAGGCAGAGCGGCGGGAGCGGGCCAAGCTGGCGCTGGAGCTGGTGGGCCTTGGCGACAAGCTGCGCCACAAGCCCGCCCAGCTCTCCGGCGGCCAGCAGCAGCGGGTGTCCATCGCCCGGGCCCTGGCCGGAGATCCGGCGGTTATTCTGGCCGACGAGCCCACCGGCGCTCTGGACTCCCACACCGGCCGGGAGGTGCTCACCATGCTCCAGCAGCTCCACGCGGCGGGCAACACCGTGGTGCTCATCACCCACGATAATTCCATCGCCGTCCAGGCCCAGCGCATCATCCGCCTGGAGGACGGCCATGTGGTCTATGACGGCGACGCCCAGGACCCCCGGGCGGTGGTCACGCCGGGCCTTGCCGGGAAAGGAGGCGTCCGATGAGCTTTTCCGAGACGTTCCTCCTGGCCCTGAAAAACATCCGCTCCAGCAAAATGCGCACGTTTTTGACCATGCTGGGCATCATCATCGGCGTCACCGCCGTCATCGTCATCGTGGGCCTTGGCAGCGGTATGCAGGGCTATATCCGCGACAGCTTTGCCGACATGGGCACGGACTCCCTCAACGTGATGGTCATGGGCCGGGGCTCCTCCCGCAGCGTCAGCGAGGAGGATATGTACGCCATGGTGGATGAGCACAGCGACATGCTCAAGGCCATCTCCCCCACGGTGAACATGATGAGCAGCGTGAAAATCGGCAGCGACACCCTCTCCTCCACCTCCGCTACCGGCGTCAGCGAGGACTACTTTTCCATGAAGGGCTATACCGTGTCCCAGGGCCGGGGGCTCCAGTATACGGACATGAAAAACCGCAAAAAGGTCTGCGTGGTGGGCGAGTACCTGAACCAGGCCTACTTCGGCGGCAATGCCGTGGGCCAGAGCGTGAAGATCGGCGGCACCACGTTTTCCATCGTGGGCGTGCTGGACCAGCAGGGCTCCGATCTGGAGGAGGGCGGCAGCGACGACTGCATCTATCTCCCCTACTCCACTGCCGCCCGGCTGAGCTTCACCGGCACCATCTCCAGCTATGTGATCACCGTGCAGGATACGGACCAGATCACCCAGGCCAAAGCGTTGGTGGAGCAGGAGCTCTACAGCGTCTTTTCCGACGACAGCGCCTACACCGTCACCAGCATGGCCGAGCTGGTGGATGAGATGAACTCCATGGTGAACATGATTATCTACATCCTGGCGGGCATCGCCGCCATCTCCCTGGTGGTGGGCGGCATCGGCATCATGAACATCATGCTGGTGTCCGTCACGGAGCGCACCCGGGAGATCGGCATCCGCAAGGCCCTGGGCGCCCGGGAGAGTGCCATCATGCGCCAGTTCGTCATCGAGGCGGCCACCACCTCCTCCCTGGGCGGCGTCCTGGGCATTCTGCTGGGCTACATCCTCTCCGCCGGCGCCACGACCCTCATCGCCGCGGTGCTGCCGGATACGCCCATCACCGTCACGCCCACGCTGCTGGCCGTGGCCGTGGCGTTCGGTGTGTCCACCGGCATCGGCGTGGTGTTCGGCTACCTGCCCGCCAAAAAGGCCGCGGTGCTCAACCCCATCGACGCCCTGCGCTACGACTGAAACCGCATAAAAAAAGACGTCCCGGATGTCCGGGACGTCTTTTTTACGCCTGCTCCGCCGCGCGGCGCAGCAGGGCGATCTCAGCGGTGTAGCCGGGGATGTCGTTGGGGGTCTCCAGGCAGAAGGGCAGGTCCCGCAGGGCGGGATGGCGCACCACCCGCACCAGGGCCTCCAGGCCGATGCAGCCCGCGCCGATGCAGGCGTGGCGGTCTTTGTGGCTGCCCAGGCCGTTCATGCTGTCGTTCAGGTGAATGGCGCGGAGACGGTTCAGGCCGATCACGCGGTCAAACTCCGTCAGAACGCCGTCCAGGTCACCGGCGATGTCGTAGCCCGCGTCCCAGACGTGGCAGGTATCCAGGCACACGCCCACCTGGTCTGCATGTTCCACCCGGTCCAGGATCTCCCGCAGCTCCTCAAACCGGCCGCCTACCTCGCTGCCCTTGCCTGCCATGGTCTCCAGCAGTACGGTGGTGGCCTGGCCGGGGCGCAAAATGGCATTGAGGCCTTCTGCGATGAGGCTGATGCCCACTTCAATGCCCTGGCCCACGTGGCTGCCGGGGTGGAAGTTATAATACTGGCCGGGCAGATGCTCCAGCCGGGCGAGGTCGTCGGCCATGGTGTCCCGGGCAAAGGCCCGGTTTTCCTCCGCAGCGCCGCAGAGGTTCAGGGTATAGGGGGCGTGGGCCACCAGCGGGGCAAAGCCGTTTTGGCGGAGCAGCTGCTCCAGGGCGCGGATGTCCTCCGTGTCCAGGGCCTTGGCCCGGCTTCCCCGGGGATTGCGGGTGAAAAACTGAAAGGTGTCCGCTCCCATGTCCAGTGCCTGGCGGCCCATGGCGGTAAAGCCCTTGGACGAGGAGAGGTGACAGCCGATGTGCAGCATGAGGGGTCCTCCTTGTACGTGGTGCGGCGCCTGTGGCGCCTGCCCCTTATTGTACCGGATGTTCCTCGTCGGCGCAACTGCCGGATTCCCCCTGGGAAAGATACAGCTCCTCCGCCTGCTGCTGGGCGGCCATCAGGTCGGCGCGCAGCCGGGCCAGTGCTTCTTCCGTTTCGCTCAGTGCATTGAACAGCAACACATATCCCTTAAAAAGTTCCTGCATACTGTGGTCATCCTTTCTGAGTTGTCACAAGATGTTGGATTTGACAGGACTATCATACACAAAGGACCGGCGGAATTTTGCCGGAATCTGTCGAGGCGGTCGGGAAATTGCCGCATGGGGGCGCAGAGGCGGAGAACGGGACGGAAAGGGCGGATTTGCTGCCCTTTTGGTCGCCTTTGGCACCACTTTGGTAAATTTTAAAAAACTGTGAAGAATGGCAAAATTTTGCGGCGCGGGGTTGAAACATCCACCGCGCGGGTGCTATACTGACCGGGCAGAGCGGCTTTGCCGCCTACATGAATTGACTGAAAAGGAGGAAAGGTAAGTGGATACCGGCAGTCGAAGTTTCAAAACAGCCAGCGACGTTCCCTTACGGCGTCCCCTTGCCTTGTTCCGGGCAGTCTGAGGAGCCGCATCCATGGGAGTGTTGCCGCACAGGCCCGTCCCCTTTTAGGGGGTGGTGTCGGTGCGGCTTTGTGCGTCTGCTTTGAAGCTTCCCAATGAAAAAAGGGAGGTTAAAAGCCATGGAGAAGAAGATTTGGGCCCTGTGCCGCCAGCTGCTGGAGGAGAAGAAGTTCCGGGAGCTGCGCGAGCTTTTGTGCGAAGAAAATGAAGTGGATCTGGCGGAGCTTTTGGAGACGCTGCCCGTGGAGCAGGCGGTGCTGGCGTTCCGGGCTCTGCCCAAGGAGCTGGCGGCGGAGGTGTTCTCCCTGCTGCCGCCGGAGTTTTGCCGCTCCATCGTGGAGGCGGCCAGTGACCGCGAGCTGAGCGAGATCGTGGAGGAGCTGTTCGTGGACGACGCGGTGGATATTCTGGAGGAGCTGCCCGCCGGCGTCGCAAGCCGGATGCTCCGCCAGGCAACGCCGGAGACCCGCCAGCTTTTGAACCAGTTCCTGCGCTACCCGGACGGCAGCGTGGGCAGCATTATGACCGCCGAGCTGGTCAAGCTCAAGCGGACGGACACCGCCGCGGGTGCCATTGCCCGCATCCGCCGCATGGGCGAGGACTGCGAGTCCATCTACACCTGCTATGTGACCGACGAGCACCGGATGCTCCAGGGCGTGGTGACGCTGCGCCAGCTCCTCATGGCGGCGGACGAGGCCACGGTGGAGTCCCTCATGGAGCCGGATGTGATCGCCGCCCGCACCACCGACGACCAGGAGCAGGCGGTGGAGACCATGATGCGCTATGACTTCCTGGCCCTGCCCGTGACGGACGCCGAGGGGCGTCTGGTGGGTGTGGTCACGGTAGACGACGTGATGGACGTCATGGAAGAAGAGGCCACCGAGGACTTCGAGAAGATGGCCGCTATGGCCCCCTCGGAAAAGCCCTATCTCAAGACCGGGGTCTTTACCCTGGCCCGCCACCGCATTTTGTGGCTGTTGGTGCTGATGATCTCCGGCATGATCACCGGCGGCATTCTGGGCCGGTATGAGGAGGCCTTCGCCGCCCTTCCCCTGCTGGTGACGTTCATCCCCATGCTGACGGACACCGGCGGAAACGCCGGCAGCCAGTCCAGCACCCTGGTGATTCGCGGCATGGCCGTGGGCGACATCGACCTGCGGGACTTCCCCCGGGTCTTGTGGAAGGAGCTTCGGGTGAGCGTACTGGTGGGCGCGGTGCTCGCGGCGGTGAATTTCGTGCGGCTGGTGATCCAGTACCCCGGCAATCAGCTCATCTGCCTGACGGTGACGCTGGCCCTGTTTGCCACGGTGGTCATCGCCAAAACCGTGGGCGGCGTGCTGCCCATGGCGGCCAAGCTCATCCACGCGGACCCCGCCATCATGGCCGCGCCCCTCATCACCACCATCGTGGATGCCCTGTCCCTCATGATCTATTTTGCCATCGCCAAGCAGCTGCTGCCTATTTGAGTTTCCCGGAGAAAAACAAAAATTCCCCGTTGACAAACGAAAAAAGCTGTGGTAACATCACACTCAACAAAACGCAAGGACGCAGAGTAGTAAGCGGGAAGGCCCATGCAGAGAAGTGTCGGTTGGTGCGAGACACGATGGCTGCCGAACCGCCGAACTGGCTGCAGAGCGGCCGGGCCGAAGGTAAGTAGGCGCGGACGGGCGCACCCGTTACAGTGCAGGGATATGATGGTATCCCGCAGAGTGATCCTCGTTCCGAGGATAAAGAAGAGTGGTACCGCGGAAGCGTTTTTAGACCTTTCGTCTCTTCTGCCCTGACAGGCAGGAGCGACGAAAGGTTTTTTTGTTGGCTCCCTGCCCCATCAAACCAGTTTTGGGAGGAACCGAACATGAAAGAAAAACGCATCGCAAAGACCCCCTTCGTCATCGCCTTCTCCGTGGGCTCCGTGCTGTTTTCCGCCCACGCCGGCGGCGGCTTCGCCACCGGCAACCAGGCCAACACCTACTATGTGGGCCTTGGCTGGGCGGGCATCGTCTCCGCTGTGATCGCCATGCTGCTTTTGACGCTGACCATGCGCCAGGCCATGGTGATGTACAACTCCCGGGGACTGACCAGCTACAAGCAGCTGTTCGAGACCCTCTATCACCCCTTTGACAAGATCGAGTGGCTCTTTGAGGTGTTTTTCTACATCATGGTGCTCATGGCGGTGGCCGCGGCCATCTCCGGCGCCGCCTCCGCCCTCCAGGGCTACTTCGGCATGAACTACTACCTGGGCATCGCCGCCGTGGGCGCCGTGGTGCTGGTGCTCACCATCTTCGGCGCCGGCATCGTCCGTGCGGCCTCCACCTACATGGGCATCGCCATTTTGATCACCGCCATCACCATCTACACTGTGGGCATCTTCAAAAGTGACAGCGCCATCACCTCCGTGCTGGCCGCGGACTTCACCCAGCGCGGCTTTGCCGGTATCCCCCAGGCAATCGTCAACGCGTTCACCTACGCCGGCTTCCAGTGCGTGACCCTGCCCACCATGATCGCCTGCGGCACTCCCCTGAAAAACCGCGCCGGCTGCGGCAAGGCCATGTGGATCTCCTTCGCCATGAACACTGTGGCGTTGGTGCTCTCCATCTTCATGCTCCTGAGCTGGCAGGGCGTCTACACTGCCGTGGAGGGCGGCACCACCATCCCCACCCTCACCGCCTGCAACGCCATGGGCATCGGCTGGCTCACCACCGTGTACGGCATCTGCCTGCTCCTGTGCCTCATCTCCACCGGCGTGACCACCATCTTCGGCTTCGTGGCCCGGTTTGAAAAGCTCCCCATGTTCCGCGCCATTCCCTCTGCCCCCGTCCGCAGCGCCATCGTCTCCGCGTTTATCATCGTGGTTTCCATGACCATCTCCCTGGCGGGTCTTTCCAACATCATCAAGTACGGCTACGGCTACTGCGGCTACCTCGGTATCGCCGTGGTGGTGATCCCCTTCCTGACCGTGGGCGTGTATAAGAACCGCGCTTACATCCGTGCCCACGGGGAGGCCTTCCCCCTGTCTCTTATACACATCTCCGAGCCCACGAGACCGGAGCCTATCT
>URKI01000028.1 GCA_900548505.1 uncultured Oscillibacter sp. | reverse complement strand
ACGAGATAGGCTCCGGTCTCGTGGGCTCGGAGATGTGTATAAGAGACAGCGACAAGGACGTGGCCCTCATGGAGAAGATGGGCGTGGAAGTGAAGCTGAACACCGAGGCTCCCTCTGTCGCTGAGCTCAAGGCCATGGGCTACACCCACATCTTCTTCGCCGTAGGCGCCTGGAAGCCCGGCAAGCTGGACATTCCCGGCAACGTGGTGGGCGTCATCGGCTGGCTGAAGGACATGAAGGCCGGCAAGGAAGTCTCCCTGGGCCATGTGGCCGTGGTTGGCGGCGGCAACACCGCCATGGATGCCGCCCGTGCCGCTCTGCGCGCCGGTGCGAAGTCCTCTACCCTGGTCTATCGCCGCACGAAGAAGTACATGCCCGCCGACGCCGAGGAGCTGGAGCTGGCCATTGCTGACGGCGTGCAGTTCCTGGAGCTGGTGGCTCCCGTGGAGCAGAAGGACGGCAAGCTGGTGTGCGAGAAGATGAAGCTGGGCGATCCCGACGAAAAGGGCCGCCGCAAGCCCGTCTCCACCGGCGAGATGGTGGAGATCCCCTGCGACACTGTAGTGGCCGCCGTGGGCGAGAAGGTGGACAGCGACCTCTTCACCGGCAACGGCATCGAAGTGGACGCCAAGGGCATCCCCAACTTCAAGACCAATGTGGACGGCGTCTACGTAGGCGGCGACGCCATGCGCGGCCCCGCCACCGTGGTGGAGGGCATTGCCGACGCCCAGTACTTCGCCAACGCCGTCATCGGTGAGGCCCACCAGTTCTCCATTCCCGCCAAGGCCGTGGCCACCCGCGATGAGGCTATCGCCAAGAAGGGTATCCTCTGCGAGAGCGCCAAGTGCGAGGGCGACCGGTGTCTGACCTGCAACGTGGTGTGTCAGGTGTGCGCCGACGTGTGCCCCAACCGTGCCAACGTGGTCATCGAGCTGCCTGACGGCCGTCATCAGATCCTCCATGTGGACCGGATGTGCAACGAGTGCGGCAACTGCGCCATCTTCTGCCCCTATGACTCCGCTCCCTACCGGGATAAGTTCACCCTGTTCATGACCCGCGAGGGCTTTGACGAGAGCGTGAAGAACTCCGGCTTCCTGCCTCTGGGCGGCCGCAAGGTGCTGGTCCGGCTGGACGGCAAGGTGTTCGAGGCCGATCTGGACGCCAAGAACGATCTCCCCGCCGACGTGGAGGTCTTCATCCTCACCGTACTGACCAAGTACACCTATCTGCTGGGATAACCGGCCATGGATCGTCTCCAGCGGCTGCGCCGCTATGGGCTGTTCACCGCCGGTGTGGCCGTGTCCGCCGGCGGGATCGCCTTCATCACCCGGGCGGCCCTGGGCACATCCCCCCTTTCCAGCCTGCCGTTTGTACTGAGCCTCATTACGCCGCCCAGCGTAGGCGTATACACGTTCGCCTTCAACCTGCTGTTTCTGGCGGCGGAGGCGGTCCTGCGCCGGACCTTTACCCGGATGCAGGCATTGCAGATTCCCTTTACGCTGCTGTTCTCCGTCTCCATTGACCTTTTCATGTGGCTGATCCCCACCCAGCTCCACGGTCCGTATCCCATGAAGGTGCTCTACCTGCTCGTGGGCTGCGGCCTGCTGGGCCTGGGGGTGACACTGGAAGTGCTGGGCGATGTGATCATGCTGCCCGGCGAGGCGCTGGTGCGAGCCATCTCCCAAAAGAGCCACGTCCCGTTCCACCGGGTGAAGGTCCTGTTTGACAGCACCCTGACCCTCATCGCCGCCGTGGCTGCGCTGCTGGCTTTCGGACGGCTCAACGGCGTCAAAGAAGGCACTTTAGTGGCCGCTCTGGCCGTGGGCCCACTGGTGAATATCTACACCCGGCGCCTGGGGCCCTCCCTGCACCGCTGGCTGGATGCCCCGGCAGTCTGAACCGCAACAAAAAACCTCCGCTGCATAAAGCAGCGGAGGTTTTTTTATGTTTTACTGTCCCTGGTGATGCCTGACAGCCGTCAGCAGGTTTTCCATGCGCATGGCGCGGGTCATGGGCCCGACACCGGCGGATACCGGCGGCTATGGGGTTCGATGCCACCACCGCCAGAGCTTCAGCCAGATCAGTCCTGCCGCGCCCAGCAGCACCAGGGCCGCGCCCACTGCCACCAGCCACTCCACATGATAATACCGCACAAATGCCGCAATGCCGGTGTAGCTCCGCCCATCCTCTGAAACACGGATGTTCAGCGATGTACCCTCGATAAGAATTGTCAGCAGCATGACCGTCCCGACGCTCAGCACCACGCCCGACAGGGTTCGGACGATATTCTGCTGGTGTATATTCATCCCTTTGGATACGGATTCCCCCCGCTGGGCCTCCCAGTCCTGTTCCTCATCCAGCAGCCAATCCACAGTGACACCGAAATGTCTGGCGCAGGGCAGCAGCTTGCCGCCGTCCGGCAGGGTCGTTCCCTGCTCCCAGCGGCTCACGGCCTGGCGGCTCACGCCCAGGATCTCAGCCAGGCCCTCCTGACTGAGTCCCTCCCGTCTGCGCAAGCGGATCAGTTTTTCTGAAAACGTCATGGCGGTGCCCCCTTTCTGTCTTTCATCTTACCAAAAGCCTCCGGGAAAGTCTACCGCGCAGCTCGGGCATGTCCGCAACCAAACGCAACACCGCCGCCCGGCAGTCGGAATTGCAGCAAAAAACCTCCGCTGCATAAAGCAACGGAGGTCTTTTCGTGATTCACTGTCCCTGGTGATGCTTTGCGGCAGTCAGCAGGTTCTCCATGAGCATGGCCCGGGTCATGGGCCCGACGCCGCCGGGAACCGGCGTGATGTAGGACGCCTTTTTCTCCACAGCAGCAAAATCCACATCGCCGCAGAGCTTTCCCTCTGCATTGCGGTTCATAGCCACATCGATGACCACGGCGCCCTCCTTGACCATGTCGGCGGTCACCAGGCCCGTCCGTCCCACGGCGGAGACCAGGATATCCGCCTGACGGGTGAACGCCGCCAGATCCGGCGTTTTGGAGTGGCAGATGGTCACGGTGCCGCTCTGGGCCAGCAGCAGCGTGGCCATGGGCTTTCCTACGATGTTGCTGCGGCCCAGCACCACGCAGTGCCGTCCCGCCACCGGGATCTCATAGGCGCGCAGCATCTCCATGACGCCCGCCGGCGTGCAGGGCAAAAACACCGGCTGGCCGGTCACCATCTTTCCCACATTCACCGGGTGGAAGCAGTCCACGTCCTTGTCCGGGGAAATGGCATTGAGCACCTTTTCCTCATTGAGATGGGCCGGCAGAGGCAGCTGCACCAGGATGCCGTCCACGGCGCCGTCGCCGTTGAGCCGGTCAATGAGCGCGAGCAGCTCCTGCTCCGTGGTGTCGGCGGAGAGCTTATGCTCAAAGCTCAAAAAGCCGCACTCGGCGCAGTCCCGCTCTTTTCCGGAGACATACACCCGGGAGGCCGGGTCGTCTCCCACCAGGATCACCGCCAGGCCCGGCCGCCGGGCAAGCCCCTGGGCTCCGGCGGCGCAGCGGGCCTTTACCTGGGCGGCAAGGGCCTTTCCGTCAATGATCTTCGCCATGGCTCTCCTCCTTGGGCTCCTCGCCCTCCGCCGTGCCGTCCGGCACGGGCACCGCAGCGTTTCCATCTTCCGTCTGCTCCACGGCAGTCTCCGCGGATACCTCCGCCGCAGCCGCCTGGGCCGCGGCCACCTGGTTCACCAGCAGCTCCCCGGGATCGTGGGGCCGCAGGCGGATGTTGTAAAACAGCATGGCGGCGGACACGATCACCATCACCACGCTCAGCGCCTGGGAGACCCGGATAGGCTCACCGAACAGCGTCCAGTCAAAGAGATACAGGCTGTCCGTCCGCAGGCCCTCCACCCAGGCGCGGCCCAGGCCGTACCAGAGGAAGTAGAACCAGGTGTTCTCCCCATCGAACCGGCGGCCCCGGGTGATGATGAACACGATCAGCAAAAGGCCGATCAGATTCCACAGGCTCTCATAGAAAAACGTGGGATGCACTTCAATGAATGTGCTGGCACTGGTCCAAAGGCGCATGCGCCAGGGCAGCGTGGTCTCCGCGCCGAAGGCCTCCCGGTTGACGAAGTTGCCCCAGCGGCCGATGCACTGGCCCAGCAGCAGTCCCATGACACAAAGGTCCGTCATGGCCCAGAATTTCAGCTTTTTCACACGGGTGTAACAAAAGGCCACGACGACGCCCATAATGACCGCACCGTAAATGGCAAGGCCGCCGTCCCACACGGCCACCATCTCTCCCCAGTTCAGTCCGCCGTCAGACGTGCGGTACAGGTCCAGGTAAAAAAGCACATAGTAGACGCGGGCGCCGATGATGCACGAGGGCACCGCCCAGAGCACCATGTCCAGCACGTTGTCCTCCGAGAGGCCAAAGCGCCTGGCCTGCTTCATGCAAAGCAGCAGGCCTGCCAGCATGGCCACCGCCAGGATGATGCCGTACCAGTACACGCCGTGGCCGATGTGGAGGGCGATGGGATCGATGTTGCATTCCCAGTCGCCGAACAGGCCGGGAAAGCTGATGGGCATATTACTCAAAGCCTTCAATTTGGGTTACATCCTTTCTTTCTCTCTTGCCTCACTTGGGGACGATCTCACTGAGCACCGCCCGCTCCGGCGTGATGTTCTCACGCAGGAATGTTTCGATGTCCTCCCTGGTGATGGAGTCGAACACCTGGGGGAAGCGGAAGGGATCGTATCCGTGGAAATCGCCCTCCGTCAGGGACACGGCGATATTTTCAAAGGAGTTGAGTCCCCGCAGGCTGGAGCCGAAGGCCGCCCGCTTGATGCGCTCATAGAACGCCTCGTCCACGCCCTCACGGCCAAGCCGCTCCGCCTCGGCGCAGATGGCGGCCATGACGGCAGGCGCGTCCTTGGAATCGCCGCCGGCGTAGAGATACGCAACGCCGGGCATCATCTCGTAGGCGCCGCCGAAGCTGGTGTTGATGAGGCCCTGGTCGTAAAGCCGCAGGTACAGCGGGCTGGAGTCTCCCAGCAGGATGTCGCAGGCCATCTCGCCGATGGCGGCCATTCTGAGATAGGACTCTCCGTCCTCCACCGGGCGGCACTTGAAGCCCGTCAGGAACTGGGGCGCAGACACCTCCATGGAAAGGCTGGTGCGCTTCTGGGCCACAGCCTCCCCCTCCCGGCCGTAGTCCCGGGGGATCTCCGGTCCGCCCTCTTTGGGCAGCACCCGCCGGGCAAGCTCCGCCACCCGGACCGGGTCCACATTGCCCACCACGGTCAAAACCATGTTGGAAGGGGCATAGAACGCCTTGTGGCAGTCGTACAGGGTCTTGGCGGTGATATGGGAGATGCTCTCCACCGTACCGGCAATGGAGGTGCGGGCCGTGGAGGTGGCGTAGAGGGACTGCATCATGCGGGTGTAGATCTGCCAGTCGGGGTTGTCCTCGATCATGCGGATCTCCTGGCCGATGATGCCCTGCTCCTTGGCCACGCTCTCATCCGTGAAATAGGGGATGGACACGAAGGAGAGCAGGATCTCCAGGTTCTCCTCAAAATGGGTGGTGGAATCGAAATAATAGCCGGTCAGGGCATTGGAGGTAAAGGCGTTGGGCTCGGCGCCGTTTTGCGCCAGGCGCTGGAGAGCGTTGCCCTCCTTGGTGTCGAACATCTTGTGCTCCAGATAGTGGGCGATGCCCGCGGGGGTGTCCAGCCACTTCCCGTCCAGCTGGAAGCGGGTATCCATGCCGCCGTAGCGGGTGGCAAAGAAGGCGTAGCTGCGGGCATACTCGTCCTTGGGCACCACGCACACACGCAGCCCGTTGGGCAGCGTCTCCCGGAAAACGGACTCGCCCAGGCGCTCATAGTAGGTCTTTTTCATTGGGCGTCCCCCTTTCCTTTCAGGAAGTACACGGTGTCCAGCGTCACGCGCTCCATGGCCTCCACCACACGGTCCACCGTAACGGCGCCCACCTGCTCGGCCAGGATCTCCGGCGTCTCATCCTGTCCCGTGGCCGCCTGGCCCAGGTAGAAGTTTTCCAGCTTGCCCTGGGAATCACCCATGGAGATATAGGCATTGCGCAGCACGCTGCGGGCGCTGTCCATCTCCCAGGGTTCCAGCTCGCCCTGCTGCACGGCACGCAGCTGCAGCATGATCTCATCGTAGGCCTTCTGGTAGTTTTCAAACTCGATGCCGGAGGAGACGGTAATGATGCCCTTTTGCCGGTGATAGACAGAAGAGGCAAAATAGCAAAGGGACAGCTTCTCCCGCACGTTCAAAAAGAGCTTGGAGTTGCTGCTGCCGCCGAAGAGGGCGTTGCCCACCAGCAGGGCGGGCACATCGTCGCCATTGCAGGAAAAGCCCATGCCCAGCTTGCCCTGGGTCACGTCCATGGCCTCTTCCACATAGCGGGGCTCCGCCGCGCCGGCGTGGGCCATGGTGGGCGCACTTTCATAGCTGCCGTCTCTCGGCAGGGAGGAAAATGCCTGGCGCAGCGCCGCCTCCACCCGCTCCAGCGACGCGCTGCCGCAGTAAATGAGCTCCAGACGGCTGGTGGAGATCAGCTCCCCGTACTGGGCATAGAGCTTTTGGGGCTGCAGGCGCTCGGCGTCCTTTTCCCGGCCCAGGCGGCTGATGCCGTAAGGCTCCCCGGCGCACATCTCCTCCAGCAGACGGGCATCGGCATAGTCCCGCTTGTCGTTGACCTGGCTGCGGATGGCGTCGATGAGGTTTGCCTTTTCACTTTCAAAATAGGAGGGCACAAACCGGCCGTGGTGGGTCACCGGCTCGCAGATCAGCTGGCCCACCAGCTCCGCCACCGGCTCCAGAAGCTTCTCCCCGCCGGGGACGAAGCTATCGTCAATAAAGCTGGCCACGAAGCCAACGCACTGGTTCTCCCCTTTTTTTCGGACCGTATAATCCACCCGGGCGCCGTAGAGGTGGTCCATCCGGGCGGACAGGGCCCCCAGGTCCGGATAGGAGACGGTGCCCCGCCGCAAAACCGCTGCCAGCAGCGCGTTGGCAGCCACGGTCTGGTGCCGCAGCGGCGTCACGAACTGGGCGGAGAGGAGGCTCGTCTTGAATTTTCGGGCGGGCAGGTACGTCAGGTGTACCCCCTCGGCCAACTGTTTTGAAATGACTTGCAAGGTCTCAGCTCCTTTCCGTGGAATGATGCTTCCGCGAAAGCATAGCAATACACGGGTGATATTATAGTATAACTCGTCTCATAATTCAAATTCTTTCTTCCGCCGCGCAAAAAAAGGACGGCCGTGTATCCGGCCGTCCTTTTCCTTATTCCAGGACCCGCAGCAGGTTCTCCCGGGCGATCATCTCCCGCTCCCGGCGGCTCATGCCCAGCTTTTCCAGCTCGTAAAGCAGGGACTGCGCCCCCGCGGCGCTCTCCAATCCCCGGGCCCCTTCGTTGCCCGGCCCCATGTACTGGCAGAAGTCAAAGCCGCAGCACACATGCTCCACTCCCATGACCTCCGCCATGTGGGCCGCGTGCAGGGCCAGCGTTTCCACGTTCTGGCGCTCCCATTCCCGGTGGACAAACGCATAGTGGGCGTTGAGTCCCACCACGCCGCCGGTGTCCCGGATGGCGCGCAGCTGGTCGTCCGTCAGGTTCCGGGGCACGTCGCAAAGGGCGCGGCAGTTGGAGTGGGAGGCGATCACCACGCCGCCCTCCAGTCCCATCACGTCCCAGAAGCTCCGCTCATTCAGGTGGGATACGTCCACCACCATGCCCGCCCGGCGCATGTTCTCCACTGCCTGCCGCCCCAGAGCCGTGAGTCCGTGATCCCGGTCGCCGCCTGCACCGGCGGCCAAAGCGTTTTCCTCATTCCAGGTGAGCATGCCCATCCGGGCGCCGAAGGCGGCATAGCGGTCGATCCAGTCCAGGTCCTCCCCGGCCACGGCCATGCCCTCCACGCCCAAAAAGGCGTACCGCTTCCCGGCAGCGCATGCTGCCCGGGCCTCCGCCGCTGTCCGCACCACCGTCAGCCAGGGGCACTGGGCAAACTCGGCCCGGGCGCAGTCCATCATCCGCGCCGTCCGCTCGGCAGCGGTGCGGCAGTCCGTCTCTTTCCAGAACGTCTCCCCGGGCGCCGACGTCCACAGGGAGAGCACCATGCCCTCCACGCCGCCCCGGCGCAGATCATCCAGGTGATGCCGCTCCAGCACATGGGTCTCACCCCGGAGGCGGCGCCGCGTCACATCATATAAAAGGTCGGAATGTCCGTCAAAGATCATGGGATTCTCCTTAACTCACGCCCCCAGCAGTCCTCCCACCAGGATGCCGAGATAGGTGCCGATCACATAGCCGAAGGTGCCCACCAGCATCACCGGCCCCACCAGGGCGCTCCAGCCCTGGGAGATTGCCATGCCGGCGGCGGTGGTGGGACCGCCGATGTTGGCGTTGGAGGCCAGGATGATGTCCTCCAGGTCAAAGTGCAGCAGCTTGCCGCCCACAAAGCAAAACAGCATGTTCACCGCTACCATGATGGCCGTGAAGACCAGCAGCAGCGGCGTCTTGTGGAGAATTTCCGCAATGGAGGCCGGCACGCCGATGACGAACAGGAACAGGTAAATCAGGTAGGTGCCGATCTCCTGGGAGCCGCTGAGCTTTTCCACCTGATGCTCGCCCCAGGTAGCGCAGGCCATGGACACGGTGGTGATCCACACATACTCGCTGCCGAAGAACGTGTTGAGCATGTGCAGCGCCACGCCCGTGTCGGGGATAATGGCACTGAGGGCCCCGGCCACCAGTTTGGCCGCCCATACCACCGCGCCCGCATAGGCGAAGTTCATGGCGATGTCCTTCAGGGAAATATCTTTGCGACTCCAATAGGCTGCCGCCTGGGTACGGGCCTCCTGGCTCTCCCCCTCTTTTTCCACACGGTCGATGTGGGGATGGGAGTAGCGCCGGCGGAAAAAACCCATGCCGGCAATGACGATCAGGGCGAAGAAGTACAGCGCCATCAGCAGGTTATCCGCCACCGTGGCCGCCGCCTTGATCTCGCCCACGTCGAACTCCTGGGCCAGAGCCGCAAAGTTCACACCGCCGCCGATGTAGGAGCCGGTCATCATGGCCGCCACGCCCTCCAGACCCGGAATGTAGGAATGCAGCAGCGTATAGGCGATGAACGCGCCTGCCACCGTGCCCGCCGAGCCGATGAGGAAGATCACCAGCATGCGCCCCGTTTCCTTCCAGATGCGGCGCATGTTGCACTGGAGCAGCAAAAGCGGGATCCCCAGCGGCACCGCATAGTTCCAGATGATATCGTCATACAGGGTGCAGCTGGTGGGGATGATCCCCAGGTTGGACGCCGTCAGGGCGATCAAAAGGGCGATGATGGCACCGGAGATCTTGGAGGCCCACACATACCGCTGCTCCAAATAAATAGCCAGGGCCACCGACGCCAAAAGCAGCGCCAGAAGCGACCAGGTGTCCTCCGGGGCGATGAGGGTGGATCGCCCCAGGGCGCTTTGAAAAAGGTTCGTCAGCATAAGTCTATTCTGCTCCCTTCCTGTTTTGACACACAATTTTCCACCAGTATAAGCGGTTTAGCCCCTCTGTGCAAGTCTGCGCAGAATTTTTCTCAGGAAAACGAAAAAATGTTTTGTTTTTTCCCTTGACTTTTTTCCCAAATTCCTGTAAACTATTTCGTGTTGTAAAGGCGAACAACTTTACAGAAAGGAAGCTGCTCATGAAAAATCAGACTTATCGCATGACGATGTTATACGATTTTTATGGGGAGCTTCTCACCGAGCGGCAAAAGGAGTTCTTCGACCTCTATTATAATGAGGACCTGTCCCTTGCGGAGATCGCGGAAAACGCAGGCATCTCCCGTCAGGGCGTTCGGGACGTGATCGTCCGGGCGGAGGGCATCATGCAGGAGGTGGAGGACAAGACGGGTCTCATCCGGCGCTTCGAGGCGCTGCGCCCCCATCTGGACGCCATCCAGTCCGCCGCTGAGGAGATCCAGACCATCAACTACCGTCTCTACGAGGACGCGCATCTGGGCGAGCTTGCCCAGCGCATCCAGACCGAGGCCGCCGCACTGAAGGAATGAGCCATGGCATTTGAAGGATTGACTGAAAAACTGAACGCCACGTTCAAGCGCCTGCGGGGCAAGGGACGGCTGACGGAAAACGACGTCCGGGAGGCCATGCGCGAGGTGCGCCTGGCTCTGCTGGAGGCCGACGTAAGCTACAAGGTCGTCAAGGAGTTCGTCGCCGCCGTCACGGAGCGTGCCGTGGGCAGCGACGTGCTGGACAGCCTGACCCCCGCCCAGCAGGTCATCAAGATCGTCAGCGAAGAGCTGACCAACCTGATGGGCGGCGCCGGCAGCAAGCTGACCATGGCCAACAACGGCCCCACCGTTGTGATGATGGTGGGTCTGCAGGGCGCCGGTAAAACCACCACCACCGCCAAGCTGGCCGGGCTCATGCGCCGGCAGCTGGGCAAGCGGCCGCTGCTGGCCGCCTGCGACGTGTACCGTCCCGCCGCCATCGAACAGCTCAAGGTGGTGGGCGGACAGCTGGATCTGCCGGTCTTTGAACAGGGCCAGGGCGATCCTGTTGCCATTGCCGAAAACGCCATCCGCCACGCCCGTGACCACGGCAACGACATGGTGTTTCTCGATACCGCCGGCCGGCTCCATGTGGACGAAGCGCTCATGGACGAGCTCAAGCGCATGAAAGCCGCCGTTCACCCCAACGAGATCCTGTTGGTGGTGGACGCCATGACCGGCCAGGACGCCGTCAACGCCGCCTCCGCCTTTGACGAGGCACTGGGCATCGACGGCGTGGTGCTCACCAAGCTGGACGGCGACGCCCGCGGCGGTGCGGCACTCTCCATCCGCGCTTCCACCGGTAAGCCCATCAAGTTCGTGGGCACCGGCGAAAAGCTGGATATGATCGAGCCCTTCCATCCCGACCGGATGGCCTCCCGTATCCTGGGCATGGGCGACATGCTCTCCCTCATCGAAAAGGCCCAGGCGGCCTACGATGAAAAGCAGGCCGCCAAGCTGGAAGAGAAGCTGCGCAAAAACAGCTTCACCCTCCAGGATTATTACGATCAGCTCCAGCAGATCCGGGGCATGGGCGACCTGAGCCAGATCGCAGGCATGCTGCCCGGCGGTCTTGGCAAGCAGCTCTCCGGCGCCACCATCGACGAAAAACAGATGGCCCACACGGAGGCCATCATCCTCTCCATGACGCCTCAGGAGCGGGAGAATCCCCAGATCCTGGGTGCCAGCCGGAAAAAGCGCATCGCCGCCGGCTGCGGACTGCAGGTAGTGGACGTGAACCGCCTTTTGAAGCAGTTCGACATGATGCAGCAGCTGACCAAGCAGATGACCCGGGGCCGGCTCCCCGGTATGCGGGGCCCCAAGATGGGCTTTGGCCGCAAAAAGCGTTCCCGCTGAGATATAGATGCTCTCGCATTTATAGATAGATTTTTCAACAACGAAATTTTTTGGAGGTAACAAACTATGGTTAAGATCAGACTGCGCCGCATGGGCGCCAAGAAGGCTCCTTTCTACCGTGTTGTGGTGGCCGATTCCCGCTTCCCCCGCGACGGCCGCTTCATCGAGGAGATCGGCATCTACAATCCCTGCGTCTCCCCCGCTGAGATCAAGATCGACACCGAGCGCGCTCAGGCTTGGATCAAGTCCGGCGCCCAGCCCACCGACACCGTCAGAGCTCTGCTGAAAAAAGTGGAAGTCCTCTGATCCGGAGGACGGAGCATGAAGGACTTGCTGCTCTACATCGCCAGAAACCTTGTGGATGATCCCGACGCCGTCTCCGTTACGGAGGTCCAGGGCGATCAGGAACTGACGTTGGAGCTGCGCGTCGCCCCCGACGACATGGGCAAGGTGATCGGCCGCCAGGGCCGCATCGCCAAGGAGATCCGGACCGTGATCCGCTCCTACGCCCAGCGTACCGGCGTAAAGGTTTCCGTTGACATTGTGGACTAACGCGTACAAGCGCGAAAAGAGAGAGGAGCCTTGTGCCCCTCTCTCTTTTTGACCCTCACGGCCGCCGCTCCAGCAATCGGATGATCTCCGAAAGTCCCAGCAGCAAGCCGCCGTATACTGCGGCGTTGACCCAGATGGCCCCCATCTGGATCACGGCATTGAGCCATCCGGCGTAGTCCGCCGTCATCCAGAACATGGCAAGTCCCAGCACGGCGCCGCCGATGAACAGCACCATGGCCACGATGCGCAGCAGCCGGCTGATGGGGTTCTCCCGTGCGGCCGGCGCCGTCTCGCCGCCCTGGCTCTCCAGCTCCTGAGGCTGGATGAGCTGCTCCTCTTTCTCCTCCATATGCGTTTCTCCTTTCCTGTGGGGTTTCAGCGTGTTTTCAGCATACCACACCGGCGCCCCAGGCGCAAGCGCCCCCCTTGCCTGTCCGGGCAAAAGAGGCTATACTACTGCTATCAACAAAAGGAGGCTTCCCCCATGAAGCTGGATACCATCAAAGTCGGAAAGATCGTGGGCGCCCACGGCATCCGGGGCGAGGTGCGGGTACAGCCCCGGGACGCAGACCCCCACATGCTCACCGGCTTTTCCACATTTTTGCTGGACGGCCAGCTCGTCCGGCCTACCGCCAACCATGTGCACAAGAACATCGTGCTCATGAAGTTCCCCGGCGTGGACGATATGAACGCCGCACTGGCCCTGCGGGACAAGGTGCTCTCCATCCGCCGCTCCGACGCCCACCTGCCCGAGGGCGTGTATTTTGACGACGAGCTGCTGGGGCTGGATGTGTTCGACGCCGATACCAGCGCCCGCCTTGGAGAGCTGGTGGCCGTGGAACCCTATCCCGCCCACAAGGTCTACACCGTCCGGGGCGAACGGGAATACCTGATCCCCGCGGTGCCGGGCGCCTTCATCGTCTCCACGAACCTGGATGCCAACCGGATGGACGTGCATGTATGGGAGGGGATGGCCAGTGATGAACATTGACATCCTCACCCTCTTCCCCGACGCGGTGACCGCCTACACCGGCGTGAGCATCCTGGGCCGTGCCCAGGAGCGGGGTTATATCGCCATCCGGGCCCACCAGATCCGCCAGTTTACCACCAACAAACAGATGCAGGTGGACGACTATCCCTACGGCGGCGGCCGTGGCGCCGTCATGCAGGCCGATCCCCTCTACCGCTGCTGGGCCCACGTGGTGGAGACCTACGGCCCCGGCCGGACCATCTTCCTCTCCCCCTGCGGGCGTACGTTCACCCAGACCGTGGCCCGGGAGCTGAAGGACCAATATGACCACCTGATCTTAGTGTGCGGCCATTACGAGGGCGTGGATCAGCGGTTTTTGGACGAGTGCGTGGACGAGGAGATCAGCATGGGCGACTTTGTCCTCACCGGCGGCGAGCTGCCCGCCATGGCGGTGGCGGATGCTGTGTGCCGCATGGTGCCCGGCGTACTGCCGGACCCGGAGTGCTTCGAGGAGGAGTCCCACTGGAACGGGCTTCTGGAATACCCCCAGTACTCCCGCCCTGCCGTGTGGCATGACCGGGCCGTGCCGGAGATCCTGCTCTCCGGCGACCACGGGAAAGTGGCCGCCTGGCGAAAAAAGGAGAGCTACAAGCGCACCATGCGCCGCAGGCCGGACCTGTTCGCCCAGTTTGATGAACGTCAGCTGACCACCAAGGCGGAACGAAAGATCCTGGCCCAGGCCAAGGAGGAACTGGCGGCGGAGGACGCTGCTGCATCTGACTCTGAGCAGGCATAAAAAAAGACGGAGCTTACGCTCCGTCTTTTTTTGTTGCTCAATACTGGCCTTCCCAGACGATTTCCTTGTACTTGTCGGGGTCCGTGTCGCCCTCGGTGGAGAACATGAGCACCTGGCTGGACTGATCCAGCTCCAGATACTCCCGCAGCTCCTTGTACGCCTCGTCCTGCATGATGGTGGACAGCAGGCCCATGCCCACGGCGCCGGACTCGCCGGAGATGACCCGGGGATCGCCCTTGACCGGCGCGCTCAGCATCCGCATACCCTTGGCGCTGACCCAGTCGGGGCAGGAGACGAACGCGGAGACGTGGTTGCGCAGGATGTCCCAAGAGATGATGTTGGGCTCGCCGCAGGCAAGGCCCGCCATGATGGTCTGCAGGTCGCCGCCCACGATCCGGGGATCGCCGTCACCGGCCACAGCGCCCTGGTACAGGCAGTCCGCTGCCCGGGCCTCCATGACCACGAACTTGGGAGGATCGTTGGGGTAGAGGTTGGTGAAGTAGCCCACCACAGCGCCGGCCAGGCTGCCCACGCCCGCCTGCACGAACACATGGGTGGGACGGTTGACGCTCACCTGGCGCAGCTGGTCGGCGGCCTCGTTGGCCATGGTGCCGTAGCCCTGCATGATCCAGGCGGGGATCTCCTCATAGCCCTCCCAGGCCGTATCCTGCACCACAACGCCGTGCTCGGTCTCGGCGGCCTCGGCAGCGGCAATGCGCACGCAGTCGTCGTAGTTCACTTCCTCGATGGTGACCT
Source organism: uncultured Oscillibacter sp. (assembly GCA_900548505.1). Taxonomy (GTDB): domain Bacteria; phylum Bacillota; class Clostridia; order Oscillospirales; family Oscillospiraceae; genus Oscillibacter. The sequence goes on along the minus strand of URKI01000028.1, from coordinate 14,182 downwards.
GGGCGCCCTCCTTGGCAATGTTATCAAAGCGGGACTGGCTGGAGCCCTTGGGCATGTGCACCACGGCCTTCTGGCCCAGCTTGTTGGCTGCCCAGGCAACACCGCGGCCATGGTTGCCGTCGGTGGCGGTGAAGAAGGTGGCCTGGCCGAACTCTTCACGGAAAGCGGGGCTGGTGAGATATTCATAGGTCATCTCGCCCACGTCCCGGCCCATCTGCTGGGCAATGTAGCGCCCCATTGCAAAGGAGCCGCCCAGCACCTTGAACGCGTTGAGGCCGAAGCGGTAGGACTCATCCTTGACATAAACGCCGCCCAGGCCCAGCTCAGAAGCCATGCCGTCCAGTTTGGCAAGGGGAGTGATGGAATACTGGGGGAAGCTGCGGTGGAACGCCCGCGCCTTCGCCACGTTCTCCGTGGACATGACGTCAAGCTGCCGGTCGTCGCTGGAGGGCATCCGATTGGCCGCCCATTTAATGGTATCCTTCATGAACTGACCTCCTACAAATTTTTAGATGACCAAATTTTTTATTAGTTTCCTGTCTCAATCATACCATAGACCTGTGGGAAGTCAAGGGCTTTTCCGCCTTTTTCTCCTGTGGAAGCAAGGTTTTTTTACCCCGGCCCGTCCCTGCAGCGCCGGCCGGATTTTGGTCTCCTCCTCCCCCGCTTTCCCCGCTATTGAAAAAATAAACAAAACAGACTATATTTTTTTGAAATCAAATCGTTTTCTTCATATTTCAAACGCCAAAAGTTTTTGATTTCGGTTATCAATTTTTGTGTTACCGCTTTGTTACCCTTTGTTCTGCAATCCAGTTTTTTCCTTTTGTATTCTGTCATTTTGCGTCATAAGTGGGGGCTAAATTGCTTTTTGGTCCCTGAAAACTTGACAAAAGTGGGTGACGGGTGTATACTGACTCCAGTTTTTTGATCGGTAACAAAAGTTACAAATTGTTTTCTCTCAAAAAAACAACCCAGGGTCTGCCGTCAATTTTTGATGGCCGGCCATGCCGAAGCTTTTCAGGAGGTACACTTTGAACAATCAGAACCGACAGAAAAAACTGCATGATTTCTGGAGACGCCGGGGCCTGTTCGTCACCGGCCTGGCCATGACTTTCTTCGTCAGCTGGGCCGCCATGGGACACGCCAACGCCCTCTACATCTTCACCGGTGTGGATGACGCGGCCATCGTGCTGGATGACAGCACGGACGAGGTCCCCGATCTCTCTTCCCAGCTGGTCTACGTGTCCACCAGCAGCCAGGGCTACGACGTGACCCTGGCCGCCGGCCAGACCGTGACCATCCATCATCAGGGCTCCATCATCTCCGCCCAGACCCGCAAGGAGACCATTTCCTCCCTGCTGGGCCGCCTGCACATCGAGCCGGCGCCGCTGGAGATGGTAGCCGTGGACCTCTCCGGTTCCGGCGTAGAGCTGACCATCGCCGATTCCCTGACCTATTATGACAAGGTCCGGGAGACGGTGGCTTATGAGACGGTCCGGGTAGCCAACCCCGAGCTGCCCAAGGGCACCGAGCGTGTGGTGCAGACCGGTTCCAACGGTGAGCGCACCGCCATTTACGAGGTCATCTGGTCCGGCGGCGAACAGGTCGCCCGCCACTTCGTGGAGGAAGTGGACAGCACCGCCGTCAATGAGATCATTGAGTACGGCACCGCTTCCACCGCCGTCACCGCCAACGACCGCATCGCCAGCGTGCAGAAGAACGCCGACGGCAGCGGCACGTTGGTCTTCACCTCCGGCGCCACGCTGAACTTCTCCGGCGCCAAATCCATGACGGCCACCGCTTACACCTCCGGGTACGGCGGAGCCGACAACTACACCGCCACCGGCACCGCCGTCCGCAAGGGCGTGGTGGCCGTGGACAAGAGCGTGATCCCCCTGGGCACCAAGATGTATATCGTCTCCAGCGACGGCAGCGTGGTCTACGGCATGGCCACTGCGGAGGACACCGGCGTGCGGGGCAACAAGGTGGATCTTTATTACGACACCTATCAGCAGTGCATCAACTTCGGACGGCGCAGCTGCACCGTCTATATCCTGGAGTGAGCGGTTGCTCCTCCGCTGAAATCATGTAAAACGTTTCTTCCCCGGCACCTTGCAGGTGCCGGGGAAGTTTTTTTACAGCGTCTCCAGCAGCGGCGGCAGCTGGGCAAGATCGGTGATGATGTAATCCGGCCGGATGTCCTGCCGAGGCGCTTCGCCGCTGCGGTTGAACCAGCAGGTGCGGATGCCGGCGTTGCGGCCGCCCCGGATGTCCGAGGTGAGGCTATCGCCCACCATGAGGGCCGTTTCCCGGGAAAAGTCCGGGATGGAAGCAAAGGCCCGGTCAAAAAATTCCCGCCGGGGCTTGTCGGCCCCCACCTCCTGGGAGATGAAGATTCCCTTGAACCACCGGGCAAGGTCCGCGCTTTTCATACGGCTGTGCTGCACAGAGGCAGCCCCGTTGGAGGCAAGGTACAGATCATACCGGGGGAAAAGCGTCTCCAGCAGCTCCGGCGCTCCGGGGATGAACCAGTGCCCCTGCCCCAGGTACGTCTCGTACCGCTGGCAGGTCTCCTCCGGGTCCAACGCCAGCCCCAGCTCCTCAAAAAGCAGGGCGAACCGTCCCACCAGCACCTGCTCCCGGGTAAGGACACCGTCCTCCAGCAGCTCCCACTGGCGGCGGTTGATCACATGGTATCGGTCCAGCACCGCCGGATCTGCCGGGGCGCCCGCCTCCGTCAGCGCCCGGCGCAATGCCACGGCCTCGGCCCGGTCAAAGTCCAGCAGCGTATTATCCAGATCGAAAAAAATCGTTTTGACCATAGTCGGCTCCCTTCTCGTAGATAGGGTCATTGTATCGTCCCGGCAAAGATTTTGCAACCACCGCCCATCCGGGACTTTCCAAGAGGCACCTTTTTTGCTATACTGAATATACTTTTGGAAAGGCGGTAAAGCCATGAACCTTTGTGATTACGATACCATCCGCGCCCTGCTGGGACGGCACGGATTCCATTTTTCCAAGTCCATGGGACAGAATTTCCTCATCGATCCCCAGGTGCCTATGGATATCGCAGCTGCCTCCGGTGCCGACGAGCACTGCGGCGTGCTGGAGATCGGCCCGGGCATCGGCCCCCTGACCGCACAGCTGGCCCAGCGGGCGGGCAAGGTGGTCTCCGTAGAGCTGGACTCCTCCCTGCTGCCGGTGCTGGCAGAGACCATGGCCCCCTACCCCAATGTGGAGATCGTCCCCGGCGACGTGCTGAAGCTGGATCTTGCCGCTCTGGCGGCGGAAAAGTTTCAGGGACTCACCCCCATGGTGTGCGCCAACCTGCCCTACAACATCACCACCCCCATTCTGGAAAAGCTGGTGGAGACGCCCTGCTTTGAGCGCTTCACCGTTATGATCCAAAAAGAGGTGGCCCAGCGGCTGTGCGCCCCGGAGGGCTCCGCCCAGGGCGGCTCCTTCTCGTTGTTTTTGCGCTATTACATGGAGCCGGAATACCTCTTCGATGTGCCCGCCGACCGCTTTTTGCCCCCGCCCAAGGTGACCTCCGCCGTCATCCGGTGCGTCCGCCGTTCCTGCCCCGCCGTTGAAGTGGAGGATGAGGCATTTTTCTTCAAGGTCATGCGGGGCGCCTTCCTGCTGCGGCGCAAGACCCTCTCCAACAGCCTCGCCGCTGCCCTGCCCGGCTTCTCCCGCACCCAGGTCCAGTCCGCCATGGAGCGCTGCGGCCTTGCGCCCACCGTCCGGGGCGAGGCGCTGACGCTGCAGGACTTTGCCGCCCTGGCCCGCGCCCTGAAAGAGGAGACGTAAAGGTTTTCCTTGTGTTCCACCCCCTGATACAGTATAATAAAGTTCAAATATAGAATCACAGGAGGAGTGTCCATGTCCACCAAGGCCTATTATTCCAGAGATGAGATCGGCGCGGGGAAGGTCGGTTTTTCCAAGACCCGCTCCATTATCGAAGCGCCCTTTTACGGCAACAATGTGATCAAGGTCAACACGCTGCGTGAAGCCTACGAGCTGGCGAAAAACTCCCCCGGCACCGTGGTGACCGACATGCCCGTCTACCGGGGCGAGGAATTCGGCCTGGAGCCGGACGCCCGTGTGCTCCTGTTCAACGACGGTTCCATCACCGGCCGCTATGCCCCCGCCCGGCGCATCGCCGGCAAGGAGGGCGTGGACTGTGCCGCGCTGGACAAGATCCTCATGGACGCCGTGTATGATACCCGCTGGAAGACCATGTACCACGCCGAGGTGTACATTGGCCTGGACCCGGAGTTCATGGTCAAGGCCCATCTGCTCATCCCCGAGGGCGAGGAGAACATCCTCTATAACTGGATGCTGAACTTCCAGTACCTGTCCGACGAGTACACCCGCATGTACAAGTCCTCCCGCCCCATCGGCGGCGGCACGGAGCCCGACGTGTACATCTTCTCCGATCCCCAGTGGACCGGCGCACCGGGTCAGGAGGACGTGTGCGATCCCAAGTGCCTGTGCTACTTCAACACCGACTCCAACTGCGCCGCCATTCTGGGCATGCGCTACTTCGGCGAGCACAAGAAGGGCACGCTGACGCTGGCCTGGGCCATCGCCAACCGCAACGGCTACGCCTCCTGCCACGGCGGTCAGAAGGAGTATACTCTCGCTGACGGCAGTCATTTCGTCTCCGCCGTGTTCGGCCTCAGCGGCTCTGGCAAGTCCACCCTGACCCACGCCCGCCACGGCGGCAAGTACCCAGACATCAAGGTGCTCCACGATGACTCCTTCATCATCAACACGGACACCTGCGCCTCCATCGCCCTGGAGCCCACCTATTTCGACAAGACCTCCGACTACCCCGTGGACGCGCCGGACAACAAGTACCTCATCACCGTGCAGAACTGCTCCGCCACCCGGGACGCGGACGGGAAGATCGTCTGCGTCACCGAGGACATCCGCAATGGCAACGGCCGGGCCATCAAGTCCAAGCTGTGGTCTCCCAACCGGGTAGATAAGATCGACTCCCCCGTCAACGCCATCTTCTGGATCATGAAGGACCCCACCATCCCGCCGGTGGTGCGGCTCAAGGGCGCGTCCCTGGCCTCCGTCATGGGCGCCACCCTTGCCACCAAGCGCTCCAACGCCGAGCGGCTGAAAGCCGGCGTGGACCCCAACGCTCTGGTGGTGGAGCCCTACGCCAACCCCTTCCGCACCTATCCTCTGGCCAATGACTATGAGAAGTTCAAGAAGCTGGTGGCGGAGAAGGATGTGGCCTGCTACATCGTCAACACCGGCGACTTTATGGGCAAGAAGGTCCAGAAGGAGGACACTCTGGGTATTCTGGAGGCCATCGTGGAGGGCTGTGCCCAGTTCGAGCCCTGGGGCCCCTTCTCCGATATCGAGATCCTGCCCTGGGAGGGCTTTGTACCTGACCTTGCCGACAAGGACTATATCGCCCAGCTGAAGGCCCGCATGGCAGACCGCCTTTCCTATGTGGAGGGACTCAACACTGCCGAGGGCGGCTTCAATGCCCTGCCCGCCGACGCTGCCGACGCCATCCGCAAGGTGGTGGACCAGGCCAACAGCCTGTAAGCGTCCCGCATCCCCTTAAAAAGCATAAAAAAGAAGCCTGCCGCCTGGCAGGCTTCTTTTTTAATCCTTGATCTTCTTCCCGCACTTGGGACAATAGTCGGGGATGCCGCCCCGGGTATCCCACAGGGCATCGCAGTGGGGACAGTGAAAAAACAGCAGGGTCTGCACGATTCCCGCCGCCATCAGCAGGACGCCTATTCCCCAGCCCAGCACATCGTTCCCTGTCAGCGCCGTCAAAAGTCCGCCCGCGATGATTCCCGCAGCGAACAGCACCCATAGAAGGATGTAGCTCTTCCGGTAGTCCATACGGTCCCCTCCTTTCGGGCCATCAGGCCCGGTCCGGGAATTTCTCGCACAGCTTGTCCAGCTCGCCGGTGAGGGCCTTGAGCTCCTCGGCGGTCATGGACACTTCGATCTCGGCAGTGTCCTCCCCATCCATGGTGTTGGGCAGGTAGAAAGACACATCCACCAGGAACTTCTCCCCGTCCGCCTGGGCAGAGAGCTCGAAATAGGGCTCCACAAAGGCGGAGTCGTAGCGGTCCTTGATACCGGCGCCCAGCACCTTGAGTCCGGCGTTCATCTCCCGGAGCTCGTAGGTCAGAAGGCAGCTGTTGGAATCCTTGACCACGTTCCCGTCCTCGTTGATCCAGGTAGCCCGCAGCACCAGCCAGTTGCGGTCGTCGCTGGTGGGGTCGCCGCCGTCGGGCGGGAATTCATAGGCGTATACGTCCAGCTGCAGGCTGGACTCATCGTTTTTGAACAGCATGAAAGTTCTCCTTATTTGTCGTTGTGGTGGACAGCGTAAAACGCGTCGTAGTCCGCCAGCATCCGCTGCAGCAGCGCCGGGGTATCCAGTCCATAGGGGCAGCGGGACTTGCAGGCGTCACAGTGGACGCACTCTTCGATCTTGTGCATCTTGGCATGCCACTCGTCGCTCATATAGGGCTGATAGGGAGAGCGGCGCAGCAGGGCGGACATGCGGGCCGCCTGGGGAATGTCGATGCCGGCGGCGCAGGGCAGACAGTAGCCGCAGCTGCGGCAGAACTCGCCCGCCAGCTCCTGGCGGTCCTTGCGGATGACCTCCTCCAGCTCCGGCGTCATGCCGGGATCGCGCTCCGTCAGCTCCAGCCACTGGTCCAGCTCCCACTCGTGCTGGATGCCCCAGATGGGCACCACGTTGTCATACTGGCGCATGAAGGCGTAGCAGGCCTCGGCGTTGTTCAAAAGGCCGCCGGAGAGGCCCTTCATGGCGATGAAGCCCATGTCCGCCTGGCGGCAGCGCTCCACCAGGTCGTAGTCCTGATCAGAGGCCAGATAGCAGAAGGGGAACTGGAGGGTCTCAAAGGCGCCGGATTCAATGGACTCCCGGGCCACATGGAGCCGGTGGTTCGTAATGCCGATGTGGCGGATGTAGCCCTTTTGCTGCATCTCCAGTGCGGCGGCGTAGGGGCCGTCCGGGTCGTTAGGGTCCGGCAGCACGGCGGGGTTATGGAACTGGAACAGGTCGATGTAATCCGTCTGCATCCGCCGCAGGCTCTCTTCAATATGGGCAAGCACCGTCTTTTTGTCTGTGCCGCCGCTCTTGGTGGAGATGATCACATTCTGCCGCACATCGTGCAGCGCCGCGCCCAGCTTCTCCTCGCTGTCGGTATACATGTTGGCTGTATCGAAATAGTTGATGCCTGCCTCGTAGGCCCGGCGTACCAGCTTCACCGCATCGGCCTTGGAAATGCGCTGGATGGGCAGCGCGCCGAAGGCAGTCTTGGTCACATACAGCTCCGTGCGGCCCAGTCTGACTTTCTCCATAGTTCTGATCCTCCTCTTCCGGCAGATGCCGGATGATTTTTCCACAGGTCTTTTTTTGATTATAGCATACTTCTCCCCGTTTGCAACCGCGCCGGGGGTGTGTTATGATAGCTTTATCATCACATCGCGCCGCCCCCTTGCGGCCGCGCGGAGGAGGTCCGCCATGGAAAAGGAACTGCATCTGAAGCTGACCGTCCGGCTCTATTCCGACGATAACCAGCGCTGCTTCGGCCCAGGCATCGCAACACTGCTGCATCAGGTGGACGAGTGCCGCTCGCTGCGCTCCGCCGCCGCCTCCATGGGCATGGCCTACTCCAAGGCCTGGCGCATCATCCGCACGGCGGAGTCGGTCTTTGGCTGCAAGCTGCTCTCCTCCACCATCGGCGGAAGCCACGGCGGCGGCGCCGTGCTGACCGAGGAGGCCTCAGCGCTTCTTGCGGCCTACGACCGCTACTGTGCCGATGTGGAAGCGTACAGCCAGGCAAAATTCCGGGAGGTCTTCGGCCCGCTTACCCCCCAGCAAGACGCATAAAAACGGCGGACTGCCTTGTGCAGTCCGCCGTTTGGCATTTTGATCACGCTTCCGGCTGCTGGGTAGGATCGATCTCCGTGGGGCTGGGGATGGGATGCTCCTTGTGGGCCACCATGGTCTGGATCAGCTCCACCGTGCCGCCCAGGCCCAGATAGCTGCTGTCGATGCAGAAATCATAGCTGTCCACAGCGCCCCACTTCTGGGAGGAATAATACTCATAGTAAGAGGCGCGGCGCTTGTCGGTCTTGAGGATGAGCTGGCGGGCCTTCTCCGGCGTCACGTGCTGGCGCTTGGCCACCCGCTCGATGCGCACGTCCATGGGCGCATGGATGAAAATGCTCAGATGGTTGGGATCGTCCGCCAGGGCATAGTCCGCGCAGCGGCCGATGATGACGCAGGGTCCCTGAGCCGCCAGATGGCGGATGGTGTCGAACGTGGCCAGGTACACCTGCTGCTCCAGCGAGTCGCCGGCGCCGGTGCCGGGCAGTGCGAACATGTAAGAGTCCATGGCGATGGAGTAAAGCAGGCTCTTGGGACGCTCGTCAAAATTTTCAAAGATCTTCTCGCAAAGGCCGCTCTTCTTCGCTGCTTCCTGCAGCAGCTCCTTATCGTAAAACGGAATACCCAGCTCCTTGGCGACACGGATTCCCACCTCTTTGCCGCCGCTGCCGAACTGCCGTCCAATGGTGATGATGGTCTTCATAGTATTGCCCCCTTTTGCTTTTCTGTGCCACAGGCGGAACGGGGCAGCCCCGGCCCCGACCATCAGGCAGGGCATCCGCGCCTCTTGTGGTTGTGTTTATTATATCACAGGCGTGCCCCAGCGTCAAACGAAAGGAAAAACATGGATGACAGGACGTCTGATCCGTGCTAAAATGGCACCATATTTCCGGCAAAGGAGCAATGCGCAATGACACAATTGGAAAACGCCCTGCATTATCTGGATCAGTATCACGACGAGATGCTGTTTTTGTGGGAGACGCTGGTGAAAATGGAGTCCCCCAGTGCCGACCCGGCCGCCATCGACCTGCTGGCCAGCCACCTGGACACCTACTGCCGTGCCCTGGGCATGGAGACGGAAAAGCTCCGCCCGGAGGGAGCCGGTGCGTGCCTGGCTGCCTGGACGGCGCCCCAGGCGCTGCCGCCCGTGCTGCTGCTGGGCCACATGGATACGGTCCATCCCGTGGGCAGCTTCCCCGGCGGCCCCTGGCGTGTGGAGGGCGACACCGTGTACGGTCCCGGCGTCCACGACTGCAAGGGCGGACTGGTGATCGCCCTGTATGTGATCCGCGCATTGCAGCACGCCGGCTACGACCGCCGCCAGCTCAAGCTGGTGACCGTCAGCGACGAGGAGACCGGCCACTCCCTTTCCCGCATGGCGGCCGTGGACTTCCTGGAGTCCCACGCCAAGGGCTGCGGCGCCGCCTTCACCTTTGAAAGCGGCCTGCCGGACGGCACCCTGGTCACCCGCCGCAAGGGCGGCGGCGTCATCCGCCTGGATGTGGAGGGCATTGCCAGCCACTGCGGCACCGCCCCGGAAAAGGGCGCCAGCGCCATCCGGGAGGCTGCCCGCAAGGTGGTGGCCATCGAGGACCTGACGGACTTCGACCATGTGACCTTCAACTGCGGCAAAATCTCCGGCGGCACCAGTGTCAATACCATCCCCGCCGCCTGCGGTGTGGATATCTGCATCCGGTTCCACTCCAACCAGGAGCGGGATGCCGCCATGGAAAAGGTGCGCGCCATCTGCAACAAGGTGGAGACCCCCCACACCCGCTGCACTCTGGGGCCCCTCATGGGCTTCCCCGCCATGGAGGAGCTGCCCCGGACCGCGGAGCTGGTGAAAGTCTACGGCGACGCCAGCGAAGCCCTGGGTCTGGGCCGGCCCGGCACCGTGGGCACCGCCGGCTGCTCCGACAGCGCCTACACCACCTCCATGGGCATCCCCACCCTCTGCGCCGTGGGCGTTCTGGGCGAGGGGCAGCACTCCCCCAATGAGCACGCCTCCATCTCCTCCCTGCTCTCTCAGGCCAAGCGGCTCACCGCCGCCATCCTGGCTCTGCCCGACAGCTTTTAAGGAGGTGCCCCATGGCGACCATGCGTGAATCCGTCCTCTCCTATCTGGACAGCTGCCGGGAGGAAATGCTGCGGCTGTGGGAGACCATCGTGCGGCTGGAGACGCCCAGCGCCGACGCGGCGGCGGTCAGCCGCCTTGCCAGCCACCTGGATACCTACTGCGATGCCCTGGGCATGGAGACGGAGAAATTCCAGCCTCAGAATGCCGGACTGTGCCTGGCCGCCCGCACGCCATCTGCATCCTTGCCGCCGGTTTTGCTGCTGGGGCATCTGGACACGGTCCACCCTGCCGGCAGTTTCCCCGGCGGGCCCTGGCGGGTAGAGGGCGATCAGGTGTACGGCCCCGGCGTCCACGACTGCAAGGGCGGGCTGGTGATCGCCCTGTATGTGATCCGGGCGCTGCTGCACGCGGGCTATGACCGCCGTCAGCTTCGTCTGGTGCTGCTGAGTGACGAGGAGACGGCCCACACCCTGTCCCAGCGGCAGACGGTGGACTTTCTGCAGCGGCACGCCTTAGGCTGCGGCGCCGCTTTCACCGTGGAAAGCGGCCTGCCCGGCGGAGAGATCATCACCGCCCGCAAAGGCGGCGGCATCCTGCCCCTGCGGGTGCAGGGCATCGCCAGCCACGCCGGCACCGCGCCGGAAAAGGGCGCCAGTGCCGTGCTGGAGGCCGCCAAGAAGATCGTGGCCATCCATGCCCTCTCCGACCCCAATCACGTCACCTACAACTGCGGCATCATCCACGGCGGCACCAGCGCCAATGTGGTGCCTGACCGCTGCGAGGTCTCCGTGGCTATCCGCTTTCGCACCAACCAGGATCACCGCCAGGCCATGGACGCCCTGCATGAGATCTGCGGCCGGGTGGAGACACCGGGCACCGTCTGCACCCTGGGACCGCTGGTGGGCTTCCCCGCCATGGAAGAGCTGGATAAAACCGCAGCGCTGGCAAAGCTCTATCAGGACGCCAGTGAGGCCCTGGGGCTGGGACGCCCCGGCACTGCCTACAGCGCCGGCTGCTCCGACAGCGCCTACACCGCCTCCATGGGCATCCCCACCCTCTGCGCCGCAGGTGTTCTGGGCGAGGGACAGCACTCTCCCCATGAGCACGCCGACCTTGCCTCCCTCCTGCCGCAGGCCAAGCGGCTGGCAAGCGCCATCTTGTCTCTGCCGGACGATTTCTAAGTACGATGCCGCCGCCCGGGAGCCTATGATACATATATATTATATATGTGGAAGGGACACAGCAAATGCTGTGTCCCTTGCTTTTTTATGCACCGAAGCGCAATTCACTTTTTGACCACAGGGGGCTCCTCAAAAAACGGCCGGAAGTTGGAGTCCACCTGTCCGATACCCATGTAGCGGGCCTTGTAGTCCTTCACCAGTTTGAAGTACAGTCCGCTCATGGCCACCACGCAGATGATATTCAGCGTGGTCGGTACCGCGCAGAAGAAGTCCGTTACCTTCCAGACAAAGCCCGTAGGCAGACCGTTTTGCACCGTGTAGAAAATGGTGATGAGGCCCGGCAGCGGGTAAATGACCCGGAAGAACGTGAGGATCTTGTGCTTGAGGGCCACGTTGCCCTTGAGGGCGTGGCGCAGCAGCACGTCGTAGTACATGAACCAGCCCGTCTGGGTGGTAATGCCGAAGAGCAAAATGGCAACGCCCACGAACTTGGCACCCAGGGAGCCGTAAGCGGTGGCAAAGGCGGAGACGGACAGCGCTGCGCCCTCGGAGCCGCTGCTCCAAACACCACTCATAATGATGGCCAGGGACATGATCGTGCACACGCACATGGTATCCACGAACACCTCGAACATGCCCCACAGGCCCTGCCGCACCGGGTGCTCCACCTTGGCCTGGGAATGGACCATGGTGGAAGACCCCTGGCCGGCTTCATTGCTGAATACGGATCGGGCAATGCCCTGCTGGATCACCAGGGAGGTCGCCGCGCCGGAGAAGCCGCCCACGGCAGCCGTGCCAGTGAAGGCACTGCCGAAGATCAGCGCCAGGGCCTCAGGCAGATTGCGGATGTTGATAATGACCACACCAAGTCCCGCCGCCAGGAACAAAACGATCATGGCAGGCACGATCTTGCCGGCAAACTCCACCACGCGCTTGCCGCCGCCCCAGACGATGATCCACACCACCAGGCTGTAAACAACACCAAAGACCAGAATAGGTACCGGGAATGCTGCAGTGAACCCTTCCGCGATGGTATACGCCTGCACGCCGGAGAAGAAGTTGCTGGCAAAGCCCACGCCGAAGACGGCGGCCAGCACCGTGGCGATACCGGAAATTTTCCCCGGCAGCATCCTGCCGATGCCCTTTTGGATGTAGTAGGTGGGACCGCCATAGGGCTGGCCCTCTTCGTCGTAGCTGCGATAATAGCAGGCAAGCGAAACCTCCGCGCTCTTGAGCGCCATACCCAGAAGCGCCGCCACCCACAGCCAGAACAGTGCGCCGGGGCCACCCACGGCAATGGCTGTTGCCACGCCGCCGATATTGCCCACGCCTACCGCGCCGCCCACCGCCGTGGCGATGGCATTGAAGGCACTCACATGCCCGGAGCCGGCATCGTGCTCGGACTTGTCAAACAGAGAACCGAGGGTCTTTTTCATGAAATAGCCAAAATGCCGGAACTGGAACAAGCCCGTGCCGAGGGTAAAGAGCGCCCCCGACCCGAGGACCAGTACAATGAGCGGAGTCCCCCACAAAAAGCCTACCGCCGCATCAAGAAAATCCGATATCGCCGTCGCCATAAAAGCCTCCCTTCCTCTAAAACATACTGCCCGGGCGTTACTTCTTCATGTTCTCAAATGCCTGGTCAAAGTCCGCCATCAGGTCCCGTACGTCCTCGCAGCCCACGGACAGACGGATCAGGTTGTCATAGGGCTTCTTGGGATAGATCAGCGTCACCACGTCGCCCAGGCTGGTGGCGATGGGCGGGATGCGGACGCTGTCGGCGAATTTCTTCATCTCCTCGTAGCCGCCCTTAAGATGGAAGCACAGCATACCGCCGAAGTGGTCGCCCACAAACAGTTTCCTGGCCAGTTCATGCTGCTTGTGGCTCTCCAGGCCCGGATACAGCACAAACTCCACCTCGGGTCTTGCCTCCAGCCACTTGGCCAGCGTCAGGGCGTTTTCAGACTGCTTTGCAAGCCGCAGCGGCAGCGTGCGCACGCCCCGCAGGGCCAGCCAGGAATCGAAGGGGCTGATGTGGGTGCCCAGGTTGTCGTTGTAATAGCGGATTCGGTCCATGTCCTCTTTCTTGCCGGCCACGATGCCGCACAGAGCGTCGCCATGGCCCACATAGTACTTGGTGCCGGAGTGGAGCACGATATCCGCGCCGTGATCCAGCGGCCGCAGGATAAAGGGAGAGAGGAACGTATTATCCACGATGAACTTGCAGCCGTGCTCGTGCGCCAGCGCCGCGATGGCGGGCAGATCTGCCAGCTTCAAAAGGGGATTGGACAGCGCCTCCAGGTAGATGACCTTGGTGTTAGGCTTCATAGCCTTCTTGATGTTCTCCAGATCCAGGATCTCCACCCGGTCGGTCTCGATGCCCTTGGAGGGGAGAATGTCCTCAAACAGGCTGGCAGTGCACACGAACGTATCATCGGAGCAGATGACGTGGTCACCGGCGTTCAGCTGGGTCAGCAGCGCCAGGCTCACCGCCGCCATGCCGCAGGAGACCACACAGGCGTCCTCGGCGTTTTCCAGAGAGGCAGCCTTTTCTTCCATGGCAGAAGTGGTGGGGTTGGTGGTGCGGCTGTAGATCCGGCAGCCGGGCTTCCAGGCCATAGCGTCGCCGATCATGCGGTCATATTCATCCGTCTCGTTATAGGCGTATGTAGTGGTCTCATAGATGGGCGTGTTCAGCGCATGGGTTACGGGATCGGGGCCTTCGCCGTACTTGATGGCCCGGGTAGCAAACTCCATGGGACCGTAATCCACCTTGTTCTTATCCATCGAAAATTCCTCCTTAGCCGCAGCATGTCATGAGATTTTCTCCGTATCCGCCGGACAGACTGTGCCGCCCCGCTCCGCTGCCAATGGCTGCCGTTCCCGCCAGCGGCAAAACTTCCGGTCGGTGTTGATTATGCAAAAAGCCGCCTGTTTATGCCGGCGGCTTTCAGATGCCGCTTTTGCCAGCTGTCTCTTATACACATCTGACGCTGCCGACGACTAGTCGAG
>URKI01000027.1 GCA_900548505.1 uncultured Oscillibacter sp. | reverse complement strand
TCTACACTCGACTAGTCGTCGGCAGCGTCAGATGTGTATAAGAGACAGAAAAAGCGCCCCGCCTGGGAGACGGCGTTCGTACTGCTGGAAGAGCCCCCCATGAGCGTGCAGATGCCCCCCTGGGCCATCCGGCTGGTGCTGCCGCTGCCGGACCTTGGCCGGGCCGTGGAGGCCGCGGCGGAGGAATTTCCCGATGAGATCGACTGGGACGAGCTGCCCCAGCTGTAAGGAGCGAATACCATGAACATCAAACAGGCAAAGCAGGAGATCACCAATACCCTCAGGGCCTACCTGACGAAGGACGAGCTGGGCAATTACCTCATTCCCTCCGTCCGCCAGCGGCCCGTGCTGCTCATGGGCCCGCCGGGCGTGGGCAAGACCCAGATCATGGAGCAGATCGCATCCGAGACCGGCGTGGGCCTGGTGTCCTATACCATCACCCACCATACCCGCCAAAGCGCCGTGGGCCTGCCCTTTATCGAAAAGCGCACCTACGGCGGCCGGGAGTACTCCGTCACAGAGTACACCATGAGCGAGATCCTCTCCTCCGTGTATCAGCTCATGGAGCGCACGGGACTCAAGGAGGGCATCTTGTTTCTCGACGAGATCAACTGCGTCTCCGAGACCCTGGCGCCCATGATGCTGCAGTTTCTCCAGTGCAAGACCTTCGGCAATCAAAAGCTGCCGGAGGGCTGGCTCATTGTGGCGGCAGGCAACCCGCCGGAGTACAACAAGTCCGTCCGGGACTTCGACGTGGTAACGCTGGACCGGGTCAAGCGCATCGACGTGGAGGCGGACTTCGGTGTCTGGAAGGAGTACGCCCGGCGCCGCGGCCTCCACGGGGCGGTGGTGTCCTATCTGGACATCAAAAAGGAGAATTTCTACCGGCTGGAAAACTCGGTGGACGGCATGCGTTTTGCCACTGCCCGGGGCTGGGAGGATCTGAGCGAGCTGCTGTACGCCTACGAAAAGCTGGGCCTTGCGGCGGACCGGGACGTGGTGGGCCAGTATATCCAGCTGCCCCAGGTGGCCCGGGACTTTGCCGGATACCTGGAGCTGTACCGCAAGTACCAGAAGACCTATCAGGTGGAGGCTATTCTGAGCGGTACGGCGCCCTCTGTCACGGCGCTGGAGCTGGGGGCGGCGCCCTTTGATGAAAAGCTCTCCGTGCTGGGGCTGGTGCTCTCCCGCCTCAGCGAGGCCGCGGGCAATACCCGCCGGCAGGACGCCCTGACGGAGCGCCTCCACGGGGCGCTCACGGAGCTGCGGGACAGGCTGCCAGAGGCGGACGCGCAGACCATTTTGGGCCAGCTTCTCTGGAAGCGGCGGGAAAAGCTCCGCGTGGCCGGGGAGGCCGGGCAGCTCCAAAAGGAGGAGCGGGACCTTGCCCAGCGGGAGATCCAGATTCTGGAGACCTACCAGAGCCAGCTTGTCTCCCGGGACGCCAAAGAAGCGGACGCGGTCATGGAGCTAGTGCGGGAATGGTTTTCCGAAGAGGTGGACCGCCGGGAGCAGCTGGGCACCCAGTGCGGCGCATATTTTGACAACGCCTTCCATTTCCTGGAGCAGGCCCTGGGCCAGAGTCAGGAGCTGGTGATCTTTGTCACGGAGATTACCGCCGGGTATGATACCAGCTGGTTTGTGGAGAATTTCGGCTGCGATGCCTACTTCCGCCACAACAAGGAGCTTTTGTTTGACGACCGCCGCCGTCAGATCCGCGCGGACATTGCCGCGGCCAAGGCCGCGCAGCAGGAGGAGGAACAACATCATGCATGAAGCCATGGAACGAATCGAAGCGGTACTCGATGAAAAGGTGCGCCCCGCCCTCCGCGCCCACGGAGGCGAGATCCAGGTGGACCATCTGGAAGAGGGCGTGCTGTATGTGAAGCTGCTGGGCCAGTGCGCCGGCTGCCCCTCCGCGGACCTGACCAACGAGACGCTGGTGGAGGCAGAGCTGGTAAAGGCCCTGCCGGAAGTGGTAAGCAAGGTCGTGGTGGTGCAGACCGTCAGCGATGAGCTGTGGGAGCAGGCCAAGCGGCTTTTGCGGGACCATCATCTGTAACAAAAAAGCGCCCACCCGGCTGGGTGGGCGCTTTTTCTATTGGATTTACCAGGGATGCACGTTCCAGGACTGGGTGGGCGTCATGGCAAAGTAATCGTAGTTGATGACGCTGCCGCTGTCGCCCCAGGTGGTGTCGATGTGCACCTGGGTGCCGTCCAGTACGGCCACGGTCCAGATGTGCTCGGCGTTGGAAAGGGCGGTGCAGGAGATGCCCTCCAGCTTGAGGAGCATGTTGTAGGCGCCGGTGTAGCCGTCGCACACCGCTGCTCCGTTGACAAAGAGGTTGTAGGCGATGTGGCTGAGGGAGGTGTCCGTGGCGCTGTAATCATAGACGCAGTTGTCGCAGATCCAGGTGTAGTAGGCCCGAGCTTTCTCCCGCTGCGTCATGCGGGCGTTGATGGTGCCCTCTTTCCACAGCTGGTCGTGGACAGCGATGGCAGCGGCCATGGCCTGGGCACGGTAGGAGCTCAGGTTCTCTCCGGCGCTGGCGGCGGAGAAGGTCAGCGTCAGGGCGCCGTCGGTGGTGTAGGTGCACGAGACGGTGTTGTAGCACTGCTCGCAGTAGGTCTTGACGATGGCCAGTGCCTCCTCCATCACCTGTCGGGCCCGGATGGCCGTCAGGCCGTCGTACTGGAGCGTCAGGGTGTTTTTGCCGGAGGCAAGCATGTAGCGCACGGACTGCTCCATTTCATCCCGGTTGGCAGGCGTGGCGATGTAGGTGCCGGAGCCCACCAGGCTTGCCAGGGTGGTGCCTGCGGCAGAGGGGTAGGAGCTGCCCGTGTCCCAGTCCAGGGTGATGCGCAGGTTGGGGTCCACCAGCCGGGTGAGCATGGCGGCCAGGGCGCCCCGGGTGATAGTGGCGTTCGGGGAGAACACGGCGCCCTCGCCGCTGCCCTGGGACAGGCCCGTGCGGTAGAGGTAGAGGATCTCCTGGTAATAGGGCGTGTACTCCGTCACGTCCGTAATGTAGCGGCGGGAGGCATAGCCCTGGGTCACCGCCGCGTCGTTGATGAGGGGCAGCGTGCCGCTGGGCAGGGTCAGCGCCAGCACATGGGCCACCTGTGCCCGGGTGGCGGGCTTGCCCAGCTGGCCGTCCAGCTCCGTGCCGAGAACGCCCTCCGCTTTCAGATAGCGCAGGTACTGCTCTGCGGCGGAGATGCCGTCGCCTGCATAGGCGGCGGGGCCGGTCTCGCCGTTGCCGGTGAGGTACAGGCTGCGGGCCCGGGCGGCAAAGATGACGGCCTGTCCCACGGTGACAGAGTCCTGGGGACCGAAGGTGCCGTCGGCCTTGCCTACGGTCAGCCCGTACTCATAGAGGGCGGCCACGTTTTCATAAAACGTGGAGCCGGCGGCCACATCGGAAAACTGGCCGGAATAGGTCTTGGTGCGCACCGGGCCGGTCTCGGCAGCCAGGGCGGGCACTGTCAGCACCAGAGAGAGTGCCAGCAGCAGGGAGAGGATTCTTCTTTTCATGTTGCACCTCCTGCCATGGGAAGATGGGAAGCGCCGGTCAGGACGGGATGTTCAGATCCTCCATGACCCGGTCCTCCACATAGGGGTTGAGAGATTCATTGACCAGGGTCAAAACGGCCTCCTGGTCCAAATAGATATAGGGGGACTTCCATTCGCCGGGCAGGATGGAAAAGGAAATGCCGTCGGAGCCCATGGTGATGGCCTCCTTGCCCAGCCACGCCAGGTTGCCCAGCGTCAGGTCCGTGTCCACATACTGCTGGAAGATCTGGGCGAAGGTGCCCACTTTGTTCACGTTGGAAAGGGTGAGGGTCTGCTCCGCCACGGCCATGAGGAAGTCCTGCTGGGTGCTCATGCGGCCGATGTCCTCGCTTCCATAGCCGGTGCCGTCGTTGTTGTGGCGGAAGCGCACCACCTCCATGGCCTCCTGGCCGCTCAGGTGCTGCATGCCCTTGCTGAAGTGGATGGACAGGCCCTGGATGGGGTCGTCATAATTCATGTCGATGGGTACGTAGAAGTCCACGCCGCCGATGGCGTCCACCAGGGCGATAAACCCGGTGAGGTCCACGGTCACTGTGAAGTCCACTGGAATGCCCAGCTGCTCGGAAATGGTCTGGGCCAGCAGCTCGGACCCGCCGCTGTTGTAGGCGAAGTTGATTTTGTGGTTCTTGCCGTTGATGACGGCCTTGGTATCCCGGGGGATGCTGACGCCGTGGATCTTTCCGTTTTCCGCGTCCACGGCAACCAGAATATTGGTGTCGCTTCCGCCGTTTCCGTCGTCCACACCTGAGACCAAAATGGTGTAAAAGTTGTCTTTTCGCTCCGTGTGGGCAGCCAAGGCGGCGGCTGCCGCCGCAGCCTCGGGATCGGTTTCCTCCTCCTGGACGGGGGTCTCCTCCTGGCCGTCCTGGGCCTGGACCTGAGGGGCCCGGAACAAGCAGTGCACGCCAGCGTATACGGCGGCGGATACAAAGACGATCAAAAGCAGGGTCCGGCTCCAACTGCGCCGGCGGCGTCGCTTGGCCATAGAAATACTCCTCCAGACGCGGCGCCATGCCGCGGTGATACGCTGGGACCGCTCCGGTCAGCGATTTACATAATGTTACATTATTATAAAGCGGCCTGTCCCAAAAAACAAGAGGAAAATGGCGTGCCCGCCGGCACGCCATCTGCTATGGCCGCGGTGTCTCGTCTCCGTCCGCGGCCAGCTGCTGCAAAAGGGACTTGATGTCCGCCAGCAGTTGGTTTTGGTAGGAGAGGGCGCAGCGGATGTAGTGGAGCGTGGGGCCCAGGTCTCTGGGGGCCGGGCTGCACTCCACCGGATGGGGCCAGCGGCGCACCGGGGGCTCCGGCGTGGTGGGCACCACCGGCGCCGGCTGCGGTGCTGCGGCCCGGGGGCTGCGCCCGCGGCCGTGGGAACAGTTTGCCATGATGATTCCTCCGATCCAAGCATGATAAAACGGCCGTACGGCGCTCAGGCGCCGCGGTATTTTTTCCGGGTGGCAATGCCGCCGCGGATGTGGCGCTGGGCCTTGTTGACTTCCAGGACTTCCTTGACCTGTGTGTACAGCGCCCGGTTGAATTGGGGCAGGCGCTCGGAAATGTCCTTGTGAACCGTGGACTTGCTGATGCCGAACTTCTGCGCGGCGGCGCGGACGGTGGTCCGGTTTTCGATGATGTACTGCGCCAGGCGTTCCGCCCGCTCCTCCATGTTTCCCTTCAAAGCACAACACTCCCCGCCTCTTGTTGGTCCATCCTATGCGCGGCCGGCGGCGCATATGACGCAAACCGGATCGCGGGAAAATTGCGCCGGCGGGGACAAACCCTCTTTTCCGGTGGGCGGCGGCGTGGTACAATGGGAGGGCAAAAAAAGGAAAGGCAGGGATCTCTATGAACGAAACACTGCGGGTATTGCGCGAGCGGCGCAGCATTCGCCGCTATCAGAGCGGGCAGATCAAGCCCGAGGAGCTGGACGCCATTCTGGACGCGGGCACCTGGGCCGCTTCCGGCAAGGGGCTCCAGACGGCGGTAATGGTAGTGGTGCAGGACCCGGAGACCATCGCCTATATGTCCCGGTTCAATGCCCAGATCCAGGGCAAGCCCGGCACCGACCCCTTCTACGGCGCGCCCACGGTGGTGGTCGTGCTGGCGGACGGGGAGCAGGCCAACTGGCTTCAGGACGGTTCGCTGGTCATGGGCAACCTCATGACGGCGGCGTGGTCCATGGGCATCGGCTCTTGCTGGATCAACCGGGCCATGGAGTTTTTTGATATGCCGGAGGGCAAGGCCCTTTTGCGCAAGTGGGGCCTGCCGGAGACGCTGCGGGGCGTGGGCAACTGCATCCTGGGCTATATCGACGGCGACGTGCCTGCCCCCAAGCCCCGCAAAGAGGGCTTCATCGTAAAAGTATAAGACGGAGGACAAATCATGAACAACCCTGTGCGCAACATCCGCTGCGACAAGGCGGCCGGCACCCTTACCATCATCGACCAGACCCTGCTGCCGGGTGAGGAGCGGGAGATCCGCCTGGAGACGGCCCGGGACGTGTATGACGCCATCAAGCTCCTGCGGGTGCGGGGCGCGCCGGCCATCGGCATCTGCGCCGCCTACGGCCTGTATGTGACGGCGCTGGACCTTCCCGAGGAAGAGGAGGCATTCTGGAAGGGCCTTAACGAGCTGGCCGCCTATCTCAATAGCTCCCGGCCTACGGCGGTGAACCTCAGCTGGGCCATCCGCTCCATGATGGATACTGCCCAGGCCCACCGGGCCGAAGGCCGGGCGGCGGTGCTGGAGGCACTGTATGAGCGGGCCGTGGCCATCCAGGAAGAGGACATTGCCATGTGCACCGCCATCTCCCGCTACGGCGCCAGCCTCTTGAAAGACGGCGACGGCGTGCTGACCCACTGCAACGCCGGCCCCCTGGCCACCTCCCGCTACGGCACCGCTCAGGGAGCGCTGCTGATGGCGGCGGAGGAGGGCAAGAACATCCATGTGTTCGCCGACGAGACCCGTCCCCTGCTCCAGGGCGCGCGCCTGACCAGCTACGAGCTGCAAAAGGGCGGCGTGGACGTGACCCTCATCTGCGACAACATGGCCTCCATCGTCATGAAGAACGGCTGGGTGCAGGCGTGCTTCGTGGGCTGCGACCGGGTGGCCGCCAACGGCGACACGGCCAACAAGATCGGCACCAGCGGCGTGGCCATCCTGGCCCGGCATTACGGCATCCCCTTCTATGTGCTGGGGCCCACCTCCACCATCGATATGGACTGCCCGGACGGAGAGCACATCCCCATCGAGCTGCGTTCCGGGGACGAGATCCGTTCCTTGTGGTACGAAAAGCCCATGGCGCCGGAGGGGGTCAAGTGCTATAACCCCGCCTTCGACGTGACGGATCACGACCTCATCACCGCCATCATCACGGAAAAGGGCATCTGCCGCCCGCCGTTCAACCAGTCTTTGGCGGCACTTTTTGAAAAGGAGTGAGCCATGGCCCTGTTCGGAAAGCGGGTGGTGGTCTACCGGGTGCAGGGAGACAAGCCAGCCTGGAAAGCTGCCCGGGAGACGCTGACGTCTGCCGGCATCAAGATCATGGAGTCCGGGTCCTATGACGGGGAAATGCCCATCTGCGGCTGCGGCGCCAAGATCGACCGGCGTAATTACGGCCCTAACGGCTGGATCGACCGGCGGACCTACTACATCGCCGTCCGGCCGGAGGACGAAGCCCGGGCAAGGGACATGCTGGCGCAGAAGTGAAAAAAGACGCAAAAAAGCGGGAACGAATGTTCCCGCTTTTTTTATTGATCAGAACTGCTGGCCGGGTGGGTCTTTTGATAGCGGGCCAGCAGCGTCTCGAACTGGGCCCGGCGCTCCGTCCGGCTGCGCAGCTGGATGCGCTCCAGCAGGGGGCACAGCTGGCCCAGTTCCTCTTCGGAGAGGTCCTCCGTGAGCCACTGGAAGAAGAAGGACTCGGCCTCCACCTTGGCGTCCCGCAGCATGGCGCCCTTTTCCGTGATGTAGAGCTGCTTGCGGCGGCCGTCCACCGGGTGGGGGCGGCGCACGATGTAGCCCTCCTTTTCCAGCTTGGCGGCCCGGCGGGCGATGGTGCTCTTGTCCTGACTGTATTTTTTCCGCAGCTCCTCCTGGGTGATGCCCGGGTTGTGGTTGACGGTGTGGATCATGTCGTAGTCGGAGAGGCTCAGGGAGGAATGCCCCAGCGCCTGGGCTACAAAATACTGGGCGTCACGGTCGATTTTTCGGATCGTACGTTTGGTGGGGTCCATCGAAGTGCCTCCTGATATGAATTCTCCAGTATCATAACAGGTAACACCTCCTCCCGTCAACCGCCCGGATGGTTTACGCCTGGGGCACGGGGAAGTACACGCCGCCTACGCTGATGCCTGCCAGCTCCTCCATGGGCAGGATCTGGGAGAACACATTGCTCTTGGAGCAGACGGTGACGCCGTCCTCCGGGGAGATGCTGCCGCCGGCAAGACTCAGGTCCACCACGGTGCCGTCGGTCTTGGTCAGCAGAATCTCCACATTTTCCAGATACCGCTGCATCTGGAGGCGGTCGGCGTCGCTCTGCTGTCCGCTGCCGCTATCCGACCAGACCACCTGGCTATCCACGGTATAGTCCACCTTGAAGGCCACGGGAGAGAGGGTGATGGCGTCGATGGTGAAGGTCATGCCGTCCTGGGTGAAGGTCTCGCCGCCGTCCAGGGTGACGGAGGTATCCTCATAGCCCAGGGTGAAGCGGAATTTCCAGTTGCCCTCCGCCAGGGCCACGGCCTCACCGGCGGAGTCGTCCCAGCGGTAGAGCCCGTCAAATTCCGCGTCGGCGGTGGCGCCGATCAATGAGCGGTCTGCGCTGATGGTCTGCACCATCTGCACGGCGTCGTCGCCGGGGACCTCGTCCACGAACCAGGCGCTGCCGTGGGACCCGCCCAGAATATTGGCGGAGGCGCCGCCGCCCCGCACCAGCAGGGATTCGGCGCTGATGCCATCCGGCAGGATGGGGGAGCCGTCGTCTGTGCGGAAGGTAAAGACCACGGCGGCGTTGTAGGCGTCGCCCATGACGGCGTCGGCGGTGATGGTGATGCCGTTGTCACTGTCTCCCGCGTCCACGGGATAGCCGATCTTGTCGATGATCTCCGTCTGGGCCGCGCTGCCGCCGAAGATGGGGGAGAACACCTCCGCGGGGGAGGGCAGCACGCCGGCGGCGCCTGCGCCCACGGCCAGGGCGGCGGTCAGGGCTGCGGCAATGAGAACGGCGCGGGGGAAGCGGCGGCGGGGCTTTTTGACCTGGACGGCACCCTCGGCGGCCCGGTGGGCGATGGCGTCGATCTCATCGGGAGTGAAGTGCAGAGCGTCCAGCTCGCTGCGGTATTCAGACAGATTGTTCATATTCCATGCCTCCCAGCATTGTTTTCAGCTTGGCCCGGCCCCGGGCCAGGCGGGTGTGTACGGTAGCGGTGGGGACCCCCAGGATCTGCCCGATCTCGGCAGCCTGGTAGCCCTCGTAGTAGTAGAGGTAGATGACGGCGCGGTAATGGGGCGGCAGGGAATTCACCGCGTCCAGAACCTCGCTGCCCGGCGCCTCCGGCGCCGCCGCGTCGTAGGCGGACTCCATGGGCAGCGTGCGCTTGCGCCAGGGACTTTTCAAAATATCCTTGCAGGCGTTGGCCGCCATGCGCAGGATGTAGGCCCGCTCGTGGGCGGGGCTTTCAAATTCCCGCTGTTCTGTCAAAAGCCGGACGAATACGGTCTGACAGATGTCCTGGGCATCCTGGGTATTTTTCAGATAGGTGTAGCTCAGGCGGAGGATGGCGTCGGCGTAGGTGTGGGCCAGGTATTCCGCCCGCTGTGTGGTATTCATATCGATCAGCTCCTTTGAAGCGCGCTCATAAGGGATACGATCCAGCGGGCCGGATCCTTTCACAGGCGCAAAAAAAAGAACGGCAGCGCCGTTCTTTTTTTGCGGAAGTCACTCGCAGACGATGAGGGCGATGAGCTCTACCGGCTCGCTGGTGCGGTTTTCCAGGCCGTGGTGCTGGCCGTAGCCGGTGGCGCAAATGTCGCCGGGGCGGACCACCACTTCCTTGCCGTCGTCGTTGAACACGGCCTCGCCCTTGATGATGTAGTAAAACTCCGTCTCGTGCTGATGGTCGTGATAGCCGATGGAGCAGCCGGGGTCCACCGTCACATGGGCGAACATCCGCCCGTGGCCGTAGAGGCCCTCCGCGTCCGTCAGGTCCTTGATGTGGATGAGTCCGCTGCCGTGGTGGACGGATACGTCCCGACGGGGGCAGTTTTCACTCAGTGTGTACATGGCAGGCATCCTCCTTGGCGTGCAGACCGCCCGGGCGGCCTGCGGCTGATTTGTAGGGCCATTGTATCAAAGATGCCCGGGGAAGTCCAGTCCTGCCGCGACCTTCAGTCCCGGGCAAACAGGGCGTTGTAGTCGATGCCCAGCACCTCCACCAGCATGTCGATCTCAAACACGGAGGCCGTGCGGTAGCCGGTTTCGATGTGTCCCACCATGGCGCGGGTGATATTGCAGCCGCGGGTTTGCAGGCGGGCAGCCAGCTCTTCCTGCGTCATGCCTCGTTTCTTACGGAAAAAGCGGACTTTTCCACCGATATGGCGGCATAAAGGGGTACTTCGTTTCATAAAAATGCTCCACGTCTCCAATCTGCTTTGTATCTGATAATAAGACAAGGCTGTGCAATAATTGATTTATATATGTAAGAAAAGCAAAATTCTTCGTAAAAGCCCGTGCCGTGGCGCGCAGAGCGCCATTGTAAATAATGCGGACAGGGTGTAAAATCACCGTATATTCCCGTTTGCGGACAAATGTATTTTGTGTAAATGAGAAAATTTTATTTACTACCGAATTATCACTTTACTTTGCTAATAAAATAAATTAAAATAAACCGCAACAACGATGCCCAAAGGGCCGGGAGGGATACCATGGAACTGGATCTGAACATGCTGCGGCCGCAGGAGCGGCTTTCCCTGCGCTTGCGGATGCGCTATGAGCAAGCGGGCTTTCGCAAGTACCATATGGGCCGGTTTGAGGAGTACGGACTCTACCGGGAGAACCGCCGGTTTTTGTCCAGCGAGCAGGTCATCACCTTCACGGATCTGGACGGGCGGCTGCTGGCCCTCAAGCCGGACGTGACCCTTTCCATTGCCAAAAACGCCCCGGTGGAGCCGGGGACGTGCGGCCGGTTCTACTATCTGGAAAACGTGTACCGGCCCGGCGGAGAGAGCCATACCTTCCGGGAGATCAGCCAGATGGGCCTGGAGTGCATCGGCGCGGTGGACGGCGCCGTCACGGCGGAGGCCGTGTCCCTGGCCATGGAGAGCCTGGCGCTGACGGAGCGGGACTTTGTGCTGGAGCTGAGCCATATGGGCTTTGTCACCGGCCTTTTTGATGCGGTAGGCGCGCCGGAGAAGGCCCGGGAGCGTCTTTTGCAGTGCATCCGGGATAAAAACGCCCACGAGCTGCGCAAGGCTGCCGCCGCGGCGGGCCTGTCCGCCCGGGGGACGGACGCCCTGTGCCGCACGGCGGAGCTGAACGGACCGTGGGAGCAGGTGCTTGCCCAGGCAGAGCCGCTGGCGCTCAACGCCCCCATGGGTACGGCGCTGACGGAGCTGCGGGAGGTCTGCGCTGCCCTGGAGGGCCGGGGACAGACGGCGTCCCTGCGACTGGACCTTTCTTTGGTCAACGATCTGGACTATTATAATGGTCTGGTGTTCCAGGGATATCTGCAGGGCGTCAGCGGCGCGGTGCTACGGGGCGGGCAGTATGATCCCCTGGCAGAGCAGTTCCGGCCCGGCGCCCGGGCCATCGGCTTTGCCCTGTATCTGGATGCTCTGGAAAACCTGGACGAGGCCCGTCCCGGCGTGCAGCGGGAGATGCTCAGCGTGGCGCTGCCCAAGGGCCGTTTGGGCGACAAGGTGTACGACCTGCTCTCGGGCGTCGGGTGCGGCTGCCCGGAGGGCTATGCCGACAGCCGCCGTCTGGTGGTGGAAAACCCCGCCGCCGGCATCCGGTATTTCCTGGTGAAGCCCAGCGACGTGGGTATTTATGTGGAGCGTGGCGCGGCGGACATCGGCATCGTGGGCAAGGATATCCTTGCCGAGTCCGGGGCCGATGTCTATGAGCTGCTGGATACGGGCCTTGGCCGGTGCCGCATGTGCGTGGCGGGGCCCAAGGACTTTGCCGACGATCCGGGCAGGACGCTGCGGGTGGCCACCAAGTTCCCCCGTATCGCCCGGGGGTATTACGCCGCCCAGGGCCGGGACATCGACATCATCAAGCTCAACGGCTCCATCGAGCTGGCCCCCATCCTGGGGCTGAGCGATGTGATCGTGGATATTGTGGAAACGGGCACCACTCTGCGGGAAAACGACCTGAAGGTCATCACGGAGTTCATGCCCATCTCCGCCCGGCTCATCGCAAACCGCTCCAGCTATTTGTTCAAGCGGCGGGCCATCGATACATTAGTAAGCAAACTGGCGGAGGTGACGGAACAGTGATTCCCATTTACAAATTGCGCGACCTCTCCCCGGCCCAGATCCTCAACCGGGACATCCGGCAGGAGGCGGACGTGAGCGCGGCGGTGGACGCGGTGCTTGCAGACGTGCGGCAAAACGGCGACGAGGCGCTGTACCGCTATACCCGGCAGTTTGACGGCGCGGCGCTGGACGCTCTGGAGGTGACGGCGGAGGAGATCGAGGCCGCCTGGGCGCGGCTGGACGAACCGTTCCGCCAGACGCTCCGGCAGGCGGCGGAGAACATCCGCGCTTTCCACAGCCGCCAGGTACACCAGGACTTTGTACTCACCGACCGGCCCGGCGTGGTCATGGGCCAGCGGTATACCCCCATCGCCCGGGTGGGCGTGTGCGTGCCCCGGAGCCCGGAGGCGTTTCCCTCTACCATTTTGATGAACGTGATCCCGGCCCGCATCGCGGGTGTGGAGGAGATCGTGGTGGTGACGCCGCCGGACCGGGAGGGCCGCATCAGCGACG
Source organism: uncultured Oscillibacter sp. (assembly GCA_900548505.1). Lineage (GTDB taxonomy): Bacteria > Bacillota > Clostridia > Oscillospirales > Oscillospiraceae > Oscillibacter. The sequence continues at coordinate 19,776 of URKI01000027.1, read as the reverse complement.
AGGCGCTGGCGGCGGCCAAGATCGCCGGGGCGGACCGCATCTTCAAGATCGGCGGCGCCCAGGCGGTGGCGGCCCTGGCCTACGGCACCGAGAGCGTTCCGGCGGTGGACAAGATCGTGGGCCCCGGCGGGGTCTACGTGGCCACCGCCAAGCGCAAGGTGTTCGGCCTGGTGGGCATCGACATGATCGCAGGACCCAGCGAGATTCTGGTGGTGGCGGATGAGTACGCCGACGCCCATTGTGTGGCGGCGGACCTCCTCTCCCAGGCGGAGCACGATGTGCGCGCCTGCGCCGTGCTGGTGACCACCAGCGAGGTCCTTGCCCGGGCGGTGCAGCGAGAGCTGGAGGAGCAGGCTGCCACGCTTCCCCGGCGGGAGATTGTGGAAAAGGCCCTCGCCGGCGGGGGGAAGATCTTGCTTGCAGACAGCCTGGAGGAGGCGGTGGCGGCGGCCAACCGCATCGCCCCGGAGCATTTGGAACTTTGCGTGCAGGACCCCTTTGCCCTGCTGCCCCTGGTGAAAAACGCAGGCAGCGTCTTTTTGGGCGCCAGTGCCCCGGAGGCCCTGGGCGACTACTTCGCAGGCCCCAACCACACCCTGCCCACCTCCGGCACCGCCCGGTTTTCCAGCCCTCTGGGGGTGGATGACTTCTGCAAGCGGTCCAGCTTTCTCTACTATTCCACCCAGGCTCTGGCCGACGCGGCGCCCCGGATCGCGGAGTTTGCCCGGCGGGAGGGACTGGAGGCCCACGCCCGCTCCGTGTGTGCCCGGGCGAAGCAGGCAAAGGAGGTACAGCCATGAGTCAGTTTTTATCCCCGGAGGCGGCGCGTTTGGCGCCCTATACCCCCGGTGAGCAGCCCCGGGATCAGCAATACATCAAGCTCAATACCAATGAAAGCCCGTTCCCGCCGTCTCCTGCGGTGGCGGCGGCCGTGGCCGGGGTGGATGCCCAGGCTTTGCAGCTCTACTCCGACCCTACCTGTGCCACGCTGCACCGCGCCATCGCCCGGTATTACGGGGTGGAAGAACGTAACGTGCTGGCAGGCAACGGCTCCGACGAGATCCTGGCCTTTGCGTTCCGGGCTTTCTGCGGCACCGGCCGCCCGGCGGTCTACGCCGACGTGACCTACGGCTTCTATCAGGCCCAGACGGCGCTTTTTGGCCTGGAGAGCGTCCGGGTGCCCCTGCGGGAGGATTATACCCTGGCGGTAGAGGACTACATGGCCGCTCAGGGAACCGTATTCCTTGCAAACCCCAACGCCCCCACGGGCCTTGCCCTGCCGCCCAGCGAGATCCGGCGGCTGCTGGAGGCGGACCGGGAGCGGGTCGTGGTGGTGGACGAGGCCTATGTGGACTTCGGCGCCGAAAGCTGCGTGCCCCTCATCGGGGAATATGACAATCTCCTGGTGGTGCAGACCATGTCCAAAAGCCGCTCCCTGGCCGGCGGACGGGTGGGCTTTGCCATTGGCTGCCCGGCCCTCATCGAGGACCTCAACCGGGTGAAGTACAGCTTCAACCCCTATAACGTCAATCGCATGTCCATGGCGGCGGCGGTGGCGGCCATGGAGGACAAGGACTACTTTACCCGCTGCTGCGTCGCCATCCGGGAAAACCGGGCCTGGACGGCCTCGGCCCTGGAGGCACTGGGCTTTTCCGTACTGCCCTCGGCGGCCAACTTCCTCTTTGCAAAGCACCCCCGGTTGGAGGGGCAGGCCCTGTATCAGGGCCTCAAGGCCCGGGGCATCCTGGTGCGCTGGTTCGACGGTCCCCGTACCCGGGACTTTGTCCGCATCACCGTAGGCAGCCGTCCGCAGATGGAAGCGCTGACGGACGCGGTGCGGGACATACTGGCATAAAGGAGGGAAATCTATGCGTACTGCTGCTTTGGAGCGCAATACGGCGGAGACGAGTATCTCCCTGTCTTTGAATTTGGATGGAACCGGCGCGGGAACAATCGATACCGGCTGCGGCTTTCTCGACCATATGCTCACCCTCTTTGCCCGCCACGGGGACTTTGACCTGACGCTCACCTGCCGGGGGGATACCCGGGTGGACGACCACCACACGGTGGAGGATGTGGGCATCGTGCTGGGCCAGGCGTTCACCAAGGCCCTGGGGGACAAGCGGGGCATCCGGCGCTACGGCCAAAGCCTGCTGCCCATGGACGAAACGCTGGTGCTGGTGGGCTGCGACCTCTCCGGCCGGGACTATCTGGGCTGGTCGGTGACGCTGCCTGCCGCCAAGGTGGGCACCTTTGATACGGAGCTTGCCAAGGAATTCTGGCTGGGCTTTGTGCGCAATTGCCCAGGCGCGCTGCACTTCCATCAGCTGGCCGGGGAGAATACCCACCACATTCTGGAGGCGTGCTTCAAGGGCGCCGGCCGGGCGCTGAAAGAGGCCGTGGCCCCGGACGAAAAGCACGCCGGGGAAATCCCCAGTACCAAGGGCCTTTTGTAAGGAGGAACATATGATCGCCATTGTGGACTACGGAGTGGGCAACCTCTTTTCCCTGCGCTCCAGCCTGCGGTACCTGGGCCTTGCAGCGGAGGTGACTGCCGACGCCGATACCCTGCGCCGGGCGGAGCGGATCATTCTGCCCGGTGTGGGCGCCTTTGCCGACGCCCGGGCCCGGCTGGACGATTCCGGCCTGACGCCGCTGCTGCTGGAGGAGGCGGAGCGTAAGCCGCTCCTCGGCATCTGCCTTGGAATGCAGCTGCTCTTTGAGCGGAGCTTTGAATACGGCGAGCACCCGGGCCTGGGGCTCATCGGCGGCGAAGTGGCGCCGCTGAAAGAAGACCTGAGGGACAAAGACTGCAAGGTGCCCCACATGGGATGGAACAGCCTGGACATCTGCCGGGCAGACCCGCTTTTAAAATATGTGCAGCCGGGAGAATCGGTGTACTATGTCCACAGCTACTATGCCCGCCGCTGCGCCGAGAGTATCCTGGCCGTGTCGGAGTATGGCGGCGTGGCCGTCACCGGCGCGGTGCGCCGGGGGAACGTGTGGGGCACCCAGTTCCACCCGGAAAAGTCCGGAGATACGGGACTGAGGATCTTAAAGGCGTTCGGGGAGCTGTAAGGAGGGAGCAACATGCAAATTTTTCCCGCCATCGACCTGCGGGGCGGACAGGTGGTGCGGCTGTACCAGGGAGACTACGACCAGATGACCGTTTACGGCACGGACCCCTGCGCCGTGGCCCGGGAGTTTCTGGCCGCCGGTGCCAGGTACCTCCACGTGGTAGACCTGGACGGCGCCCGGTCCGGCACCGCGGAAAATTTTGAGAGCATCGCCGCCCTGGCCCGCCAGGGAGGGCTTTTCATTGAGGTTGGCGGCGGCATCCGCACCCAGCAGCGCATCGAGCAGTACCTGGAGCTTGGCGTGGACCGGTGCATTCTGGGTACCATCGCCGTGAAGGACTTCAGCTTTACAAAGGAGATGGCCCGGCGCTATGGAGCGCAGATCGCCGTGGGCGTGGACGCCCGGGACGGGTATGTGGCTGTCAGCGGCTGGGAAGAGCGCACAGCGGAGCGGGGCGTGGACTTCTGCCGCCGGCTCCGGGACGGGGGCGTTGGCACCGTCATCTATACGGACATCTCCCGGGACGGAGCCGAGCAGGGCACGAATCTGCCCCTTTATGAACAGCTGGTGAAAATCGAGGGCTTGTCCATTACCGCCTCCGGCGGCATCTCCGGCATGGAGGAGCTGCGGCAGCTGCGGGACATGGGGGTGGACGCCGCCATTTTGGGCAAGGCCCTCTACACGGGACGGCTGGATCTGGAAACGGTTTTGAAGGAGGAGGGCCTGTGTTAGCCAAGCGGATCATTCCCTGCCTGGACGTGAAGGACGGCCGGGTGGTCAAGGGCACCAATTTCCAGGGACTGCGGGACATGGCGGACCCGGTGGAAATGGCCCGGTTCTATAACGCCGCCGGCGCGGACGAGCTGGTGTTTTACGATATCACCGCCTCCGCCGAGGGCCGGGCACTGTTTACGGATATTCTGCGCGCCGTGGCCTCCGAGGTGTTCATCCCCCTGACGGTGGGCGGCGGCATCCGCACGCTGGAGGACTTCGACCGGGTTCTCAAGTGCGGGGCGGACAAAGTGAGCGTCAACTCCGGGGCCATTGCGGACCCATCCCTCATCGGTGCTGCGGCAAAGCGATACGGAGACCAGTGCGTGGTGCTCAGCATGGACGTCAAGCGGGTGAACGGTGAGTTCCGCCTCTTTGCCAAGGGCGGCCGGGAGGACACGGGCATCGATGCCCTGGACTGGGCGGAGCGCGGCGTGGAGGCAGGGGCCGGGGAGATCGTCCTCAACTCCATCGATACCGACGGCGTGAAGCAGGGCTTCGACCTGGAGATGCTGGACGCTCTGGCGGCGCGGGTGCATGTGCCCATCGTGGCCAGCGGCGGCGCCGGAAAGATGGAGGACTTTGCCGCCCTCTTCACCCATCCCGGTATGGACGCGGGACTGGCCGCCTCCATTTTCCATACCCGCCAGGTGGAGATCCGGGCGCTCAAGGAATTCCTGCACGGCCGGGGCGTGCCGGTACGGCTATAAAAGCAGGTAGATTTTGATACAAATTGTAATATTGTGACGGAGATATACGATATGGAGTTGAAATTTGACGAAAACGGGCTGATCCCGGCCATTGTCCAGGACCACTACACCAAGGAAGTGCTGACCCTGGCGTACATGAATGCCGAGAGTCTGGCCATCACCATCGACGAAGGGCGCACCTGCTTTTGGAGCCGCAGCCGCCAGGAGCTCTGGCGCAAGGGGGAGACCTCCGGCAACGTGCAGCATGTGGTATCCATCACCGCTGACTGTGACGCCGACGCCCTGGTGGTGGAAGTGGTGAAAGACGGCCCTGCCTGCCACACGGGAGCGGAGAGCTGCTTTTTCCAGCCGGTGTATCTTTCCCCGGAGCTGAAGGCCTTCAGCTATGAGGGGCTTTACCGGCTCATCCAGGGCCGCAAGACGGAGCCCAAGGAGGGCAGCTACACCAGCTACCTCTTTGAAAAGGGGCTGGACAAGATCCTCAAAAAGGTGGGCGAGGAGTGCACGGAGGTCATCATCGGCGGCCGCAAGGAGGATAAGGAGGAGACCATCTACGAGATCGCGGACCTTACCTACCATGTGATGGTGCTGATGGTACAGATGGGCATTTCCGTCCAGGACATTACGGCGGAGCTGGAAAAGCGCCACGTGGTGGACCACAAGGTCAAGCAGGAGCGGATGCAATGAAAAAGACGCCCTGGTGCTGCTCCGTCCATACCCATGCGGATTTTTGCGACGGACGTGATACGCTGGCGGCCATGGCTGAAGCGGCTAATGCACAAAATATTCAATATTTCGGTATTTCCTGTCATGCCCATACCCCCATCCCAGACGATGACGGACTGGTGCTGCCCCGGGATATGACCGCCTACCGTTCGGCCATCGCGGAGGTGCAGTCCCGCTACGCCGCGCGGATGGAGGTGCTCGCGGGCATGGAGTGGGACAGCTGGTCGGATGTGACGCCGGAGGGCTTTGACTACTGGATCGGCAGCGTCCACTACCAGCGCTCGCCGGAGGGGGTCTACTACTCCATGGACTGGAAAGAGGAGCAGCTGGCTGCCTGCCGGGATGAGATGTACGGCGGCGACGCCCTGGCCATGACGGAAGGGTACTTCCGGGCGGTGGGAGCGGTGGCGGAGAAAAAGCCCACCATCCTGGGCCACATCGACCTTATCACCAAGCTCAACGCCGGCAACCGCTTTTTTGACGAGGAGTCGCCCCGGTACCGTGCCGCGGCCCTGGAGGCCCTGCACCGCACCGACCCAAATGGAACGCTGCTGGAGATCAACACCGGCGGTGTGGCCCGGGGATACCGTACGGCGCCCTACCCGGCCCTCTTTTTGCTGCGGGAATGGCGGGCCATGGGGGGGCGCGTCATCCTCACCGCCGACGCTCACCGCAAGGAGCACCTGCTCTTCGGCTATGACCGGGCGGCGGAGCTGGCCCGGACAGCGGGCTTTACGGAATCAGCGGTGCTGACTGCCGCCGGGACAGAGCTCTGCCCCCTGTGAGCCGACCATGAAAAAAGCCGCCCATGGGCGGCTTTTTCGGCGCTTTGCTGCTTGAGCCCAGTGGCCGGGCCTGCTACAATGGGGGAAAACAACAGGCAAGGCAGGAAAACGCAATGTATAAGACAGTGATTTTCGATCTGGACGGCACATTATTGAATACCATTGAAGACCTGGCCGGGGCGGGCAACTGGGTCTGCCGCAAAAACGGCTGGCCGGAACACTCTGTGGAGGAGTACCGGCATATGGTGGGCCACGGCATCCCCAATCTGGTCTCCCGCTTTTCCCCGGCCGACTGCCAGGACGAGGCACGGCTAAAGGAGACGCTGGCGGAGTTCAGCCAGTATTACGGGGCCCACAACCTGGATAAGACGGCGCCTTATGAGGGCATCCCGGCGCTGCTGGAGCGGCTGCGGGCCCAGGGCGTGTGCCTTGCGGTGTACTCCAACAAGGCCGACGATTTCAGCCAGGTCATCATCCGCCACTTTTTTGACGGGATGTTCCATCTGGTGCGGGGCAAGCTGCCCGGCGTGCCGGTGAAGCCGGACCCCACCGGTGTGGAGCAGATCCTCACGCAGCTGGGGGCGGAGAAATCGGAGACCCTCTTTGTGGGAGACAGCGCCGTGGATATCCATACGGCTCACAACGCAGGGCTTCGCGCCTGCGGCGTCACCTGGGGGTTCCGGGGCCGCGGGGAGCTGACGGAGGCCGGGGCGGATTTCCTGGCGGACACCGCGGCAGAGCTGGAACAGTGTATTTTACAGATGTAATAAGGGAAAAACAGGACGGGAGAAACTTCCCGTCCTGTTTTTTATGCGGAACATGCTCAGCCATCCCAGCCGGGGGTCACGGCGTTTTCATGGTCGGTCAGGTCGCCGTCCGTGTCGTGTACCCGGGCGTTGTCCAGCATCTCCCCATAGGAGACGCCGCCCTCCTCCACGGACCGCTTCATGGCTTTTCCGGCGTTTTCGGCGGTGTTCGTCATGTCGCTGACGCCCTGTTCCACACCGTCCGCCGCGTCCTTGACGCCGTTTCCAACGTCCTGGATTGCGTCCTCCGTACCCTGGACCACATCCTCCGTGCCCTGGGCCATATCGCCCATGATGCCGTCGTTGGTATTCTCCTTGCCGTCCGTGCCGTTGAGAACGGCGTCATTGGCGTTGTTGGAATCGTTTTTCGGATCGTTGCCGCAGGCGGTCAGGGATACGGCCAGCAGCACCGCGCTCAAAAGCGCAAGCGTTCTTTTCAAGGTATATGCTCCTCCTTTTCCGGGAAGAATCGTTGCGCGATACCCAATGGGTATTGTTTGCGCCAGTCGCCCGTTTAGAAGCGGAAAAAAATGAAAAAAGGGCTTGCAATTTTTAAAACTATGTGTTATAACAATATCAGTAATCATTACTGATAAGGAGGCGGGACATGCAGCAGCGCCGATACTCCCGCCAAAGGGAGCAGATCTATGAGGCCGTGTGCGCCACCAACGCCCATCCTACGGCAGAGATGGTGTACGACCGTCTCAAACCCGAAATGCCCCGTCTGAGCCTGGGTACGGTTTACCGCAACCTGCGGCAGATGGCGGCAGAGGGACGGCTGGTGGAGCTGGAGGGAACGGTGGCGCGGTTTGACGCCAACCTCTCGCCCCATACGCATTTCCGCTGTCAGCGGTGCGGCGCCGTGTCGGATCTGGCACTGCCGTACGACGGCGGGCTGGATGCGCTGGCGGCGGGGGACGGACGGCTCGTCCGGGGCCACAGCCTTTGTTTTTATGGAATTTGTCCTGCCTGCGCGGCAGAGCAAACTTGATTTTAAAATTTTTGAAAGGGGAAAAAGACATGGAACTGAAGGGAAGCAAGACGGAGGCCAATCTGTGGAAGGCATTTGCCGGGGAGTCTCAGGCACGCAACAAGTACGACTATTTCGCAAGCCGGGCCAAGAAGGACGGCTATGAGCAGATCGCCGCCATTTTCCAGGAGACCGCGCTCAATGAGAAGGAGCATGCCAAGCTGTGGTTCAAGGCCCTCTCCGGCATCGGCACCACCGAGGAGAACCTGGTGGCCGCAGCCGCCGGCGAGAACGAAGAGTGGACCCAGATGTACGCCGAGATGGCCCGCACCGCCGAGGAGGAGGGCTTCCTGGCTCTGGCCGCTCAGTTCGAGGGCGTGGCCAAGATCGAAAAGAGCCACGAGGAGCGCTATCTGAAGCTGCTGGACAACCTGAAGAAGGGCGAGGTCTTCAAGAAGGGCGAGAAGGTCATGTGGTTCTGCCGCAACTGCGGCCACGTGGAGGTCGCCGAGAGCGCTCCCGCCGTGTGCCCCGTGTGCAAGCATCCCCAGGCCTACTTCCAGGTGAAGGCTGAGAACTATTGATCCAAGCGCAGGAGCCGCCGGCATAGTCCGGCGGCTCTTTTTTGATAAAAATCGGTAAAGTGCTGAAAAAACCACCAAACAACCCGTATAGAATGAGAGGGAAATGGTCTAAACTACCAAAGGAAGAGCTTCGCGCCACGGGAATTTTTTAAATGTTTGTGAAAAACGCCGTTGACGCGGCCAACAAAAGCAGGTATGATATATCTAGTAATTTGACTTGCTATGCGAAGCTGTTCAGTCTGACTTGGTATAGAAAAGGAGAGCTGCATCATGTATACACAGAATGTCACCGTTAACAACGAAGTGGGTCTGCACGCAAGACCTGCCACATTCTTTATTCAGAAGGCCAACGAGTTCAAGAGCGGGATCTGGGTGGAGAAGGAAGACCGCCGTGTCAACGCCAAGAGCCTGCTGGGCGTGCTGTCCCTGGGTATCGTGAAGGGCACCACCATCACGCTGATCGCCGACGGTGACGACGAGGAAGCCGCTGTCAACACCCTGGTGGAGCTGGTCAACAACAACTTCGACGAATAAGATTCCATATACCACCGAAAGAGGCTCCGCAGTCTGCGGAGCCTCTTTTTTCCATCCGCCGGAGCGGGGAAAGGAGACGGCCATGACAAAGGAAGAGCTGCGGCAGAAAGCCAACGATCTGCCGCTGGTGCCCGGCGTCTATCTCATGATGGACAAGACCGGGAAAGTGATCTATGTGGGCAAGGCCAAGAAACTGAAAAACCGGGTGAGCCAGTATTTTCAGGAAAGCGCCTCCCACACGGCAAAGACCCGGCAGATGGTGGCCCAGGTGGACCACTTTGATACCATCTTCGTCTCCAGCGAATTTGAGGCGCTGGTGCTGGAAAACTCCCTCATCAAGCGCCACAGCCCCAAGTACAACATCCTGCTCAAGGACGACAAGGGCTATCCCTTCGTGCGCCTTTCCCGGGAGCCGTATCCCCGCTTCACCCTGGCCAACCGCTACGCCAACGACTCCGCCCGGTACTTCGGGCCTTTCGGCGGCCGGTACGAGACCCGCCAGGCCCTGGACGCGGTGTTCGCCGCGCTGCGCCTGCCTACCTGCAACCGTCGATTCCCCCGGGATATCGGCGCGGAGCGGCCCTGCCTCAATTTCCACATGGGCCGGTGCGACGGCTTCTGCCGCCCGGAGATGACGGCGGAGGAGTACAATCGCCGCATCGACCAGGCCTGCCAGCTGCTGGAAGGCAAGTCCCGCCAGCTTCTGCGGGAGATGACGGCGGAGATGGAGGCGGAGGCGGAGGCCCTGCGCTTTGAGCAGGCGGCCGCCATCCGGGACCGGATCAACGCCATCGGCGCCCTGAGCAAAAAGCAGACGGTCATCGCCGGCCTTTGCGCCGACACGGACATCTGGGGACTGTACCGGGGCGCGGGCAAGTGCTGCTACGCGGTGCTGCACATGGAAAACGGCAATCTCACCGGCCGGGAGACGGAGCTGTTTTCCACTCCCATCGAGGAAGAGGAGGCGGAGATGCTCTCTGCCCTCACGGCCCAGTATTACCTGCCCCGGGCGGTGCTGCCCCATGAGATCTTGCTGCCGGTGGACACCGGCGAGTGCGAGAATCTCTCGGAGGTGCTGACCCGCCGGGCCGGACACAAGGTCTGGGTCCATGTGCCCCAGCGGGGGGAGAAGGCGGACCTGCGGGACATGGCCCAGCGCAACGCCGCCGAGGAAGCGGAGCGGGCCACCACCGCCGAGGAGCGGGTGGCCCATACTCTGTCGCTGCTGGGAAGTATGCTGGGCCTTGCCCAGCCGCCCCGGCGCATGGAGTCCTTCGATATCTCCAACACGGGCAAAAGCGACATCGTGGCGTCCATGGTGGTCTACAGCGGCGTGCGGCCTCTGCGCTCGGCCTACCGGCGCTTCCGCATCAAGGAACTCCAGGGTCACCCGGACGACTACGCCTCCATGCAGGAGGTGCTGCGCCGCCGGCTCCAGCGGGCGGCGGACGGGGATGAGAAGTTTCTGCCGCTGCCGGACGTCTTTTTGATCGACGGCGGCGAGACCCACGCCGCCGCGGCCCAGCAGGTGGCAGATGCGTTCGGCGTGACGGTGCCGGTGTTCGGCATGGTCAAGGACGACCGCCACCGCACCCGGGCGCTGGTGACGCCCCAGGGCCGGGAGATCGGCCTGACGGCCAATCCGGCGGTATTCTCCCTCATCGGTCAGATCCAGGAGGAGACCCACCGCTTTGCCATCACCTATCATCACGAGAGCCACACCCGTTCCACCCTGCGCTCCGCCCTGGACGATATCCCCGGCGTGGGGCCCAAGCGCAGGGAGGCCCTGCGCCGGGCGTTGGGCTCTGTGAAGGCCATCCGGGAGGCGGATGTGGAGACTCTGGCGGCCATCGTACCAAGACCCACGGCGGAGGCAGTATACCGCCACTTCCATCCCGCGCAGCCGTAAGGCGCGCGGGATGTTGCTGTTTTGACGGAGCATCCAGCCCCTTTGGTAAAAAACACGGAAGTATCCGCAAAAATCCCGGTGTATTGACAACAGATTGCGTTTTGTGCGCAGACGGAAATCTATATGTTGTGCCAATGCTCGATGCATACGATTTGTGGAAAACGTCGAGGGGAATTTTGTTGAATTTATACAGAAATCTTTGTATAATAGGGAAAAATAGTAAAGAGAATCGAATTGTGCTTGCAAGACAGTGGGATGGAGGACTGAGCCGATGGGGTTTTGTCTGAGCCTTTGCGGCTTTGCCCTGTTTTTTCTCAGTGATTATAACGACTGGCGGCCGGGGCGAAAGGGGCTGAAGTTCTGCTTCCCCCTGGGGGCGCTGCTGCTGGTGCTTGGCACGGTCCTGGAGGCCCGGCAGGGAACACCCCTGGTACACGGGTGGCTGCGGGGCCTGCTTTTCGCGCTTGGCGGGCTTTTTTTGGCCCTGGAGGTCTATACGCTGTTTTTTGCCCTGCCGGTGGAGGCGTCCTATGCAAGCCCGGGTGAAAAACGCCCGGCCTGCACCACAGGGGTATACGCCCTGTGCCGCCATCCAGGGGTGTTGTGGTTTGCGGGACTGTATGGGTGCCTTGCCCTGGCTGCGGGGCTGCCGCTGTGGGAGGCGGCAGTGCTGAGCGCTTTGAATGTGGGGCTGGTGGCCTTTGAGGACCGGTGTGTGTTTCCGGCGCGGCTGGAGGGGTACGGAGCCTATCAGGCATCCACGCCCTTTCTGGTGCCCAACAGGGCCAGCATCCGCGCCTGTCGGAAGGCGAAATAAGGAGGTGAGTCCATGCGCTTTGAAGATAAGCTGAAAAAGTGTTCCCGGGAGCAGCTGTGGCAGGAGTACTGCGGCTTTTTGGATATGAGCCTGGCGGATTACATGTATACCCAGCGGCGACTGATGGAGGAACAGCTGACGCTTTGGAGCGCAAGCGGGCTTGGAAAGCTTCTGCTGCGGGGGAAGACACCCCGCACCATTGACGAGCTGCGCCAGTGCCTGCCGCTGACCACCTATGCCGACTATGCCGACGTGCTGCTGCCCAGGCGCACGGAGATGCTGTGCGGAGAGCCGGCGGTGTGGATCCAGACCACCTGGGAGGGCGGTCTGCGGCCCATTAAGCTGGCGCCCTATACCCGCAGTATGCTGGATACCTACCGGCATAACCTGCTGGCCACCATGATGATGGCCACCGCTCGGAAAAAGGGCGAGTTCGATCTTAAGGCAGGCGACCGTATCCTGTACGGCGGCGCCCCGCTGCCCTATGCCACGGGACTGATGCCCTCGCTCTTTGACGAGGATATCCGCTTTACCTGGCTGCCGGACTCCAATACCAACTCCGACCTGAGCTTCAGCCAGCGGATCAAAAAGGGCTTCGCCATGGCCATGGGCGGCGGTGTGGACTTTTTCTTCGGCATCGGCTCCGTGGCCAACTACATCACTGAGAGCTTCGGCAAGAGCAGCGGAGGCGGCGGACACCACATGAAGGTGTCGCCGGGCAACGCCGTGCGTTATCTGAAGGCAAAATACGTAAGCCGCCGGGATGGCCGCCCCATCACGCCGGGAGATGTGTTCCGGCTCAAGGCGTTTTTCTTCGCCGGTACCGACGCCAAGTGCTACCGGGACCGGCTGACCCGGGCGTGGGGCATCGCCCCGGTGGAGCTGGCCGCGGGAACGGAGTCCACCTGCATCGGCGCGGAGAACTGGGAGCACCGGGGCATGGTGTTCTTCCCGGACGCTTGCTTTTATGAGTTTATCCCCGAATCGGAGATGCGCCGCAGCCTGGCGGACCCGGCCTATCAGCCCCGTACCTGCCTGATGGACGAGATCCAGGCGGGTGAGACGTACGAGCTGGTGCTCTCTGTGCTACACGGCGGCGCGTTCATGCGCTACCGCATCGGAGACATGTACCACTGCCTTACCGCCGGGAGCGGACAGCTTCCCCGGCTGACCTTTGTGGACCGGGTGCCGGACGTGATCGACATTGCGGGCTTTACCCGCATCACCGCCTCCTCCATGCAGGAGGTGATCCGCCTGAGCCGGCTGGAGCTGGGAGACTGGGTGCTGAAGAAGGAGTTCAACGAAAACGACGACCCCTTCCTGCACATGTATCTGGAGCTGCCGCCGGACGCCCAGGCCAGCGAGGTGGTGACCCGCACGGTGCTGACAGAGCACCTGAGCCTGTATTTCAAATATTTTGACAGCGATTACGGCGATCTGAAGAAGCTTTTGAATATGGAGCCCCTGCAGATCACCATTTTGAAGTACGGCACCATTGCCGCCTATGAGCAAAAGATGGGCGAGCATCTGCCCCGGATCAACCCCGGTATGCTGGACATCGTGGGCCTTCTTCGCCAGCAGGCGGACGGCCGGACGGAAGGGAGGCCGGCGCTGTGAACGACATTCCCTTTCTCTTTATCAACATCACGGTCTTCAGCTGCTTTTTGCTGATGTTCGTCACGTTCCTGGCCACGAAAAAGACCCCGGAGATCTGGGCGTTTCTGGCGGTGCTGCTGGACGCCATCTTGTGGTCCGGCGGCGCCATCCTCATGCGGCTGCAGATGTGGCCGGGCATGAATTTCTGGTACAAGGTGTCTTTGGTGGCCCTGTTCAGCATGGAATTGTTCTTTTACTTTTTCGTGCACACTTTCTCCAGGCGGAAAGGGCGCTTTTTGTTGGCGGTGTTCACCATCTGGACGCTGGCCATCATTCCCGGCACGGTCAGCGGCTTTTACCTCAAGCCCCCCACGCCGGTGGTCATGCCGGACGGCTCCACCCTCTTTACCTACAGCCTGGACTGGCATATCGTCATCCCCTGCATTATGTTCGTGGCTATCATCGGCGCGACGGCCATGCTGCTTTTGCAGGTCATGCGGGAACAGGGTGCCCACTCCCCGGGCATCCAGGTCATCATCTACGGCGGCCTGGTGATGCTGGCGGGCAACCTGCTGCAGGTAGGCCTGCCCGGCAATACCTTCCCCTTCGATGCCCTGTCCGGCATCGTATTCGCGGCTCTTTTGATGTATGCGCTTTACAAGCGCCGCATGTTCCGGCTGACACTGGTGGTGTCCCGGTCTCTTTTGACCCTGGTGCTGGCGGTGATCTGTGCCATCGCTGCCGCCAACTTCATCTCCCCTCTGCATCTTTTTGCCGAGCAGACCCTGGGGCTGAATGAGCGCTCCGCCACCACGGTGGTATCCGTGGCGTTTGCCGGACTGCTGGGCGGCGCATACGTTCTCATGCGGCGGCTGCTGGAGGCCATGTTCACCCGGGAAGAGCAGCAAAGCCGCCTGGTGAAAAACTTCTCCGCGGAGGTCTCCCAGTCCCTGAGCACGGCGGACATCATGGAGAAAATGGGACAGGTGGTGTCCAGGGAGATCCCCATCGAGCAGATGTATATCTGCCTGTTGGAAGGGGACAGCTACCAGGCCCGCTACTGCTCCAGTCCCCTGGCAACGCTGTCGTTTTCCATTTCCAAAGACAGCCCCCAGATCGCCTACCTCAAAGAGCAGGAAAGCTATCTCATCGTCGGCGAGTTCCGCAGCAGCCCCCGGTATCTTTCCGTCTGGGAGGCGGAAAAGGAGCTGTTCCGGCGGCTGAACATCGACTGTGTCGCCGCCATGCGGGACGGAGAAGAGATCGTGGGACTGCTGCTGCTTTCCGCCAAGGAGCGGGGCAGAAACTTTAACGCCGTGGAGATCGGCTTTTTGGAGACGGTCAGCTCCATCGCGTCCATCGCCATGAAGAACGCGGCGCTTTACGAGAAGATGTTCCGGGAGGCCCGCATCGACCCGCTGACCGGCGTGTACAACTACCGCTTCTTTGTGGAGCAGCTGGAAGAGCAGTTCCTCTCCTGCGGCCGGGAGTGCCTGACGCTCCTGTACATCGATGTGGACGACTTCAAGCTCTATAACCAGCTCTACGGCGTGGGTGAGGGCGACGCGGCATTGTGCCGCATCGGCGAGGTCATCAGCCGCTGCACCGGCGAGAGCGGCATCGTGTTCCGCACCAGCGGCAAGGTATTTGCCGTGCTGCTGCCTCTGCAGGATACCCAGCGGGCCAGGACCCTGGCCCGGGAGATCGAGACACGGGTGGCCCAGATCAACCAGAAGCCGGAGCGGCAGCGGCTCAAGCCGCTGTCCGTGAGCGTTGGCATCTGCTCGGCACCCTATGCGGCCTCCAGTGCCAAGGAGCTGATGGACAACGCCGACCTTGCGGTGTACAACGCCAAGCAGGGCGGCAAGGACCAGATCGTCATTTTCCGGGGCGCGTCGGACCTGGTGCCTCAGCACCTGGCAGAGCGCACGGACGCCATCGTGGACCGCATCGAGCGGGGCGACGGCGAGTACCGTTCTGCCCTGTCCATGATCTCCGCGCTGACGGCCGCCATCGACGCCAAGGACCACTATACCTACGCCCACAGCAAGAACGTGGCCCGCTACGCCGCCACGCTGGCAGTGGCTGCCGGACTCAACGACGACCAGGTGCGCACCATCTACGCCGCGGGCCTGCTCCACGATATCGGTAAGATCTCCATCCCTGAGAACATCCTCAACAAAACCGGCAAGCTGGAGGATGGGGAGTACCGGATCATGAAGGACCATGTGAACAACTCCATTGAGATGATCCGCCACCTGCCGGAGATGGACTATCTGATCCCGGCGGTGCTGGGCCACCACGAGCGCTGGGACGGCAAGGGCTATCCCCGGGGCATCGCCGGGGAGGAGATCCCCATCTCCGCCCGGTGCCTGGCTATCGCGGACGTGTTCGACGCCATGACCACAGACCGGCCCTATCGCAGGGGCCTGCCGCTGGAGTATGCGCTGGAGGAGATCCGCAAGGGCGCCGGCACCCAGTTTGACCCCTCCCTTGCCAAGACCTTTGCCCAGCTGATCCGCAGCCGCAGCATCCCCCTGTCCCCCCAGGCGGCGGCCCGGAAGAGCTGAATCTCACAAGACGCAAAAAAACGCGGGCTTCCATCAGGAAGCCCGCGTTTTTCGTGTTATTCCACTTCTTTGTAGCGCAGCTTGTAGTAGCTCCACTGGCGCCACTGGTCGATCATGTTCAGCTGGTCACTGGTGACCAGCGGCGTGAGCGTGCCGTCCATGGTCATGTAGGTCTTTTTCTGCACCACAGGCAGCTCCCGCCGCAGCTGGTTCAAAAAGGCGAACCAGGGGCTCTCCTCGCCCCGGCCGGTCAGCTCCAGCAGCGCGGCACCCAGGAAACTGGCGGAGAGCCGGTTGGTCTCGGGCAGATCCAGACTTTCCACGGCGCTCTCCCAGTCCAGCGCTTCGGCGGCGGCGTCGTTGGCCCAGATCACATAAGGCGTCTCATAGGAGCAGAGCGTGTTGACCCGTTCCTCCTCCGGCAGACCTACCTCGGACCCAAGCTGGGCGTAAGCCAGCTGGTTGTCCCCCAGATAGGGCAGGTGATCGCCCCAGAAGGCCAGCACCACCGGCTCGTCGGTCTGGGAGAAGTAATCCACCAGACGGCCCAGCATGGCGTCGGCGTCCCGGGCGCCCTCGATGTACACCTCTAGCATGGTGCGCACATCGTCGGTCAGCTGGGCGTCCGTTTCCACCGGCGGGTACACGTAGCCCTCGCCGTACTTGTCCGCCGTGTAGGACATGTGGTTTTGGATGGTGGTGGTGTAGTTGCAAAGAAGCTGGCCCTGGGCCACGGCCTCCTCGAATTTCTCCTCAATGAAACCGGCCATGTAGTCGTCCGTCACCCAGCGGCCCTTGTAGGTGAGGTTTTCCATCTCGTCGGCAAAGACGGTCTCCTCCGCCCCCAGCCAGTCGTAGACGTTTTCCCGGTTGTAGAACCAGTCGTCGCCGGGGTGGAAGAAGGAGGTGTGGTAGCCGTCGGAGGCAAAGACCCGCAGCACGCTGTCCAGATCCCGGTTCACCACCCGGAACGAGGAGGTGGTGGAGGCGGAGAGGGCGTTGGTCTGCATGCCGGTGAGCACGTCGAACTCCGTGTTGGCGGTGCCGCCGGCAAAGCCGGGCACCACCACGTGGCCGCTGACGGCGTGGGGATCGCTCTGCAGGGCGTGGAGGTTGGGCAGGGGATCGTTTTCCTCCGTGTAGGTAAAGGCGGGATCATCCGTCAGGTCGGAAAAGGCCTCGTTCATCACCATAATGAGATGCACGTCCTCCCCCTGGCCGGGCTGATCGCCGGTCTCCCAGGACGCTGCCGTGGCCTTGTCGAAGCCATCAGGCCGGTCGATGGGATAGGTGGTGAACTGGTGGCAGAAGCAGTAGGGAAAGCCCAGCTCGTTGAAAACGGAGGGGATGTAGTAGGCGTTGGAGACGCGGAAGCTGTTGTAAAGATCATTGGAGGCGTAGACCGTCAGCAGCAGGGCCACCAGAATGCCCATGGAGCCGGCAGCGCCCAGCAGCCGGCCCAGCCAGCCCCGCAGACGGGCCAGGGGGAACGGCCTGCAGCCGATAAAAAGGCCCAGGACCACCAGCGCCAAAGTGGCCAGCAGTACCACGGCGATGGTGCTCATGGGATACTGGATGTCATAGGACTCCATGGCGCTGCCCACTTCTTTCAAAAGGGCGAAGTCCCGGGGAAAGACCGGCTCATCCCGCACTTCCAGCTTGATGCGGTTGGCGATGGACAGTACGCATACGCCGAAGTTCACCAGAGCGGCGCCGAAAAACACGTTCCGGAACAGGCAGGTGAACGTCACCACCAGAAGGCCGATGGGCAATGCGTTGAGCACGATCAGAAGAGGCTGGGCACGGAAGATGTCCACCACGGTGCGCAGCGCGTTGGGCTGGCACCACAGAGCCAGCAGCGTGATGCAGCCGGACAGGGCCACCATGGCCGCCAGCGTCGCCCACAGGGGCAGCCGGGCCTTGGGCAGGGCATGTGAAGCTTTCAAAACGTCGATCCTTTCTTTGGTTCAATGTGGAGCCTTGGAAAAAGGCAGGTCAAAAATGTGTAAAGAATATAGGTTATTATACGTTTTTCTCGAAAAAATGCAAGGGGCGGGCGAAAACCGCCCCGGCAACGGGCGAAAAACTGCCAAATGAAACCAAGCGCTCCGCCGCATAGGGGGAAAAATCCTGCGGATACTATCTTTTGCCAAGAAGAGGCCTGCAATTTGAAAGAGAAAAGGAGTTTTCGATATGAAAGCAACTGGAATCGTGCGGCGAATCGACGATCTGGGACGCGTGGTCATTCCCAAGGAGATCCGCCGTACCATGCGGATTCGGGAAGGCGACCCGCTGGAGATCTACACCAGCCGTGACGGCGAGGTGATTTTTAAAAAGTACTCCCTGCTGGGCGGGGTGGAGGACTTTGCCGTGGAGCTGTGCGAGACCATGAGCCGTTCCACCGGCGAGATCTGCGCCGTCACGGACCGGGATACCATCATCGCCGTGGCCGGCGGCAGCAAGCGGGAGCTGCTGGGAAAGCGGATCTCCCCGGAGCTGGAGCGGATCATGGAAAGCCGCAAGATCTACCGCCGGGAGGCACAGGAAGAGGAAGTGGCCGTGACGGACAGCGGCGACAAGCTCCGGGTGCGGGTGGCCGCGCCCATCCTGGCAGAGGGTGATCTGCTGGGACTGGTGCTGTTCGTGGGCGGGGAGGGCGCCGCGCCGGCGGAGGAGCCGGAGTACAAGCTGGCCCAGACCATTGCCGCCTTCCTGGGCCGCCACATGGAGAGCTGAATTGTGGAATGAAAAGCCGGACGCCCCAGGCGTCCGGCTTTTCCATCATGGGACAGGCGGCCTTGGGCGTATGCTGATAGCAGCATGAAACAAGGAGGCGGCCCATGACGGAATTTCTTACGACCCTCAGCGCGAAGCTCTGGGGAGCGCCGCTTTTGGCGCTGCTGTTGGGAACGGGTATTTTTCTTACGGTGCGCACGGGTTTTGGCACCTGGCGGAACCTGCCGGGGGCCTGCGCCCTGCTTCTGAGTCCCGGCGTGCGGCACAGTGACGGCGGCATCTCTCCCCTGGCGGCGCTCATGACGGCCCTGGCTTCCACCCTGGGCACCGGGAACATCGTGGGCGTTGCCACGGCGCTGACGGCGGGCGGTCCCGGGGCATTAGTGTGGATGGAGATCTCCGCCCTCTTCGGCCTTGCGGCCAAGTTTTCCGAGTGCGCTCTGGCGGTGCGCTTTCGCCGCCCGGGGGAGCGCAGCGGCGGGCCCATGGTGGTCATGGCCCGGGGGTTGTGGCCCCGCCTGGTGGGGCGGGTCATGGGCGGTGCGTTCGCGCTTTTCGCCGTGGGGGCCTCCTTCGGCATGGGCAATATGGCCCAGACCAACGCCATGGCCACGGCCCTGGAAGCGGCGTTTTCCGTGCCGCCGTGGGTCACGGCGGCCGCGGCGGGGCTTATCACGTTGGCGGTGATCCGGGGCGGCATCGGCCGCATTGCCGGGGTGTCCGGCTTTCTGGTGCCGCTGATGGCCCTGGGGTACCTGGGCGGCGCGGCGGCGGTGATCGCCGGGCACTGGCGGGCGCTTCCTGCCGCCGTGGGGCAGATGTTTGCCCAGGCCCTGGGACCGGAGGCAGTACTGGGCGGCACGGCGGGGGCCGCCGTCCGGTACGGGGGGGCCCGGGGCATCTTTTCCAACGAGGCGGGCATGGGCTCCGCCGCCATCGCCGCCGCCGCGGCGGACGGGGAGTGTCCGGCTCTCCACGGCTACATCAACATGGTGGGGGCGTTTTTCGATACCTGCGTGGTGTGCACGGTGACGGGGCTTGCCATCTGCTGCTCCGGCGTGCTGGAGACGGCGGGGGGCGCCGACGGCGCGGCGCTGACCATCCTGGCCTTTGAGAGCGTGCTGGGCCATTGGGGCTGTCTCTTATACACATCTGACGCTGCCGACGACTAGTCGAGTGTAGAT
>URKI01000026.1 GCA_900548505.1 uncultured Oscillibacter sp. | reverse complement strand
GCTTTTTTATTGAGGGAAAACCTCAGCGTCCCAGTTTCAGGTCCTCTTCGATGAGCAGCTTCAGCGCCTCCACAGCCACCCGGACGGAGGCAGTGGTATCCTCGCTCATGCGCTGGTCCAGCCCGGCAGCCTCCCGCTCCTGGTTCCACACCACATGGAAGCAGGAGCCGCACCGGCAGCCCAGCGCCGCTGCCACCACGAACAGTGCCGCGGATTCCATCTCGCTGGCCTTGACCCCCAGCCGCTTCCAGCTCTCCCATTTCTGCTTGAGCTCATAGTAGACCGGGGAGGCGTCGGGGCTGTGCTGGCCGTAGAAGCTGTCCTTGCACTGGACCACGCCCGTATGCAGGGGCAGTCCCAGGTCCCGGGTAGCCCGGACCAGGCAGCCGGTCACGTCATAGTCCGCCACCGCCGGGAACTCCAGCGGCGCATATTCCAGACTCGTATGCTCAAACCGCACGGCGCCGGTGGCTACCACGATGTCCCCGGACTGGACGGAAAGGTCAATGCCGCCGCAGGTGCCCGTGCGGATGAAGGTATCCGCGCCGCACTTGTGCAGCTCCTCCATGGCGATGGCCGCGGAGGGTCCGCCGATGCCGGTGGAACAGGCCGTGACTTTCCGCCCCAGCAGCGTTCCGGTCCAGACATTATACTCCCGGTTGCATGCCACCTGCCGGGCGTCGTCAAACAGCGCCGCAATGGCCGGCACCCGTCCCGGGTCGCCGGGCAGGATGCAGTAGCGCCCCACATCCTCACTGGTGCAGGCGATATGATACTGCCGTTCCAGTTCCTGCATACAGATCACCTCTTTAAAAATTGATACCGCCAGTATAGCAGACTCCGGCAAGCCTTGTAAAGGCGCCTTTATTTTTTCTTTTTGTTTGCTTTTTGTCACTTTTTTGAGATGTTTTTCAAAAGAGTGCCGTGATAGAGTGTGGAAAGCCAAAGAAAGGAGCCCCTTATGAGATCCATCCTTGCCCTTGTGCTGCCGCTGGCGCTCCTGGCCGGCTGCACGTCCCCTGCCCCCGCTGACCCGCTGGCGGAGGCCCCCGTCCAGGAAAGCTCTCCGGCCAACACCTTCCCCGCTGACACCCAGGACGGAGGCCTTTTTGAAAAAGAGCTGTCCGTGACCGTGGACAGCGGCAGAACGCTGACACTGGTGGCCCACTGCAAGGAAACGGCCATGGAGGGCTTTTCCACCTACGGCACAGGCACCATCGACGTGCTGGATGGCGAGACGCTGCTCCAGACTCTGGACGTGGGGGCGGGCGTCCTCACGCTGGAGGAAGATGCGGCAGCTTCTGCAAAGCAAGTCTACCCCACGGTTTTTGACAGCAACTACCTGCCCACTTTGGAAGACCTCAACTTCGACGGTGCCCAGGACATTCTGTGCATGTGCGACATGGGCACGGTGAACGGATCGTACCTCACCTGGCTGTGGGACTCGGACCTGGGGCAGTTCATCGCCGGTCCCGGGCTGTGCGGCTATGCCGTGGAGCCGGACCCCGAGGAGCGGCAGGTCGCCGTCAGCAGCCGCAACGGCTGGGGCACTTACGATACGGACATCTATGCGCCCGATGAGCAGGGCGCCCTGGTCCTTGTAAAGCGCATCCACAAAGAGCCTGCGGAGGACGGCAGCGGAGAGCTGAAAACCACCGTTCAGGTGCTGACAGACGGCCAGTGGAGAGAAGTCACAGATTAAATGAAAGAACGCCATCCAAAGTGTGGATGGCGTTCTTTTTTTCTTATTTCAGGGTCACGACCGTTACGCCGGACTCGCCCTCACCATAGACGCCCAGGCGGAAATCCTTTACCGCCTTATTGCGCCGCAGGATATCGTGGACGGCCTTGCGCAGCGCACCGGTACCCTTGCCGTGGATGATGGTCACTGTGTCCAGACGGCCCATGACGGCGGCAGAGAGGAAGTTTTCCACAACGCCCTCCGCCTCCAACGTCTCCAGTCCCCGGATATCCAGCTCCCGGGACGCAGCAGTCCGCAGGGCACGGTCTGCGTTCTGACGGATGGTGACGGCGTTCTTGGGCTTGCGTGCCGCCCGCTCGTCGTCCTCGATGAGCCGCACCTCGCCGGCCTTGGCCTTCATCTTCAGCACGCCGGACTTCAGCTGCAGCGTGCCGTCCTTGCCTACGGACACCACCTCCGCCGGCGTCCGCACACCGGGGATCTCCACCAGGTCTCCCACAGCGATGGGGCGGCTGGGCTTGGGGATGGGCTCCTGCCGGGCATCCCGCTTGGAGATGGCCTCCTCCGCCTCGTTGAGGGTGCGGCGCAGGGCTGCCCGGGCCTCGTTTTCGTTCATGCTGCGCTCCGCCTTGGCCTGGGCCTTGCGCATGGCGCTCAGCTCCGCGAACACTTGGTCGGCAGCGGAACGGGCGTCCCGCACGATCCGCTTGGCCTCCGCCTCGCCCCGGCTGCGGGCGTTCTCCTTGGCCCGCTCCATCTGGGCACGGAACTCCCGGGCCTTGCGGGCGTCCTCCTCCCGCTGGGCATAGAGGCGGTTTGCCTCCTGCTCCCGCTTTTCCAGGGCCTGGCGCTTGGCCTCCAGCTCCGTGAGCACATCCTCAAATCGGACGCTTTCGCCGCTCATCTGCACCTGGGCCGCCTGGATGACCTTCTCCGGCAGGCCCAGCCGCCGGGAAATGGCAAAGGCGTTGGACTTGCCGGGGATGCCGATGAGGAGCCGGTAGGTGGGGCTGAGGGTCTCCACGTCAAATTCGCAGGAGGCGTTCTCCACCCCCGCCGTGGTCATGGCGAAGGTCTTGAGCTCGGCGTAGTGGGTGGTGGCGGCGATCTTGGCGCCGGCACTGCGGGCCTCCTGGATGATGGCAATAGCCAGCGCCGCGCCCTCCACCGGGTCGGTGCCCGCGCCCAACTCGTCGAACAGGATCAGGCTATGGCGGTCCGCCTCCTGCAAAATACTCACGATATTGACCATATGTGCCGAAAAAGTAGACAAACTCTGCTCGATGCTCTGCTCGTCGCCGATGTCCGCCAGCACTTTTTCATACACAGAGATCTCGCTCTGGTCCGCCACGGGGATGTGCAGGCCGCACTGGGTCATCACCGTCAGCAGACCCAGCGTCTTGAGGCTCACGGTCTTGCCGCCGGTATTGGGGCCGGTGATGACCAGCGTATCAAACGTGTCGCCCAGCTGGATATCGATGGGCACCGCCTTCTTGGGGTCCAGCAGCGGATGCCGGGCACGCCGCAGGTGGATGCCGCCGTCCCGGCGCAGGGCCGGACGGGCGGCGTTCATTTTATAGCTCAGCTGGCCCCGGGCAAAGATCAGGTCCAGGTGCACCATGGCGTCATAGTCCCACTGGATATCCTCCCGGTGGGCCGCCGCCTCGGCGGAGAGCTCCGCCAGGATGCGCTGGATCTCCTTTTCCTCTTTGGCCTGGAGCTCGATAAACTCGTTGTTGGCCTGCACCACGCCCATGGGCTCCACGAACACCGTGGCGCCGGAGGAGGAGATATCATGCACCAGGCCCGGCAGATCGCCCTTGTGTTCGGCTTTCACCGGCACCACGAAGCGACCGTCCCGCTGGGTGATGATGGTCTCCTGGAGCACCTTGGCATAGCTGGGAGAGGAGATGATCTTCTGGAGGATCTGGCGGCTCTTGGTCTGGGCCGCCCGCATGTGCCGGCGGATATCCGCCAGCTCCGGGCTGGCCGCGTCGGCAATGGTGTCCTCATCCACAATGCACCGCTTGATTTTCTCTTCCAGGAAGCGGTTGCCGTGGAGGGACAAAAACAGGTGGTCGATGGCGGTCTTTTCCGCCGCGTCGGCGTTGAAATACTCCTTGGCCCGGCGGGCAGCGGTCAGCAGGTCCGCAATGGTCAAAAGCTCCCGGGTGTTCAGACTGCCGCCCCGGTCCGCCCGGTCCAGGGATTCCGCCACCGGCTTGACGCCGGAAAAGGACGGGCTGCCTCTGAGGCCGATCATGGTCCGGGCCGCGTCGGTCTGGTCCAGCAGCCGATCCACTTCCTCCCGCTCCGTCTCCGGCCGCACAGCCATGGCCCGCTGCTTGGCCTCGGCGCTGACAGCCTGCTCCGAGAGCATCTGCAGCACCCGGGGCAGCTCCAGCGTCCGCAGGGATTTATCAAATAATTCGCTCATACTCGCTTTCTCCTGTCAAGTGATCTCACTTGATGGTCATTCATAGATATAGGGATTTGTCATTTCCAGTACCCATGGCATCCGATGCTCGAACTCCATCTGGATGGCGGGGGCGGGAAAGTCGTCCGGCAGCAGGTCGCACTGGGACTTGAATGCCACGGAAAACCCGTTGCCCAGCTGATACCACCCCGCCGGGAAGAGCTCAGCTGCTCCCGACGGCGTATCTCCCTCCAAAATGCGGCCCACCAGATGATACCATCCGCCGCCGGAGAGGGTAGTCGGTGTACCCTGGTAGTACATGAGCTCTCCCGGCTTTTCCACGTCCAGCCCCAGCGTCTCAAAAAAGTCCCGCACCGCCTGGGGCAGAGTCTCCGCCGCCTGGGCAAAATTGCGGCACCCATCACACTGGCAGGTGATCCAATTCTCATCGTGGGCTGCGTAGTAAGCCCGGGTGGCTTCCACATCCACCGCCAAACGGTAGTCCCCAAAGACAAATTCCGTCATATTTCTGTCCATTTTGTATATAATCTATTAAATAATACAATTTGTATCTTATTTTGTCGGCGTCTGCACACTTTTGTAGAAATCCAGCGTACGGAACCCCCGTTCCAGCTGGGCCGCCGTGAACGCCTCCGCCGCACCGGCCAGGCGGTCCATGGCCTTGCCCTCCAGGGTGAAGCTGTAAAGCCGCTTGGGGTCCCCATAGAGAATATGGCGCAACGCAGCCAGGGAATGGGCACACAAGGGCATGGAGAGTGCCCGCTCTCCCCTGCCGCATCCGCGGCAGTGCAGCACGCCCTGCACCACGTCCAACATGGGCTCCTCCGGGTCCGGCAATCCGCAGTAGGCGCAGCCATCCGCCAGGGGTTCATAGCCCGCCAGCGCCAGCAGCTTCAGCTCAAAGGCCGCTTTTACCAGTCGGGGCAGCTTGTGTAAAGCGGAGAGAGCATACAGTCCGTTCAGCAGGTGGCGCAGGATGTCATCCGAGGCGGTATCCTCCGTGGTGACGGATTCTGTCAGCTCCGCCATGTAAAACCCAAGGGCCATGGCCTCCAGATCCTGCCTCAATCCCGCGAACAGCTCCAGGGTCTCGCCCTCGTTGGCATAGTACCATTCGCCCCGGCGGTACAGCGTCCACTCCCCGTACACCAGGGACTGGGCGCAGGCGGCAAACTTGCTGTTTTTCCGCCGGGCGCCCCGGGCGATGACCGACACCCGGCCCAGGTCACGGGTCAGCAGCGTCAGTATTTTGTCAGACTCCTTGGTCACCGTCTCCCGCAGGACGATTCCATTTGTCACCGTATAGGGCGTGGATGCCACCGTGGTCCCTCCTATGTAAGGGAGGCCACGGGCCTCCCGTTCAGCCTTCGACTCCCTGGTCGGGGCGCTCTGTCTGCCGGTAGAGCACATAGGCCAGCGGCTCTCCCGTCATACAAAACCATTCCCAATAGGCGTCTTTGTTCATCCGCAGACCTCCTTTTTCGTTAGTCTGCGGAATCCGTCGAATGTTATAGCTGGAAACATCTGCGTAAAGCGGCTGCAAAAGGCAAGCCTCTTGCACGCTGCCTCGCTTCGGAAAACCGGCGGGATATCGCTTTTGCTTCTATCCTGCCTTATTCGTCCCGGTAGCCGAAGCTGCGCACGTAGTTCATGTTGTCCCGCCAGTTTTCCTTGACCTTTACCCAGGTCTCCAGGTACACCTTGGTACCCATAAACTTTTCCATATCCTGCCGGGCCAGGGAGCTGATCTTTTTCAGCATGGCACCCTGCTTGCCGATGATGATGCCCTTATGGCTGGCCTTTTCGCAGTAGATGGTGGCGTCCACGTCGATGACGCCGGAGTCCCGCTCAGAGAACTTGGTGATCTCCACAGCAGTACCGTGGGGGATCTCCTTGTCCAGGCAGAGGAGCAGCTTCTCCCGCAGCAGCTCGCCCATGACCTGGCGCTCCGGCTGGTCGGAGGTCACGTCATCCGGGAACAGCTGGGGGCCCTCCTGGGCGTACTTATGGAGCTGGGCCATCAAATCGTCCAGGCCGCTGCCCGTATGGGCGGAGATGGGGATGATGGCGTCAAAGCCGTCCCATACCTCGTTATACGCCGCAATCACCGGCAGCAGTTCCGCTGGCTCCACCGTGTCGATCTTGTTGATGCACAGCACGCAGGGGATGTTTTCCTCCCGGATGCGGTCGATGAGCGCCTGCTCCGGCCCGCCCACATGGGGGATAGGCTCCACCAGCAGCAGCGCGCAGTCCACGTCGGAGAGGCTGGAGGTCACCACCTTGACCATGTACTCGCCCAGGGCGGAGCGGGGCTTGTGGAGACCCGGGGTGTCCAGCAGGATATACTGGGTATCCTCCCGGTTCACCACACCGTAAATCCGGTTGCGGGTGGTCTGGGCCTTGTTGGAAACGATGGCGATCTTCTCTCCCACCAGGGCGTTGGTCAGACTGGACTTGCCCACGTTGGGCCGTCCGCACACAGTGATCATGGCAACTTGTTTGATGTTAGACATAGGTGATCCTCAACTTTCTTTTGTTAAGCAATTTTTTGGGACGGCAGAACCGCTTCTGCCGCCGGTTTCCCGTTTACTTTACCACAAAATCGCGGAAAATACAACCTGGCCCCGCAAATCGGAAGCGGGATCAGCCCGCAAATGGCTGATCCCGCTTTTTCATTTCCGTTTACCGTGCCAGCACTTTCTTCAAGTACTGACCCGTATAGCTCTTCTCACACGCGGCAACCTCTTCCGGCGTGCCGGTGCAGACGATGGTTCCGCCGCCGTCGCCGCCCTCGGGGCCCAAGTCGATCAGATGGTCGGCGCACTTGATGACATCCAGGTTGTGCTCGATGACCACCACGGTGTTGCCCGTGTCCACCAGACGCTGCAGCACCTCCAGCAGCTTTCGTACATCGTCGGCGTGGAGACCGGTGGTGGGCTCGTCCAGAATATAGATGGTCTTGCCCGTGGCCTGCTTAGAAAGCTCTGTGGCCAGCTTCACCCGCTGGGCCTCGCCGCCGGAGAGCTCCGTGGAGGGCTGGCCCAGCTTCACATAGCCAAGGCCCACGTCCTGGAGCGTCTTGAGCTTCTTGCTGAGCCGGGGCAATGCGGCAAAGAACTCCACCGCCTCGTCCACGGTCATGTCCAGCACCTCGGAGATGTTCTTGCCCTTGTAGCGCACCTCCAGGGTCTCCCGGTTGTACCGGCGGCCCTTACACACCTCGCAGGGCACAAAGATATCCGGCAGGAAGTGCATCTCGATCTTCAAAACGCCGTCGCCGGAGCAGGCCTCGCACCGGCCGCCCCGCACGTTGAAGCTGAAGCGGCCCGGCCCGTAGCCCCGGCTCTTGGCCTCCTGGGTGGAGGCGAACAGGTCCCGGATGTCGTTGAACAATCCCGTATAGGTAGCGGGGTTGGAGCGGGGCGTACGGCCGATGGGGCTCTGGTCGATATCCACTACCTTGTCCAGCTGGTCGATGCCCTCAATGCGCTCGCACTTGCCGGGATGCACCTTCATGCGCATGAGCTCCGCTCCCAGGCGCTTGAAAAGCACCTCGTTAACAAGAGACGACTTGCCGCTGCCGGAGACGCCGGTGACCACCGTCAGCGTTCCCAGGGGGAAGGTGACGTCGATGCCCCGGAGGTTGTTCTCCGCCGCGCCGATGACCTTGAGCACCTTGCCGTTGCCGCTGCGCCGCTGGGCGGGCACGGGGATCTTTTTCTTCCCGGCGAGGTACTGACCCGTGAGGCTGTTGGGGTTAGCCATGACCTCCTCCGGCGTGCCGGCAGCCACCACCTCGCCGCCGTGGATGCCGGCGCCGGGGCCGATGTCGATGAGGTAATCCGCCGCGCGCATGGTGTCCTCATCGTGCTCCACCACCAGCAGGGTATTGCCCAGATCCCGGAGGCTTTGCAGCGTGGCCAGCAGCTTGTCATTATCCCGCTGGTGGAGGCCGATGGAGGGCTCGTCCAGAATATACAGCACACCCATCAGGCTGGAGCCGATCTGGGTGGCCAGACGGATGCGCTGGCTCTCACCGCCGGACAGGGTGGCCGCGCTGCGGCTGAGGGTCAGATACCCCAGGCCCACGGACTGCAAAAAGCCCAGCCGGGCGCGGATCTCCTTGAGGATGCGGCCGGCGATGCGCAGCTGCTGCTCCGTCAGCTCCAGTTTGTCCACCCAAGCGAGCTCCTCATCCACGGACATGGTGGTGTACTGGTAGATGTCCAGGTCTCCCACGGTGACCGCCAGGGACTCCTTTTTCAGCCGCCGGCCCCGACAGTCCGGGCAGGGACTCTGGGCCATCAGCTCCTCCAGCTCCCGCTTACTGGCGTCGCTCTGGGTCTCCCGGTAGCGCCGCTCCACATTGTTGCACACGCCCTCAAAGGCCTGGTACAAAACGCCCTTGCCCCGGGGCTGGTCATAGTGCAGCTCCAGCTTCTCTCCGCCGGTGCCGTAGAGGATCACCTGCCGCACCTCCTGAGGCAGCTCCTGCCAGGGGGTGGTCAGGGAGAAGTGGTACTTCTTGGACAGCGCCTCAAAGTACATGCGGGCGATGCCGTCGGAGCGGATGTTGCCCCAGCCGGAGGCCTGGATGGCCCCGTCCAGGATGCTCAGCTTTCCGTCCGGCACCACCAGGGCGGGGTCCACTTTCAGCTGGCTGCCCAGGCCCGTACAGGTGGGGCAGGCGCCGAAGGGGTTATTGAAGGAGAACATGCGGGGCGTCAGCTCCTCCATGGAAATGCCGCAGTCCTCGCAGGCGTAGTTCTGGGAGAACATCAGGTCCCGGTCCTCCCGCAGCAGGTTCACCACCACCAGTCCCCCGGAGAGAGCGGAGGCGGTCTCCACGCTGTCGGTGAGCCGCTGCTGGATGTCCGGCCGGATGATGAGCCGATCCACGATGACCTCGATGGAGTGCTTCTTGTTTTTTTCCAGCTTGATCTCCTCATCCAGCTCGTAGAGGTTGCCGTCCACCCGCACCCGGACGTAGCCGGAGCGCTTGGCGTCGTCAAACACCTTGGCGTGCTCGCCCTTCTTTCCCCGGATGACCGGGGCCATCACCTGGATGCGGGTGCCCTCCGGCAGGGCCATCACCTGGTCGATGATCTGGTCGATGGTCTGCTGGCGGATGACCTTGCCGCACTTGGGGCAGTGGGGTGTGCCCACTCGGGCCCACAAAAGGCGCAGGTAGTCGTAAATCTCCGTGACGGTACCCACGGTGGAACGGGGGTTTTTGCTGGTGGTCTTCTGGTCGATGGAAATAGCCGGAGAGAGGCCCTCGATATAGTCCACGTCCGGCTTGTCCATCTGGCCCAGGAACATACGGGCGTAGGAGGAAAGGCTCTCCACGTACCGCCGCTGGCCCTCGGCGTAGATGGTGTCGAACGCCAGGGAACTTTTTCCCGAGCCGGAGAGGCCCGTCATCACCACCAGCTTGTCCCGGGGGATGGTGACGTCGATATTTTTCAGGTTGTTGGCCCGGGCGCCCTTGACGATGATTTTATCCTGCATACTTGCTCCTTATTTTACGATGAGGTCCGCCGTGCCGGCCCGCAGCAGCCCCAGCAGATCGCCGGGAGCCAGCTCCACCTGGGCGCCGATTTTTCCCGCGGAGATGTAGATTGTATCATAATCCAGTGCGCTCTCGTGGAACACGGTGGGGTACTGCTTCTTCATGCCCACCGGGCTGCACCCGCCCCGGATGTAGCCGGTGACGGCGTTGATCTCCGCCACGTGCAGAAGTTCGATGGATTTCTCCCCCACTGCCCGGGCTGCCTTTTTCAGGTCCAGACTCTCGGCCACCGGCACCTCAAAGACATAGATGCCTTTGGAGGCGCCCCGGGCCACCAGGGTCTTGAAGCCCCGGGCCGGGTCCTGGCCCAGCGCCTGGGCCACATGGACGCCGTAGTCATGCACGCCCTCGGGGCCCTCGCCCTCCTCATAAAACCGCGCGGTATAGGGGATCTTCTTCTGATCCAGAATCCGCATGACATTGGTCTTTTCTTCCTTATGCTTTGCCATTGTGTTTCTCCTTATTCTGTAAACGCGCCGGGCAGGCTCACGCCTGGCCCCGCAGCTCGATAATGCGGTCACGCAGCACCGCCGCGTACATCCCACCCGACTCCGTCGGGCGGGAACCCTGTGATTTTACCAACCGGGTGGAAGTGAATTCCTCCCGGTTCAAGGTTTTCCCTCCGGGAAAACGCTTGTACGCCGGACTCCCGGCGAATTCGAGTACGCCGGGCAGCCTGTTTCCCGCCGATAATTATTTTTCGCCCCGCAGCTCGATAATGCGGTCACGCAGCACCGCCGCATACTCGAATTCCAGCATTTTGCTGGCTTCCTTCATTTCCTTTTCCAGGCGGGCGATCTCCGCGGCGCGCTCCTGGTCGCTGAGCTTGCGCTTTTTCCGACCCTTGCCGGACTCCTCCTCCGCCGAACGGGAGATCTCCAGCACCTCCCGGACGCCCTTGATGATGGTCTTGGGAACGATGCCGTGGGCCTCATTGTAATCGCTCTGGATCTTCCGGCGGCGCTCCGTCTCATCCATGGCAAGGCGCATGGAAGGCGTGATCTCGTCGGCATACATGACCACCATGCCGTCTGCGTTTCGGGCCGCGCGGCCGATGGTCTGGATGAGGGACGTCTCCGAGCGCAAAAAGCCCTCCTTGTCCGCGTCCAGAATGGCCACCAGGCTCACCTCCGGCAGATCCAGGCCCTCCCGCAGCAGGTTGATGCCCACCAGCACGTCGAACTTGCCCAGCCGCAGATCCCGGATGATCTCCATACGCTCGATGGTCTGCACGTCCGAGTGCATATACCGTACCCGGATCTCCGCGTTTTTCAGATACTCCGTCAGGTCCTCCGCCATCTTCTTGGTGAGGGTAGTCACCAGCACCCGCTCGTTCCGGGCGGCACGGGTGCGGATCTCCTCCATCAGGTCGTCGATCTGCCCCGTCACCGGGCGCACCTCCACTCTCGGGTCCAGCAGGCCCGTGGGGCGGATGACCTGCTCCACCACCTGGTCCGCCCGCTCCCGCTCGTAGGGGCCGGGGGTGGCCGAGACGAACACGGCCTGTCCGATGCGCTCTTCAAATTCCTCGAATTTCAGCGGACGGTTATCGTAGGCGCAGGGCAGCCGGAAGCCGTACTTCACCAGGGAGTCCTTCCGGGCCCGGTCGCCGTTGTACATGGCCCGCACCTGGGGCAGCGTCACATGGCTCTCATCCACGAAGAGCAAAAAGTCGTCCGGGAAGAAGTCCAGCAGCGTCATGGGGGCGGAGCCCGCCGGACGGTCAGAGATGATGCGGGAGTAGTTCTCGATGCCGGAGCAATAGCCCAGCTCCGCCATCATCTCCATGTCGTACTCCGTGCGCTGGCGGATGCGCTGGGCCTCCACCAGCTGGTTGTTGTCGGTGAATACCTTCACCTGCTGCTCCAGCTCCTCACGGATCTGGCCGATGGCCTTGTCCATCTTTTCCTTGGTGGTGACATAGTGGCTGGCCGGGTAGATAGCGATGTGGTTGAGGTGGCGGTTCACCGTGCCGGTGACGGGGTTGAAGTCGCTGATGCGGTCGATCTCGTCCCCGAAGAACTCCACCCGGATGGCGTGGTCCTTATAGTAAGCGGGGTACAGCTCCACCGTGTCTCCCCGGACCCGGAACATATTGCGCTGGAATGCCACATCGTTGCGCTCATAGCGGATCTCCACCAGGCGGCGCAGCAGCTCGTCCCGGTCCCACTGGGCGCCCACCCGCAGCGACACCACCATCTGGGCAAAGTCGTCCGGCTCGCCCAGACCGTAGATACAGGAGACGGAGGACACCACGATCACGTCCCGCCGCTCCAGCAGCGCGCAGGTGGCGGAGAGGCGCAGACGGTCGATCTCCTCGTTGGTGGCCGCGTCCTTGGCGATATAGGTATCCGTATGGGGGATATAGGCCTCCGGCTGATAATAATCGTAATAGGAGACAAAATACTCCACGGCGTTGTTGGGGAAAAACTCCTTGAACTCCGCGCACAGCTGGGCGGCCAGAGTCTTGTTGTGGGCCAGCACCAGCGTGGGCCGCTGGACGGCCTCGATGACCTTGGCCATGGTGAAAGTCTTGCCGGAGCCGGTGACGCCCAGCAGCACCTGCTCCTTGAGTCCATTCTCGATGCCCTCTGCCAGAGCGGCGATAGCCTTGGGCTGGTCGCCGGAGGGCTGGTATTCGGAAACCACTTCAAAGTTCGGCATAGCGTTCCTTTCCGCTGCATGGTGCCGGAGCACAGATCAGACAAAGCAGCTGCTTAAAGAATAGCAAAAAAGCCAGAAAATTGCAACAAATGTTCGATATAATTTTGGGCGGCTATCCCAGATAGCCGCTATCCGCCATGGAGACGAAGTCGCCGTCGGCGGCGATGATATGGTCCGCCAGCTGCACGCCGATGCTCTCCAGGGCGGCCTTGGCCCGCTCCGTGGCAATGAAGTCATCCTGCGAGGGCAGGGCCACGCCGCTGGGGTGGTTGTGGGAGAGGATCACCGCGCTGGCAGAGGTGAGCAATGCCGCCTCCAGAAGGCGACGGATGTCCAGCCCCGCGGAGGCCATGTCGCCCTCCCCCAGCCGCTTGCAGGCGATGAGCTTGCCCTTGCGGTCCAGACACAGGGCGTAGACTACCTCGTGTTTTTCTCCGGCGAAGCGCTCCACCAGGTACGCGCCCGCCTTTTCCGAGGAGTTGAGGATCTGCTCCTGCTGGGCCTCTGCCAGCCGGGCCCGCAGGTAAAGCCGGGGCACCAGCGACAGCAAAATGGCCGCGCTCTCCCCTATGCCCTCCACCTTCTGCAGATCTTCCACCGGGGCGGTCAGCACCGCCGCCAAAGAGCCATACCGCTCCATGAGGGCGTGGGCCAGCGGGTTGGTATCCCGCCGGGGGATGGCGTAATACAGCAGGAGCTCCAGGGCCTCATGGTCGGCAAAGGCATCCAGTCCGCCCCGGAGGAACCGCTGGCGCATCTTGTCCCTGTGTCCGTCGTGGATCCCCAAAACCGCGCGCCTCCCCTCATTGGAACATACTTTTCTGAATGTTTCATTATAACATGCCGGGCGGTACTTCACAAGGGGATTTGCCTTTGTAAAATTCTATGTGCCGCCGGGGCACCCGCCTTGACAGGCCGCACCTTTTGTCTTAAGATAAAGAAAGAAAGTCATCATACAAAATCCGGTAGGTAAGGCTACCGCAGGGATATGGATCGCTGCCGCGAAGTGATGGAAACATCATAAGAGGGTCGAACAGGTGCTATCGAACAGGAAGGTATCATCTAACGCGATTTCACCGCCTTGTGGAGCTAAAGCTTGAACGGTTGCGGGAGGCGCTGCCCCCGCCTTTGGGTTCCTCTGTTCGTACCGGTTTGGACGGACAGAGGGCTTATTTTTCATTTGCAGTCAGCACACGGAAGGGAGGACGCACAGCGTGTTTGAGCTGGAAGAAGACCGGGACGCACTGGTGGAAAAAATCGAGGATCTGCTGTCCCGAAAACAATACGCTCCCCTGCGCGACCTCCTGCTGCCGCTGGAGGCGGCGGACATCGCTGCGCTGTGCGGTGAGCTGGGAGAAAAGGTGCCGCTGGTATTCCGCCTGCTGCCCAAGGAGCTGGCGGCCGAAGTATTCGTGGAGCTGGACAGCGACCAGCAGGAGCTCCTGATCCAGAGCTTTTCCAACACGGAGCTGAAAGAAGTGCTGGACGAGCTGTATCTGGACGACACGGTGGACATCGTGGAAGAGATGCCGGCCAATGTGGTCAAGCGTATTTTGCGCCACTCGGACCCGGAAATGCGCAAAAGCATCAACGAGATCCTCAAATATCCCGACGACTCCACCGGCAGCATTATGACCACGGAGTTCGTGGACCTGAAAGAGACCATGACCGTGGAGGACGCTCTCAAGCGCATCCGCCGCACCGGCCCGGACAAAGAGACCATCAACATCTGCTATGTCATCGATGAGCAGCGCCACCTGATCGGCGTGCTGTCCATCCGGACGCTGCTGCTGGCAGAGGAAGACGACGTCATCGGCGACATCATGGAGCGCAACTTCATCTGCGTGCAGACTCTGGACGACCAGGAGTCCACCGCCCGAGCCCTCAGCAAGTACGACTTCCTGGCACTGCCGGTGGTGGACACGGAGACCCGTCTCGTGGGCATCGTCACCGTGGACGACGCCATGGACGTTTTGCAGGAGGAGGTCACGGAGGACATCGAGAAAATGGCCGCCATCCTGCCCTCCGACAAGCCTTACCTGAAAACCGGCGTGTGGGAAACCTGGAAGGCCCGTACCCCCTGGCTGCTGGTGCTGATGCTCTCCGCCACCTTCACCGGCATCATCCTCACCCATTTTGAAAGTGCCCTTATGTCCTGCGCCATTCTGACCTCTTTCGTGCCCATGCTCTCCGGTACCGGCGGCAACAGCGGCACCCAGGCCTCCACGGCGGTGATCCGCGCCCTTTCTTTGGGAGAGGTGCATTTTTCCGACGTACTGCGGGTCCTCTGGAAGGAGTTCCGGGTGGCGCTCAGCTGCGGCGTGTGCCTGGCGGCGGCCAACTTTGTGAAGATGCTGCTGGTGGACCGCTGGCTGCTGCAAAACCCCGCCGTGACGCCTATGGTGGCGCTGGTGGTGTGCATCACGCTGGTGGGCACAGTGCTGTGCGCCAAGCTGGTGGGCTGCTCGCTGCCGCTGCTGGCGGAAAAAATCGGGTTTGACCCGGCCGTCATGGCCTCTCCCTTTATCTCCACCATTGTGGACTCTATTTCCCTGCTGATTTATTTCCAGGTCGCCTCCCTGATTCTGGGCGTCTGAGCGGCCAACGCGATCAAACGGAGAAACCCATGAAGATTTTCGCTTACGAAGTACGCAAAGACGAGCTTGCCGCCTTTTCTGCGGCGGCTGCAAAATACCATGTGGACATTACCACCAGCACCCTGGTGCCCACGCCGGAAAACGCCGGGCTTGCCGCAGGCTGCGACGGCGTGACCATTCTGGGCCAGGGCCATATCGACCGGCATCTGCTGGAGCGCTATCATGCGCTGGGGATCCGCTGCCTCTCCACCCGCACCATCGGCAGCAACCACATCGACCTGCAGGCAGCCCATGAGCTTGGCATTCAGGTGTGCAGCGCAAACTATCCCCCCAACGGCGTGGCGGATTTCACCGTTATGATGATCCTCATGTGCCTGCGGCACTACAAGCAGGCCATGTGGCGGGGGCAGGTAAACGACTTTTCCCTGGAGGGCCTCCAGGGACGGGATATGAAGAGTCTCACCATCGGCATTCTGGGCACAGGCCGCATCGGCGTACAGGTGCTGCGGGAGCTTTCCGGCTTTGGCTGCCGCCTGCTGGCCTGGTCCCGGCACGAAAACCCGGAGGCTCTGCCCTACGCCCAGTACACCGATCTGGATACGCTCCTGCGCACCTGTGACGTCATCAGTCTGCACATGCCCCTCACAGAGGCCACCCACCACATGATCGACCGGGATGCCATTGCAAAAATGAAAACCGGCGTCATTCTCATCAACTGCGCCCGGGGCGGACTCACCGACATTGATGCGCTGATCGAGGGGATCGAAACGGAGAAGATCGGCGCCCTCGGTATGGACACGGTGGAGGGAGAAGAGGGGATCGTCCACGGCGATCATCGGACAGATATTCTCAGCAACCGCAACTGGTTTTACCTGCACCAGTTCCGCAACGTAGTCATGACCCAGCACATGGCGTTCTACACCCAGGAGGCCGTGGAGAGCATGGTGCGCTGCGGCGTGGAGGGCATCGTGGAAATGGACCGCACCGGCACCTATCCCACCAAACTGTGATCTTTCTGCTATAAAAGACACCCCGGCGGGCAAACAAGTCTGCTGGGGTGTCTTTTACTTTGCCGTGGTCTGACAGGGCAGCTTCCGTGCCATGCAGAAAAAGGAAAAACAAGACCCCGTACCTTGCGGTACGGGGTCTTGCCTATCTCAACACAGATGTGTTTTTGATAATTGCATGAAGAATTAGTTCTTCACGATGACAACCAGATCCACATCGCCGTCGTCCAGCGTGTAGTAGATGGTGCCATAGGGATCCTTGGAGCCGTTGTCATCCTCGCGGATGTCGCCAACCTTACCCTCGGAGATCTCATCGCCGTCGACAAAGAAGACCTTCACGTCGTCGGTGTAAGACAGAGTGTAGGCGGTGCCATCCTGCTTGAAGGTCAGGACGCCGTTGGACTCCTTCTCGCTCTTGTTAGCGGTGTAGTAGTCCTTCGCAGTAGCATCGTAAGGATCGGTGCCAGTGGTAACAGCGTTGCCCAGATCGCCCAGATCGTCGGAGTCGTAGCTCACCTGGTTCAGGACCTTAACGCCATTGAACAGAGCGAACTGGCTACCGCCGTTGCCGACGTAAGTGGAGTCGATCTTCACGGTCTTGATCTCGCCGTTCACGACAGCCTGGAACTCATAGTACTTCACGCCGTCGCCCTCGTCGATCTCGCTCAGGTCATCCTGAACAGCCAGGAAGGTCAGATCAGCGGAAGTGCTGTGCAGGTCAGCCTTAGCAACCTGAACGAACACCACGGAAGCAGCAGTCTTGCCGGTGGGCACATAGCCGATCACCTTGGCGCCGGAGGCAGCGTTGAAGCTGGCGGCAGACTTGTAGCCGGTGTAGACAGTGTAGTTCACATCAGAGCCGGAAGACACAGCGTACACGAACACGGTCTTGGAGTCAACCTTGACCTTGGCACCGTTGAAGTTGATGTAGGTGTTGCCCTTCTCGAAAGAAGCACTACCGTTGGAAACATGATCGACCTTCTCGGTCAGCTTGTACACACCATCGTCCTCCACCTTGAAGGAGACCAGATCGCCAATATCATAGTTGCTGAAAGCCTTGGTGATATCCACGACCTTGGTCTTGCCGTCGGAGAACAGCAGCTTGGCCCAGTCGGTGCCACGATCGCTTTCGCGATCCAGGACCAGAGCCAGGTTCTCAACAGTGGTGCTATCCTCGGCAACATCCAGCTTGATGATGTAGCCATAGGGATCCAGGTAGAAGTCAACGTCGGACTTCACGGTGACAGACTCGTCGATGTCCTCGTAAGCGGACTGAGACAGCTCGTAGACAGTGCCGTCGATGGTGTACTTGGAACCAGCCTTCTTGGTCAGCTCGCCGGTCAGCTTCTCAGCGGCAACCATGGTCTGGATCTTCTCATCGTTGGCAGCGTTGTCGTCCACGGTGAACAGAACCATATCGTCCTCTTCGAACTCGTTGGTCACATAAGACATAGAGCCAATCTCAACGATGCGCTCGTCGTCGTCGTTGGTATCAACGTCGTCGATGGAGTCGATCTTGGTGTTGGTGATGATGATGCGGTTATCGGTGCTGTCCTTGTCATAGTAGACCTCGACCAGGACGCCGCGGCCGCTGCCAGCCAGATCGGTGGTAGCAGAGTTGCTGATGGCAACATCGGTAGCACCAGCAACACCGTCAGTGTAGACATCGAACGCGTTGTTGGCGGAGATGTTCAGAGCCTTGTACAGGTCCTTCTCCTCAACAGCCTTGGTGTAGGTGGCGTCAGCCTTGTCGGCGACAACGGTGATCTCCTCATCGTCATACACCCACTTGGTGGCGGGACGATCCATGTTGTCGTGAGAAGCGCTCTTCTCCAGATCCTTGAAGTAACGCTCGCCGAACTGAACAACATAGTGGCCAGCGCCCTCGTCCTTGATGGTGTCGGAAGCAGCAGTGCTGGTCACGACCTCAGCCTTGGAGGGGTTGGTCACGATCTCGACGCCGCCGATGGTAATGGAAGAACCAGCGTTGTCGTACTTGACCATGTCAGCCTGCAGGGTGTTGAAGGCATACAGGCAAGCCTCTTCACGGGTGACAGCCTTGGAGCCGTTGAAGCCCTCGGTCAGGCCGTCGTCCAGGCCGATGCCCATGGCCAGCTTGGCCACGTTCACGGACCAGTTGGCACCGGTGAAGCCCTCAACGGAGCCGTCATAGCCCAGAGCGCCCAGCAGCATCTTCATGAAGGCATAGCCGTTCAGGGTGCCGGAGGGACGGAAGGTGCCGTCAGCATAGCCGTTGATGATCTTCTGCTGAGAGCAGTAAGCGATGTAGCCAGCGAAAGTGCTGCCAGCGGGGACATCCTTGAAGGGAGCCACGGAGGTGGGCAGAGCGCCAGCGGTGGTGGGGCCGAGGATCATGTTGCAGATGATCTTGGCAGCTGCACCACGGGTCAGGGTGTTGGTGGGACGGAAGTCGCCCTCGGCATAGCCGTCGACGACCTTGATGGCGGACATCACCTTAACAGCATCGCCATAGGTGATCTTGCTGTTGTCGGTGAAGTCCTTGGCGCCAGCGCTGATGGTGACCAGAGACATGGTCATAACCAGAGCCAGAGCCAGAGAAAGGAACTTCTTCATGGGGTTTTCCTCCTTTTGAATTTACCTTCGGTTTTTCCATCTGTCGACCGATCCGTCGTCCGCCGCATGCTGACCGCTTCGGGCGTCTTTTCAGCCGCTTTCAGGGAACCTCCGGCATTGAAGTTGAACATTCAAGGGAATACCCCGTCTTCACGGCACACATACCGTGGCTAGCCGGTCCTGTATCTGCGCCGGGCTGCCGGGATGATCTCTCGTTTGTTCATGATGCATGATAGCAAATCCAAATTTGAATTGCAAGGGGTCGGACGGTTTTGTAACACAGCCGTAACAAAACCTCCCCCGACATTATGGTAACCCCCTCAAATTCCCCTTACACTGGAAAAAAGGCCGCTTTCCACCAGGAAAACGGCCTTTTTACGCACTTAAGCGGTACGTGCAGTTACGCCGGACAGGCAGAACCAGCCCCGCTCGTCCCGACAGGCGCCGGTGAGCGTATCCCGCAGGGCCCAGCCTGTATGGCGGGTATAGAGGGGCGCCAGAGCAGCGTCATCCAGAAGCAGCACCTCTGCGTCGTGGAGGCAGCCCATGCGGGCCGTCCCGTCATCTGCCTTGGCGATGATGGAAAGCAGCGTATCATAGGCGCTGTTGGCGTAGCCCACCACATTGCTGCCCTGGTCGGAGGTCCACTGCTTCAAAAAGCACTCGGCATCGTTGCCCACGGCCTTGAGATCCAGTCCGGCCAGGGTATAGTCTCCGCTGCGCAGCGCAGCGCGCAGCTCCGTGCCGCTGACCGCCACAGGCGTCACGTTCACCCGCAGCGCCTCGCTCCACTGCCGGGCCAGCTCCTGGGCCACGGCAGCATTTTCCGGCGTGTCCACATAGAGATACTCCAGCTGCCCCAGGTAGCTGCCGCTGTCATATCCGGCCTGCTCCAGCACCTGGCGGGCCTGGGCGCAGCGCTCGGCGTAGGCCTCAGGATCGTTGTCCAGCAGCACCGCGTCCGTGCGGAAGTCCTCCCCATCCTCGCCGGGGACGCCGGGCGGGACCAGGCCCTCCGCCGGCCGGGCGGTAATGCCCGCCGCCTCCGCCGCGCCGTTGCGGTCAATGGCCATCACCATGGCCTGACGCACCTGCTGGTCGGCAAACACAGCCTGGTTGCAGTTGAAGAGCACCGTGTAGGTGCCAAGCTCCGTCAAAGGCGTCACCTCAGCCTGACGCTCGATCTCCTCGTCCGTCAGCGGCCACACCAGATCCACGGTCTCATTCCGATAGAGTTCCGACGCCTCCTCCGCCGTATCGGCAAAGTAGAAATTCAGCTCTCCAGGTCCGGTGATGCTGCCGTAATACCGGGTATTCTCCGTCAGCGTGAAGCTCTCCCCCTGCGTATAGGTGCCCGGTACATAGGCGCCATTGGTCACCAGGGCCGCCGGATCGGACCACCAGCGCTCCGTCCCCTCCTGGCCGGTCTCCTCCGCCGCAGCCCGGTTGCGCTCCACCGCCGCGTCCCGCAGGGTGGTCACCACGTCCTGGCGCAGGGGCAGCGTAGCGGGTGAGGTGCAGACCTCCGTCAAAAACCAGTCGTAATTGCCGTTGAGCACCACTTCCAGCGTGCTGTCGTTTTTGGCGCTGACCTGCAGCAGCGACGTGTCGCCCGTCTCAACCACCTGCTCATAGCCTGCCACCACCGACAAAATGGAGGCATAGGGGGAGCCGCTGGCCGGGTCCGCCAGCCGCCGCCAGGCATACACGAAGTCATTGGCCGTCACAGCCTGCCCGTCCGACCACTTGGCGCTGCGCAGCCGGAACGTCCAGGTCACCGTGCCGTCCGCATTGCGCTCCTGGGTATAGCTCTTGGCCATGCCGCCGGTGACGGTGGTGCCGCCGGAGGTGTCCAGCGTCACCCGCATGAGGTTTTCATACAGATGCACCAGAATGGTCTGGTCCCCCTCCGCAGTGGCGTAGATGGGGTCCAGCGTCTCCACGTCCGCCCCTACGCAAACCGAAAGGCCGGGGCGCGCCTCCTCCTGGGAACAGCCGGACAGTAGTCCCATACACAGCGTCAGCGCCAGCAGTGCGGCGCTCCATCGCTTCCAACATCTCATGGATTTTCTCCTTATAATATAAATGTGTATCATATGAAAGAACCAGGTGCCGCCGCAGCGACCCCAGGTTTACGTAACGGAATGATTATAAAGATTTTTTCCCCGCTTGTAAAGCTTCCCAGCGGAAAAAGTAACAAAAAATTACAAAATTAAGGGTTTATTCACAAACTGCTCCATGGTATACTGAAAATATTCACCCGGCCGCAGCCGGGAAATCCATGTTTTTGACCGGGAGGGTCATCATGTCCAACGGATTTTTCAGCGGCTCCAATCCCCTCTTCCGCCTGACGGGACGGTTTTTGGATCTTGTGGTCCTCAGCTTCTTTTTCCTGCTGGCCTCGCTGCCGGTGGTGACGCTGGGTCCCGCAGCCGCCGCCCTTTACTATAGCTCCGTCAAGTGCCTGCGCCGCGGTGAGGGCAGTCCCTACCGCAGCTTCTGGGCGTCCTTCCGTGAAAACCTGCGGCCGGGCATCGGCGCCACGGTGATCCTGCTGATCATAGCGGTGGCCCTGGATGCGCTGTTCGTCTTTCTGACCATGGCCGCCGCCACCGGCTCCACCGCCTGGAACGTGGCCCGGTGGGCCTTTCTGGTGTTTTTGCTGCTGCCTGCGGCCATGTACACGCTGACCTTTCCCCTGCTCTCCCGCTTCACCTGCACTGCCGGGGGCCTTTTGGCAAACGCCCTGCGTCTGACGGTGCGTCATCTGCCCGCAGCGGCAGGGGCAGGCATCCTCAACGCCGCGCTGGTGGTGCTGACGCTCCAAACCTGGTTTTACGGCTCCGTACTGCTGACGCCCGCTCTGAGCGCCCTGGCGGTATCCTTTTTATTAGAGCCGGTGCTGCGCCGTTATACGCCCCAGGCCGCTGAGGGGGAGGACACCCCCTGGTACCTGCGCTGAAAAAATGATTCCGCCGGAGGGAAATGCCCTCCGGCGGAATTTTTATCATCACACACACGAATCAAGCAACTTTATTTCCGCAGCTCCGGCAGGCTGGCGGCAGCCACGGACTGGCCCACCCGGCGGAACTTCTCATCGGGCAATGCCAGGTGCACCTGCTCATTCACCGCCGGGTACTCATCGGAGAGGACCTTGCGGCAGGTATCCAGCAGCAGATCGCCGCCCTTGCCGCTCATGACCCGGCCCAGCAGCAGCACATGACGGTAGCCGTACAGGTGGTGGTACAGCGCCAGGGTATGGGCCAGGTACACGCCGATGCTCTCGTAGATACCGGCAGCGCGGGGGTCGTCCTGTTCCATGAGCCCCTGGACCACCTTCAGCTTCTCCGCCGGGGAGAGGCTCTCGTCCAGGTCAATGCCGGCGGCAGGCGCCAGCTTGATGACGGAGTCCTGGGAGAAGTACTTCACGCCGCAGCCGATGTCACCGCTCCACTCGTCCACCATGGCGGTGGGGGCAGCGTCCACAGGCACGAACGCCAGCTCGTTGAGCCAGCCGGTGACCTTGCCCTCTTCATCCACATAGCCCACGGCCTCGCTGGTGCCCATGGCGATGCCCAGCACGTTGTTGTCCTCCAGGCTCATGGCGCCGGCCAGGGCGGACACGTCGCCGTCGTTGACCACGGCGTAGGGCACGTCCCCGAAGGTATCGGTGATGGCGCGGATGTAGATATCCTTCACCTTGGCGTCATACTGCTCCTTGGGCACCTTCAAAAAGAGGGAGGCGCTCATGGTGCGGTTATCGATATAAATACCGGCGGAGCTGACGCCCACGGCGTCCACCCGGGGCATATGGGCCGCGGCGGACTTGAGGGCGGAGACGATGCCCTCATAGTGGTAGTCCGGGTCGGAGTTGATCTTGGGGAACCAGACCACCTCTTCGCTGTATACGCTCTCTCCGTCGATAACGGCGGACACCTTCCGGTCGGAGCCGCCGGCGTCAAAGCCGATGCGGCAGCCGTCCAGGTGGCGGCCGATGGCCTGGGAAACGCTCTTCTCCTCCAGCACCGCGTCCACCCGCACCACTTCAAAGGGATGCTCGTACACATTGCCCATATAGTCAAAGTCAAAAGCCCGGGAGCCGGAGGCGGAATAGTGCTCTTCCATCGCACGGCACACGGCCTCGTTGCCGGCCAGATACACCCGGAAGCCGCCCTTCATCCAAAGCAGGGTCTTGATGATCCGGTCGATATAGTAAATATCCGCCTCACGCAGTTCC
This sequence comes from uncultured Oscillibacter sp., assembly GCA_900548505.1. Classification (GTDB taxonomy): domain Bacteria; phylum Bacillota; class Clostridia; order Oscillospirales; family Oscillospiraceae; genus Oscillibacter. The sequence goes on along the minus strand of URKI01000026.1, from coordinate 9,583 downwards.
TCCGTACCATGGACGCGGGTGCGGTACACAGCCATCTGGCCGCCGCTGCGCTCCACCGCCACGTCAAAGGGCTCCTGGGCATCCCGCAAAAAGGCCTCATAAAAGCGGCCCAGGGGAATGAATGCCGGGTCCAGAGGGGGAAGATGCTTGACGGTCACGTCAATGCCAAGATGCTTCATGACAAAGATCCTCCTTATATAGATACAAATCGGTGCGGAACCAGCCTTGCGGCGGCTGGGAACATCTGGATTCAAATCTAGGCTAACAGTTTTTTTCATTTTGTCAAGTATTTGAAAAAATTTTTCCTGTTTTTCTTGACGGGTTGCACAAAAGGAAATATGATGGAACCATCAAAGGAAAGGAAGGTGCCCAAGTATGAAGGACACAGCAAGATTGCAGGCCTACCGGGACTGGGTGCAGCAGCAGCTGCAGATCTGCACGGAATTCTGGCTGAAAAACGGAATGGATCACAAGCACGGCGGTGTATACACCTGCCTGGACCGCAAGGGCGAGATCTACTCCACGGATAAAAGCGTTTGGATGCAGGGCCGCTGCGGCTGGATCTTCGCCTATCTCTGCCACATGTACGGCAGCCGTCCGGAGTGGCTGGAGGCCTCCAAGAGCTGCCTGGACTTTTTGGAGGAGCACTGCATCAACCATGATGCCGGCGGCCGCATGTATTTCACTGTCACAGAGGACGGCCGTTCCCTGCGCCAGCGCCGGTATTATTTCTCCGAGGCCTTTTATGCCATGGCCAACGGCGAGTACTACGGCGTGACCGGTGAGCGGGAGCATCTGGACCGGGCCCGCCGCGCCTACGACCTGTACTGGGATCTGGCCCACGGCATGCCCGATCCCACCGGACTGGGCCCCAAGACCATCCCCGAGACCCGCACGGGCCGTGCCTTCGGCATCCCCATGATCATCCTCAACGTCACCAGCGTGCTGCTGCGGGTAGACCCGGAGCGCAAGGCGCTCTATGAGGAGCGGGCCGCCCAGTGCGTGGATGAGATCTTCAAGTACCACGTCAAGCCCGACCTCAAGTGCGTGCTGGAGAACGTGGCCGAGGACGGCACGCCCCGTCTCTACTACACCGAGGGCCGCACGGTCAACCCCGGACACGACATCGAGGGCGTGTGGTTCCTGCTGGAGCACGCCAAGCGCACCGGGGACAAGGAACTGGTGGAAAAGGCCGCCCAGATCTTCGACTGGGCCATCGAGGCCGGCTGGGACAACGAGTACGGCGGACTGCTCTACTTTACCGACTGCCTGAAAAAGCCCCCCGAGGCCTACGAGCACGACATGAAGCTCTGGTGGCCCCACAACGAGATCATGATCTCCTCCCTCATGCTCTACCGGGATACCGGCCGGAAGGAATATCTGGACTGGTTCGACAAGACCCTGGAGTACTGCAAGGCCCACTTTGCCGACCCCGAGTACGGCGAGTGGTACGGCTACCTGCGCCGGGACGGCCTGCCCACCCAGCCCTCCACCAAGGGCTCCACGTTCAAAGGTCCCTTCCATCTGCCCCGTGCGCTCATCATGTGCGACGCCATGCTGGGGCAGCTGCTGGAAGGCTGACAACCCGACGCTGAATCGAGGCAGTCTATGCCAGAAGAAAGCGTATTCAACCGGATCACCCGGGAATATTACCAGCTGACCTCTTCGGAAAAAAAGCTGGCCAACTTCGTGGTGGCCAACGGTCAGCGCACCCAGAGCATGTCCATTTCCGAGCTGGCCGCCGCCTGCGGCGTGGCCGAGGCAACCATCTCCCGCTTCTGCCGGCGGATGGGATACCAGGGATACAGCGCCTTCCGCCTGTCCATCGCCGCCTCCACCGCCGCCCGGCCCGACACCAGCCCCCTCTCCGGCGAGATCCAGCCCGACGACAGCGTGCCCATTTTGTGCAGCAAGCTGGCCGGGGCGGAGATCGACGCCATCCGGGAGACCCAGGCCCTCATCCGCACGGAGAGCATCCGGGCGGCGGCGGACCTGCTGCTGGCGGCGGACAAGGTATTGTGCATGGGCCAGGGCGGGTCCATGCTGCTGGCCCAGGAGGCCGCCCACCTGTTCACCACCACCTTCCCCTCCTTTTTCCCCGTGCCGGACTCCCACATGCAGGTGATCTCCGCCGTGAGCCTGGATGAAAAGGACGCCATTTTGTTCTTTTCCTACTCCGGCGCCACCAAGGAGCTCATTGACGTGCTGCGCATCGCCAAGGCCCGGGGCACGAAAATCGTGCTGGTGACCCGCTATCCCGGTTCTCCCGGCGCGGCCTTTGCGGACGTGGTGCTCCAGTGCGGCTCCACGGAGGGGCCCCTGCAGCTGGGCTCCGTGGCCGCCCGCATCGCCCAGCTCTACCTCATCGACGTGCTGTTTTCCGAAATGTGCCGCCGGGACCTGGAGCACTGCCGGCAGCACCGGGAGCTGGTGGCCGATGCATTGTCGGAAAAACACGTATGATACCCAGAAACAGGAAGAAAGCCACAATTATTTTCAAAATTTTTTCATATAATGACAGTCTTGAAAATTTTTTCAGGTATTGCTTGACAACCCTTGCGTACAATTGTACAATTTGCACATAGCCAAGTTTGGCACTTCCTGTATTTTTCATCAATTTTTAGGAGGCACAGACATATGAAGAAGATGAAAAGATTTCTTGCTCTGGCCCTGACCATGACCATGGTCCTGGCCCTGGCCGCCTGCGGTCAGAAAGAGGAGACGCCCGCCGAGGAAGGCACCCCCGAGGGCGTCACCGAGATCACCTGGTGGGCGTTCCCCACGTTCGGTGTGGACTCCGGCTACGAGCAGCAGGTGGCGGACGCTTTCATGGCCGCCAACCCTGACGTGAAGGTCAACGTGGAGATCATTGACTTCACCTCCGGCGCCGACGCCCTGACCTCTGCCATCACCGCCGGCACCGCTCCCGACGTGCTGTTCGACGCTCCGGGCCGTATCATTGAGTACGGCAACGCCGGCAACCTGGTTCCCCTGGACGACATGATCGAGTCCCTCAAGAGCGACATCGCCAGCGAGAGCCTGCTGGAGACCTGCGTGGGCGCTGACGGCTCCTACTACATGTATCCCATCTCCTCCTCTCCCTTCTACATGGGCCTGAACAAGGAGGCTCTGGAAGAGGCCAACGCCCTGCAGTATGTGAACCTGGAGGGTGACCGCACCTGGACCACCGAGAACTTCGTGAAGATGTGCGAGGCCCTGCGTGACGCTGGCGTCACCACCGTTCCCGGCATCGTGTACTGCGGCGGCCAGGGCGGCGACCAGGGCACCCGCGCTCTGGTGAACAACCTCTACTCCTCCTCCATCGTGGGCGAGGACGGCAAGTGGAACGTGGACGCCAACGGCGTCAAGGCTCTGGAGCTGCTCAAGAGCATGTATGACAGCAAGGCTCTGGACGCCGGCTTCTCCATGGCCGCCGCCGACGAGCTGCAGCAGTTCCAGCAGGAGACCTGCGCCATGACCTTCTGCTGGGGCACCTCCAACGCCATGAGCTATGCCTCCGAGGATTACACCCAGATCTCCGTTCCCTTCCCCTCTGACGACGGCGTGCCCGAGCTGGAGTACCTGGTCAACGGCTTCTGCGTGTTCGACAACGGCGACGATGCCAAGGCTGAGGCTTCCAAGCGCTTCATCTCCTTCATCTGCGATGATTCCGAGTGGGGCCCCAAGAGCGTGGTCCAGACCGGTGCCTTCCCCGTCCGCGCTTCCTTCGGCAACCTCTATGAGGGCAACGAGGAAATGAGCCTGCTGGCCTCCTGGACCCAGTACTACGGTCCCTACTACAACACCCGCGCCGGCTTTGCCGCCATGCGTCCCCTGTGGTTCAACATGCTGCAGCAGGTCTTCAACGGCACGCCCGTGCAGGAGGCCGCCGATGCCTTCAACACCGGCGCCAACGCCTGATTTTCCCATACACACTCTCCCTTCTCCCGCTCCGGCGGGAGAAGGGAGAACCCTTATCCGCAACGGTTTAAACCACATCTGATATAGAAAACGGGGGAGGCTCTATGGCAACTACCACCAGCGCGCCTAAAAGAAGCTTAGTCCTCCAGCGCAGAGAGACCGTCGTATCGTATTTGTTTTTGCTGCCGGCGCTGTTTTTCTTCGTTGGATTCGTCCTCACGCCCATGGCCATGGGCGTGGTCACCAGCTTTACCAACTCCAGCTTTGCCAACACCAACACCGGTTCCGATTTCATTTTCCTCGATAACTACATCCGCCTTTTCAACGACCCCATCTTCTGGAAGTCTGCCATCAATACGGTGATCATCGTGGTGGTGGCCGTTCCCACGGTCACCGCCTTTTCCCTGTGGGTGGGCTCCGCCATTTACAAGATGCACGCCGCCGCCCGCTCCTTCTTCCGGTGCGTATTCTACCTGCCGGTAGTTACGGGCTCTGTGGCGGTAGTCGTGGTCTGGAAGTGGATGTTCGATAAGTACAACGGCCTTTTCAACTACGTCATCCGTGCCATGGGCGGCGAGGGCCTCCTGTGGACCGAGAGCGAGCAGATGGCCCTTTGGTGCATCATTCTGATCCTCTTCACCACCTCCATCGGCCAGCCCATCGTGCTGTATGTCTCCGCCCTGGGCAACGTGGACCACTCCCTGGTGGAGGCGGCCCAGGTGGACGGCGCCACGGACTTCCAGGTGTTCTGGAAGATCAAATGGCCCTCCATCATGCCCACCACCCTGTATGTGGCGGTCATCACCACCATCAACAGCTTCCAGTGCTTCGCCCTGATCCAGCTGCTGACCTCCGGCGGTCCCAACTACAGTACCAGCACCGTCATGTACTACCTATATGAGATCGCGTTCAGAACCACCAAGGAGTTCGGCTATGCCGACGCCATGGGCGTGATCCTGGCCATCGTCATCGCCTTGTTCAGCGCGCTGCAGTTCAAGGTCATGCACGGCGGCACCACAGAATAAGGAGGCGCCACCATGACTGGAAAAAAGCAGCGGATCACTCCGTATTTCGTCATCACCGCCATCCTCCTGGTGCTGCTGGCCATCTTCTTCCTCTTCCCCCTTTACTGGATCGTCACCGGCTCCGTGAAGGAGAAGAGCGACATCATCATCAAGGCGGGCGAGTCCGTCAAGTGGATCCCCACCACCATCTCCTGGGACAACTTCGCCCGGCTGTTCAAGTCCCAGACCACCCTCTTCGGCATTGACATGCCCATGGCCATCCGGTGGCTGTTCAACAGCGTGTTCATCTCCATCGTGGCCATGATCCTCACCTGCTTCAGCGCGTCTTTGGCCGGCTATGCGCTGGCGAAAAAGCGCTTCTGGGGCCGGGGCTTCATCTTCTCCCTGTTTGTGTGCGCCATGGCGCTGCCCAAGCAGGTCATCCTCATCCCGCTGCTGCGGGAAATGTCCATCCTCCATCTGGTGGACACCACCTGGGGCTCCATCTTCGCGGTGGTCTTCCCGGTGGTGGGCTGGCCCTTCGGCGTGTTCCTCATGAAGCAGTTCTCCGAGGGCATCCCCTCCTCGCTGCTGGAAGCCGCCCGCATCGACGGCGCCGGCGAGGTCAAGACCTTCATGAACGTGGCATTGCCCATCATCCAGCCGGGCATCGGCGCACTGGCTATCTTCACCTTCATCAACGCCTGGAACGAGTACCCCCTGCAGCTGATCATGCTCTCCAAAACGGAGGCCAAGACCATTGCCCTGGGTATTGCCGGACTCCAGAGTGAAATGTCCAACGACTTCGGCCTCATCATGGCCGGCGCTGCGCTGGCCGCCGTGCCCATCATCCTGGTGTTCCTGGCTTTCCAGAGATACTTCACCCAGGGCATCACCATGGGCGCCGTCAAGGGATAATCCGCTTTCTGAACCCTCCGCCGGATATTCGGCGGAGGGTCCGCGGCGGTTTTTCACTGTTATTTTCCGCGCTTTCGCGCGTAAAGGAAAGGATCTGTACACACTATGTTCGATATCAAAAAGTATCAGGGAGTCTTCCCCGCCTTCTATGCCTGCTACGAGGATGACGGCTCCATCAGCCCCCAGCGCACCCGCGCTCTGGCCCGCTACCTGCTGGAAAAGGGCGTCAAGGGCCTGTATGTGGGCGGCTCCTCCGGCGAGTGCATCTATCAGAGCGTGGAAGAGCGCAAGGTAGTGCTGGAGAACGTCATGGCCGAGGTGGGCGGTAAGATGACCATCATCGCCCACGTAGCCTGCAACAACACCGCCGACAGCCAGGAGCTGGCCCGGCACGCTGAGAGCCTGGGCGTGGACGCCATCGCCGCCATCCCCCCCATCTATTTCCACCTGCCCCCCTACGGCATCGCCGGCTACTGGAACGACATCTCCGCCGCCGCCCCCAACACCGATTTCATCATCTACAACATCCCCCAGCTGGCGGGTGTGGCCCTGAGCATCCCCCTGCTGCGTGAGATGCGCAAGAATCCCCGTGTCATCGGCGTGAAGAACTCCTCCATGCCCACCCAGGACATCCAGATGTGGAAGGACGAGGGCGGCGAGCAGTTCGTGGTCATGAACGGTCCCGACGAGCAGTTCATCTCCGGCCTGGCCATGGGCGCCACCGGCGGCATCGGCGGCACCTACGCCGTGATGCCCGAGCTGTTCCTGAAGGTCTACGAGCTGTACCGCGCCGGCCGGGTCACCGAGGCTGCCCAGGTGCAAAACGAGATCTGCCGCATCATCTACCGCATGTGCGAGGCCCACGGCAACCTGTACGCCGTCATGAAGGCCATCCTGAAAAAGCGCGGCGTGGAAGTTGGCTCCGTCCGCAAGCCCCTGCCCGCTCTGATCGACAGCGACATGGCCATTGTGGACGATGCCGCCGCCATGATCGACGCTGCCATTGTGAAATTTAACTGAAATTTTTGTTGACAATCCTGCCGAAAGGAGAGAACATTACTATGAGGATTTATTTGGAGGCGGATTACGCCGCTATGAGCCGCCGTGCCGCCAACCTCATTGCCGCCGAGGTCATCCGCCGGCCCAACTGCGTGCTGGGTCTGGCCACCGGCTCCACCCCCATCGGCACCTATGAAAACCTGATCGCGCGCAACCGCGCGGGGGATCTGAGCTTCCGGGAGGTCCGCACCGTCAATCTGGACGAGTACAAGGGCCTTGCTCCCACCCATGACCAGAGCTACCGCTATTTCATGCAGACCAATCTCTTCGATCACGTCGACATCCTGCCTGAAAACACCAACGTGCCCGACGGTCTGGCCGCCGACGCGGACGCCGAGTGCGACCGCTACGACGCGCTGGTGGCCTCTCTGGGCTACGCGGACCTGCAGCTGCTGGGTCTGGGCCGCAACGGCCACATCGGCTTCAACGAGCCCGATGACCACTTCACCAAGGAGACCCACGTGGTGGACCTGACCGACAGCACCATTGACGCCAACGCCCGCTTCTTCGCCACCCGGGACGATGTGCCCCGTCAGGCGCTGACCATGGGCGTGGGCTGCATCATGGCCGCCCGCCGGGTGCTGCTGATCGCCAGCGGCGCCGACAAGGCCGACGCGCTGTACAACGCCGTCTGCGGCCCCATCTCTCCTGACTGCCCGGCCTCTATCCTCCAGCTCCACGGCGACGTGGTGGTGGTAGGCGACGAGGCCGCCCTGCACCGCATCGTGGAAGCGGGGGTAAGCGTATGCAGATAACCGGCGGAACCGTCTTTGATCTGGACTGCGGATTCGTGGAGCGGGATCTCTATACCGACGGAGCGCACTTTACCGCCTCTCCCGCCGGCGGCCAGACGCTGGACGCCACCGGCTGCTATGTGATCCCCGGCCTGGTGGACGTACACTTCCACGGCTGCGTGGGCGAGGATTTCTCCGATGCCACTCCTGACGGGCTCCAGGCCATGGCCGACTACGAGCTCAGCCAGGGCGTCACCTATATCTGCCCCGCCGGCATGACGCTGCCGGAAGAGCAGCTGCGGCGGATCTGTGAAAACGCCGCGGCCCACCGGGCCAAGGCCACTTCCGGCGCTTATCTGGCCGGTCTCAATCTGGAGGGCCCCTTCCTGTGCGCCGCCAAAAAGGGCGCCCAGAACGGCGCTTTCCTCCACGATCCCGACGGCGACATGCTCCACCGGCTCCAGCAGGCAGCCAATGGCCTTGTGAAGCTGGTGTCCGTGGCGCCCGAACAGCCCGGCTCCCTGCCCTTTATCGCCTCCGCCCGCGCCGACGGCATCACCGTCTCCGTGGGCCACACCACGGCGGACTACGATACCGCCCTGGCCGCGTTCCAGGCAGGCGCCCGGCAGGCCACGCACCTCTTTAACGCCATGCCTCCCTTTACCCATCGCGCCCCCGGCGTCATCGGCGCCGCGTTTGATACCCCGGGTGTCCGGGCAGAGCTCATCTGCGACGGCATCCACATTCATCCCAGCGTGGTACGCGCCACCTTCGCCCTGTTCGGGGCGGAGCGGGTGATCCTGATTTCCGACTCTCTGCGGGCCACCGGCATGCCGGACGGGAAATATCCCTTCGGCGGCCAGGAGATCGTGGTGCACGGCAACCGGGCCACCATGGCAGACGACCCCAACACCCTGGCCGGCTCCGTCACCAGCCTGATGGGCTGCCTGCGCCAGACCGTTTCCTTCGGTATCCCTCTGGCAGACGCTGTGCGCGCCGCCTCCTATAACCCCGCCTGCGCCATCGGCATCGACGATTACGCCGGCAGCCTGGATGCAGGCAAGGAGGCCACCGCGGTGCTGCTGGATCAGCAGGATCTCAGCATCCGGGCCATCGTGTTCCGGGGCGACCTGCTCGCGCAGTAATTCCCCAAATTTTTCAATCAGGCGGCCGTCGCTACTCCATTCCAATAGCGGCAGGTCAGCCATAAAAAAGGAGGAGATTTCCATCCGCCTGGCCGGCGGTGCGGCAGTGTGGAGACCTGTCGTAATGCACCGGGAGTTTCGCTCTCCCGGCGTGAGGAAGCTTGTGCGGATGCACAGCTTTTACGGCCGTACATATGGCAACTGTTTCTCTGAAAGGCATCAAGAAGATCTACGACAACAAGGTGACCGCAGTCCACGATTTCAACCTTGAGATCGCGGATAAGGAGTTCATCGTTCTGGTGGGCCCCTCCGGCTGCGGCAAATCTACCACGCTGCGTATGGTGGCCGGTCTGGAGGATATCTCCGAGGGCGACCTGCTGATCAACGGCAAGCGCATGAACGACGTGGAGCCCAAGGACCGCGATATCGCCATGGTGTTCCAGAACTATGCGCTTTACCCCCACATGACCGTTTATGAGAACATGGCCTTTGCACTGAAGCTGCGCAAGGTCCCCAAGGATGAGATCGACAAGAAGGTCCGGGAAGCCGCGGAGATCCTGGACATCACCCAATATCTCGAGCGCAAGCCCAAGGCTCTGTCCGGCGGCCAGCGCCAGCGCGTGGCCATCGGCCGCGCCATCGTCCGCAATCCCCAGGTGTTCCTGATGGATGAGCCCCTGTCCAACCTGGACGCCAAGCTCCGCAACCAGATGCGCGCGGAGATCATCAAGCTGCGTCAGCGGATCGACACCACCTTCATCTACGTCACCCACGACCAGACCGAGGCCATGACCCTGGGCGA